>JBOHRE010000049.1:0-24713 GCA_050732635.1 Longimicrobiales bacterium | reverse complement strand
GAGCGAGTCGGCCGGGGCCGGGCCCGGCCGGCCGCGCGCGCCGGGCGGCGCACGGCAGAGCGATACACCAGGGCTTGCGGGACAGCGCAAGTTGCTGCTGCTTCTACTGCGTGACCCGCGGCTCATCGCCCGCGCGCTCGAGCGACTCGAGGCCGACGACTTCACGGATGGCGTCAACCGTGAGATCTTCGTGGCGCTGCTGGCACAGGTCGAGGGCGTGGCCGCGGTCGAGGACGGAGGCGGGACCACGCAGACGGAGGCGGAGGACGATGCGGCCGGCGGCGGCGCGCTCGTCGCCCGACTCGACCTCGGTGAAGCAGCCATGGGCCGCGTGCGTGGACTGTTGCTGGATCCGGAGGAGTTGACCGACACGGACCGGATGTTCGAAGATCTGGTCAACGACGTCCGCTCGGAACGCCTGCACCGGCGATTGGACGAGATCCAGGCGCTCCTGCCGGTTGCGCAGGCGAACGACGAGATTGCGGTGGTCGCGCTTCTGCAGGAGGCGCAACAGATTGCACAGGCTCTACAGAGGATGGGCAAGCCTGTGGAACGCAGCATGGTGAAGGGCGCGGCCGCTGCGCTGCGGCGCGGCGTGGCCGGACCGCGGACGCGGAATCCATGATCCAGCGAGACGACGAATGGGTGAAGTCCACCAGGCATTGATCACATTGCAGGACCTCGATCGGGAGATCCACGGGGCACAGCAACGGCTGGCGGCATTCACGCCACAGATGGAGGAGGTGGAAGCGCCGCTGAAGCTCCTGGAGTCAGAACTCGAGGCGGTCAGGAACCAGCTCGAAACGGCGCGCAAGGAGGCGCGCCGCCTGGAACGATCGGCGGACGAGAACCGGCAGCGCGTCGAGCGCTATGAGGAACGGCTCATGAGGGTGCGCGACATGCGCGGGGAAGCGGCAGCCCGCACGGAGCTGGATCTGATCCAGCGGGCCCTCGAGGCCGACGAGCAGGACGCGATCAACATGCTCGACCAGGTGCGGCGCGCGGAGCTCAAGGGTGATGACCTGGCGAAGAAGATCGATGAGCTGCGGAGCGAAGTGGACCCACGACTCCGTGAGATTCTCGAGCAGCGCGCGGTGATCGAGGCCGAGTTGAGCGACCTGCTCGGGCGCCGTCAGGAGCAGACCGGCGCGCTGGATGCGCCCGTCCGGCAGATGTACGAGCGCGCGCGCGGCGGACGTGCCCGCATGGTCCTCGCTGCGCTCACCCTGGATGGTGCCTGCGGCCATTGCTTCAGCATGGTGCCGATCCAACGGCAAGCCGAGATTCGGGACAGCGGCGCGCTCGTGCGCTGCGAGGAATGCGGGGTGATCCTGTATCACGAGGAGTCGTGAGGCAGCCGTTCCGGCGGCGCGGCCGCTGACCATGCGTCCTGGCGCGATCAGGGCCGGTCCGGTGCGCTGGGTGCAACGCGAGTCGATCACACTCGCGGATCCGGACCGTGCCCATTCGCTCGCCTCGGCACTGGGGCTGCCGCTGCCATTGTGTCGGCTGCTGCTCCTGCGCGGACTGGCGGCGCCGCAGGACGCGAAACGCTTTCTCAGACCCCGCCTGACGCAACTCCACGACCCCTGGTTGATGCCCGACTGCGAGCGAGCGGTCGCGCGCATCCGAGCCGCGATCCAACGCGGCGAGACCATTCTCGTGCACGGCGATTACGACGTCGACGGCGTCTGCGCCGCCGCTCTGCTGACCCGCACGTTGAGTCGGCTGGGCGCGCACGTGCATGCGTTCGTGCCGCACCGTGTGCGCGACGGCTACGACCTCGGTAGCGCTGGCCTGGCGGCCGCGACGCGCGTCGGCGCGCGGCTGCTGATCACCGCCGACTGCGGCATCCTGGCCCATGACACCGTCCGCGAGGCGCGGCGCTGCGGTGTTGACGTCATCATCACCGACCATCACACACCGGGCGCGACGCTGCCTGATGCGCTGGCGGTATTGAATCCAGGGCGCGCTGATTCCTCGTACCCGGAGCGGTCGCTGGCCGGGACGGGCGTCGCGTTCAAGTTATGCGAAGCGCTGTACGCGGCGGCGAATCGGGCGACCGAGGAGCTGTTGTACGAGCTCGATCTGGTCGCACTCGCGACGATCGCGGATCTGGTGCCGCTGCATGGAGAGAACCGGGTGTTCGCCCGCTTCGGGCTGCGCGTTCTGGCGCAAACGCGTAACCAGGGCGTACGTGCCTTGATCCAGGAGACCGGCCTGAGCGAGCGCGCGGTCATCGGCGCCACCCACGTCAGCCATGTACTGGCGCCGCGCCTGAACGCCGCCGGCCGGCTGGAGGACGCGGACTGGGCACTGCGTCTGTTGCTGGCGGAGCGCGCCGAGGAGGCCGCCGAACTCGCCGTCCGCCTCGAATCGACGAACCGGGAGCGGCGCGCCGTCGATCGCGAGACGCTCGCTGCCGCCCGCCAGATGCTCGAGGCGAGCTTCGATCCGGCACGCGATTTCGGCATCGTACTCGCCGGTGATGGTTGGCATCCCGGGGTGATCGGTATCGTCGCATCCCGCATCGTGGAGCTCGTCCACCGGCCGACCATCCTGATCGCGCGGGGCACCGCCGAACACGCCCGGGGCAGCGGTCGGGGCATCCGCGGCTTCGACCTGCTCGCCGCCATCCAGGAGTGTGGCAGCCTGCTCGAGCGTTATGGGGGCCACCGACAGGCGGCCGGGCTGGAGATCCGCGTCGACCGCATCGACGCGTTCCGCGAAGCGTTCGCAGCCGCGGCGGCGGCACAACTCGACCGCCGGCCGGAAGCGGAGCTCGAGTGGGATGTCGAGATCGCGTTGAACGAGGCGACGCCCCAGGTGTGTTCGGTCATGCGGCACTTCGGCCCGTTCGGCATGGCGAACCCGACACCCGTGTTCGTCGCCCGCCACGTCGAAGTGCGCGGCCCGCCGCGCGCCGTCGGCCGCGACCGCGAGCACCTGCGTCTGCGCCTCGGGCAGAACGGGACCCAGCTCGGAGCCATCGGCTTCGGCATGGCCGAGCGTCTGGCCGCTCAGCCCACGCTGCTGGAGCGGCCGATCGACGTCGCCTTCACGCTGCACGAGGACCGCTGGAACGGCCGTGCCGGCGCGCAGGCCCGGCTGCTCGACGTGCGCCCGGCGGAACCCGCGTGAGGATCATCGCCGGGCGCTGGCGCGGCCATGGCATCCGCGCACCGCGCGGCATGGATACGCGGCCAACTACGGACCGCGTGCGCGAGGCCTGGTTCAGCGCGCTGCAGCCCGCGCTGGGCGGCGCGCGCGTGCTCGACCTGTATGCGGGCTCCGGGGCACTCGGGTTGGAGGCGCTTTCGCGCGGCGCAGCGCACGTCACGTTCGTCGAGCGCTCCGCCGGCGCACTGCGGGCGCTGCGCGAGAACATCGAGAAACTCGGCGCGGCCGGGCAAGCCGAGATCATCCGGGAGGATGTACTGCGCTACTTGCCAGCGCTGCGGCCGGGCGCGTTCGACATCGCGCTCGCCGACCCGCCGTACGGGACCGGGCAGGCCGCGACGCTCGCGCGACTGTATCAGCGTACGCCGTTCGCCGACAGCTTGTGGATCGAGCATTCGATGCGCGAGCCGCTGGCCGACGCAGACGTTGCCCGCAGCCGGCGCTACGGCGACACGTTGCTCACCACACTCACCGCGGCGTCATGACCACCAGCACCGAGCGGGTCGCCGTGTATCCGGGCTCCTTCGATCCGATCACGCGCGGCCACGAAGACATCGTGTATCGCGCCCTCGGATTTGTCGACCGTGTGGTAGTGGCAGTGGCGCAGCACGCGACACAGTCGAAACAAGGGCTGTTCACGCTCGAGGAGCGCATTCGCCTGGCCGGTCAGGTCTTTGCTGGCGAGCCCCGCATCCAGGTAACCGAGTTCCAGGGCCTGCTGGTCGATTTCGCGCGTGCCACGGGCGCGCGCCTGATCGTGCGCGGCCTGCGCGCGATCTCGGATTTCGAATACGAGTTCCAGATGGCGCTGATGAATCGCGAGCTGTGGCACGAGATCGAGACGGTGTTCCTCGCGCCGGACGTGCGTTATTCGTTCCTCTCTGCCTCACTCGTGCGCGAGATCGCCTCGCTGGGCGGCGACATCACGCCGTTCGTCTCGCCGTCCGTTGCGCAGGCGCTGCACGAAAAACTCTCGCGCGCGTGACCGGGTTCGAGCGCGGCCTGCGCGAACGTGCGGCCGCGGTGCGCCGCCGCATCGCCTTCCCCGAATCGCTCGATGAGCGCACCCTCGCCGCCGTCGCTGAGCTGCAGCGCGAGCGGCTCGTCGAGCCGGTGTTGATCGGTCCATCCGATGCGGTGCGCACGGCGCTAGCCGCGGCCGGCGGCGATTCACAGCGAGTCGATGTGCTGGATCCGAGCACCGATTCGCGCCGCGCGAGCTTCGCCGAGCAGCTCCTCCTGCTACGCGGTGGCCGGGGTATGTCACACGAGGACGCGGTCCGGCGCGCAGCGGAGCCGCTGATCTTCGGCGCACTGCTGGTGCGCAACAGTGATGTCGCCGGTGCCGTGGCCGGCGCGGCGTCCACGACCGCCGACGTGCTGCGCGCAGCGCTGTGGTGCATCGGCGCGGCGCCGGCGATCCGTACGATCTCCTCGGCGTTCTACATGTGCGTCGCCGGCTTCCGCGGCCCCGACGCCGAGGTCCTGACCTTCACCGATGCGGGCGTGGTGCCGGAGCCGACCGCGGAGCAGCTCGTGGACATCGCCCAGGCCGCCTGCCTCGCGCGTGCCAGCATCGTGGGCGACGAGCCGCGGGTCGCGTTCCTGTCGTATTCGACGCACGGCAGCGCCGAAGGCGCCGGGCCGCAGCGCATGCGCCGTGCGCTGGGCCTGTTCCGCGAGCGCATGCCGGGCGCGCTCGCCGACGGCGAGCTGCAGGCCGATGCGGCACTGATCGCCGACGTCGCCGCGCGCAAGGCAGCCGGGTCGCCGCTCGCCGGCCGCGCCAATGTGCTGGTGTTCCCCGACCTCGGCGCCGCGAACATCGCCTACAAGCTGGTCCAGCGGCTGGCGGGTGCTGCCGCCTACGGCCCCATCCTGCAGGGGTTGGCCGGGCCCTGGAACGATCTGTCGCGCGGCGCCCGACCGGCCGATATCGTAACGGTGGCCTGCATCACGGCCCTGCAGGCCTGAGTCGCGCGCTCGCGCCGGCCACGTGGCCGCGTGCGGCATGAGGGCACCGAACTTGCGCCGCCGGCGGCGCAGATCCCGCCCGGTGACACCAACGCGAAGGAGAGGCGCAATGGCGTTCGATGTGAGCAAACAGGGTGAGGTGACGGTGATCGATGTGGAGGGTCAGCTCATCGTCGGTAACCGCCAGGAGCTGAAGAAGAAGGTGCTCGAGGAGCTGGAGGGCGGAGCGCGGCGTTTCCTGATCGACTTCGAGAACACCGGCTACATCGATTCCTCGGGCCTCGGCGTGCTGGTCAGCCTGTCGAAGAAGATCCGCGAGCAGGGCGGCGATCTGCGGCTCGCAAACCTGAACGAAGACTTGCGCACACTGTTCGAGCTCACCAAGCTGGACACGCTCTTCCACATCGCGAACAGTCGGCAGGAGGCGCTGCAGTCCTTCTAGCGCGCCTCTCACCGCGGCGCGCGCACCGCCTCATCGCTGGATGCAGAGCAAGCACGTTCTGGAGATCGACAACGACCTGAGCGACGTCGAGCCGGCGGTCCGCTACCTGATGGAGCGGTGTCGCGAGATGGGCTTCGATGAGCGTCGACTCCGGCTGAATTTTCGTGTTGGTCTCACCGAGGCGCTGATCAACGCCATCCTCTACGGCAACGAAGCCGACCCGCGCAGGGTGGTGCGGATCGAGGTGTGGCTGGATCCCGAGCGCGCGACCATCGAAGTGAGCGACCAGGGGGGCGGCTTCGATCCGGAGCGGCTACCAGATCCAACGCTGCCCAGCAACCGGATGCGGAGCGGCGGCCGTGGCATCTTCCTGATTCGCAAGCTGATGGACGAGGTCGAGTTCAACGAGCGCGGCAACTGCATCCGCATGGTGCTCCACTCGCGCGGCGCGACCCCCGGCCGTGACGGGGAGCTCGACCGATGAGCACGCTGCCGCCGAATACCGCCCCGACGCTGCCCCGCGCGGCCGCCGCGCTGCTGCAATCGTTCGGCGCGGATTCGGGCTCCGCCGTGCGGCTCTGGGCGCCGACCGGCACGCGCTGGGTGCTGGTGTATCCGCCCGATTCAGCGGCTCGCGAGACAGCACCTCGCGCCGACACCCTGCGTCGCGCCGTCGAGAACGGCACCAGCCCACTCGAGCTGGAAATCGCCGGCGGCCGCGCCGGTGCGGCCGAAGCCGGGCTCCTCGCCGACGCGCTCGGGCGGCTGCTCGCCTACGAGCGAGAGGCGCAGCAGGCGGCGCGCGAGCTGGCTGAGCGCTACGAGGAGATCAATCTGCTGTACTCGATCAGCGAGATCCTGGGCGCGGTGCGCTCGCTGGAAAGCGCCGCGTCGCGCATCCTGGAAGAGGTTGCCGAACTGCTGGGCGCACGTCGCGCGTCGCTCTGGGTCTTCCATAGCGAGGATCGCCAGCTGCACCTGACGGCTGCCGTGGGTGAGGAGGGGATGACGGGCCCGGTCTACGTCGACGACCCGAACTCGATCACGGCTCGTGTCTTTCGCGAGCGGCAGGCTCTCAACCTCGAACGAGGCGACCACATCCCGCGGGGTATCCAGCTCGAGCCGCGGCCGCGCGATCGGGAGGCGTTCCTGAGCGTGCCGATCCAGTTCTCGCCGCCCGAAGGTGAGCCGCGTACCGTGGGCGTCATCACGTTACTGGGCCGAACGCACAACGTCCGCTTCAATGCCGGTGATGTGCGTCTGCTCTCGGCGATCGCCAGCCAGATCGGCGCCGCGCTGGAGACACACCGGCTGATGGAAGAAAGCGTCCGCCAGGAGCGGCTGGTCCGCGAGATGGAGCTCGCGCACCACTTGCAGATGAAGCTGCTGCCGGATGTCGAACAGTTTCAGGGTCCCGGCGAAGTCGCGGCCCGCTGCGCACCTGCGGAATCCGTCGGCGGCGACTTCTTCCACCTGTTTCGACTCTCCGGAGACCGTCTCGGCGTGATGATCGGCGATGTCTCGAGTCATGGTTTCTCCGCGGCACTGATCATGGCCCTGACCATGAGCGCGGTCGCGATCTACGCGCAGGAAGCCGAGCCACCATCGGTCGTATTGCGGCGCGTTCACGAGGCGCTCATCGACGAACTGGAGAGCACGGAGATGTACATGACGCTGTTCTACGGCGTGCTCGACCCGGGCCGCAGCCGACTGCGCTACGCGAACGCCGGACATCCGCACGCGTTCCGGGTCCCAGCCGGCGCCAGCGCCGAGCGCTTGGGCGCCACGAGCGCGCCGCTCGGGGTCGTGCCCCTGCCCGACTACAAGGACGCCGAGATCGAGTGGCAGGTGGGCGGCGACCTGCTGCTGCTGTTCACCGATGGGCTGTCGGAGGCCTACTCGCACCGCGGTGCCACCGGTGAGGCCGCGCTGGTGGAGGCCGTCCAGCGCGTGCAGCAGCGGACGCCACCGGAAATCCTGCAGCGCATCTTCGAGCGCGCCGCGGAAGGCGATACGCAAACGACGCCTGCTGACGACCGCACCGCTGTCCTCGTGCGCATCTAGCGCCGCGCCCAGCTGCTCGTGCGTGCGCGCCGCTCCCTCGGTCAGAATTTTCTGATCGACCCCAATCTGCAACGGAAAATCGTCGCGGCCGTGCTCGAGACTGGCGCCGCCAGCATCCTGGAGATCGGCCCCGGCACCGGTGCGCTCACCCGGCACCTCGCTGCCCAGCCGAGACCGCTCGTCGCGATCGAGCTGGACGCTCGCTGTGTCGCCCAGCTGCGCGCGGAGTTCGCCACCCGCGAGCACGTGCGGATCATCCATGCCGACGCCCTCGACGTCGAGCTCGATACCATCGTCGACGATATCGAGCGGCTCGGCGTCGTCGGCAACATTCCCTACAATATCACGAGCCCGTTACTTTTCTGGCTGCTCGAACGGCAGCCCCGACCGCTCGCGCTCGTGCTCATGGTGCAGCGGGAGGTCGCGGATCGCATTCTGGCTGCGCCGGGCACGTCGGACTATGGCGCACTTTCGGTCGGCGTGAGAGCCGTTGCCGCGGTCGAACGGCTTTTCCAGGTGGGCCGGCAAGCGTTTCGACCCGTCCCGGACGTCGACTCGACTGTGCTCCGGATCACGCCGCTGCGGCCACCGCCGCTCACACCGGCCGAGGAAGCAGACCTGCGCAGACTGACACGGGCGACGTTCTCAATGCGGCGCAAACAGTTGCAGAAGATCCTGCGAAGCGCGCCCTCGTACGCGCTGGAAGCGGCGGCGCTCGAGCGCCTCGAGCAGGCCAGCGGCATCGACCTGCAACGTCGTCCCGAGACATTGACGCCCGAGGAATTCATAACACTCGCGCGGCAGGTGCGGTAACCAGTCGCTACTACGGGGTCAGCATGCAGCGGAGGGAAGCGAGTTTTGCGGCCCGGATCGGATTGCACCGGCCGGAGCTGCGCGCGTGGGCAATGTACGATTGGGCGAAGTCGTCGTTCGAGACGACCGTCGGTGCTGCCGTGCTGCCGATCTACTACAGCACCGTCGCCGCGGCGACCATCGCGCCGAACCTCGCCAGCTCGTACTGGGGCTATACCAACAGCATCGCGCTGCTGCTGATCGCATTCGCCGCACCCGTGCTCGGCGCGATGGCCGACTACCTGGGCGCGAAGAAGCGCTTCCTCGCGCTGTTCCTCGGTATCGGCGTGACCGCGACGGCGGCGTTGTTCCTGGTCGATCGCGGCGAGTGGCTCCTGGCGTCGACCCTGTTCATCGTCGCCAGCGTCGGGCTGACCGGCTCGACCGTCTTCAACGACTCGCTCCTGCCGCACATTGCCGGCGATCAGGAGGTCGATCGCGTCTCGACCGCCGGCTACGCGCTCGGCTATCTCGGCGGCGGGCTGCTGCTCGGCATCAACGTCGTCATGATCCTACAGCCCGGCCTGTTCGGCTTTGCCGACACCGGCGTCGCCACGCGCGTCGTCTTCATCACCGTCGCCGTCTGGTGGGTCGTTTTCTCGATCCCGCTCTTCCGCACCGTCCCGGAGCCGCCGCGGCGCATCGAGGCCGGCGAATCCGCGCGCGCGAACCCGGTGCGCGTCGGTTTCACGCGTCTGCGCGAGACCTTCGGCGAGATCCGCCAGTACCGCGAGCTGCTGAAGTTCCTGATCGCGTACTGGCTCTACATCGACGGCGTCCACACGATCCAGAAGATGGCCGTGATCTACGGGGCCGAGATCGGTATCGGCCGCGGCACGCTGATCGGCGCGATCCTGCTCGTCCAATTCGTGGGGATTCCGTTCACCTTCGCGTTCGGCGCACTCGCGTCCCGCGTCGGCCCGCGCCGCGGCCTCTATCTCTCCCTCGCCGTCTACACGCTGCTGGCCTGCGCCGGCTACTTCATCAGCCAGCCGTGGCATTTCTGGGCGCTCGCCGTCGTCGTCGGCATGGTGCAGGGTGGTGCTCAGGCGCTCAGCCGCTCCATCTACGCCACGCTCGTGCCGCGCGCGAAATCCTCCGAGTTCTTCAGCTTCTTCAGCATCTCCGAGCGCTTTGGCGGCATCATGGGGCCGGCGGTGTTCGGGGTCGTCGCCCAGATCAGCGGCACCAGCCGCCTGGGCATCCTCGCGCTCGTCGGCTTCTTCATCGGCGGCATTGCCATGCTGTCGCGCGTCGACATCGACGCCGGCCGCGTCGCGGCGCGCCGTGAGGATGCCACGCTGGCGCCGGCGCCGACCGCGTTCGCACCATGACAGGTTCGGCCAGCCGCGCGGATCGTCCCTCACCACCAGGACCACCGGTCCCGGATGCCCGTGCGCGATTTCTCGATGCGCTCGCTCACGACCTGCGCACACCGCTGGCTGCGATCATCGGCTACCAGGAGCTGCTCGTCGACAACGTCTACGGTGACGCGCCCGCCGCCCTGCACGACCCGCTCCGACGCATCGGCGACGCAGCACGCCAGCTCGAGCAGCTCCTCGATGCGGCCATCGAATTCGCCGAGCCGCTGGCGCAGCCGCCCGCTGTGCCAGCTGCCGAGGGCGACGTCGCCACGCTGATCCACGATCAGATCGACGCGCTGCGCAGCCTCGCACACACCCACCACGCCGAGCTCGCATTCGAGCGGCCCGAGCACGCCGTGCCGCTGCGCGTCGATCCGGCAGGCCTCGCCGCTGCCATCCACCTCGCCGTGGGCGCCGCCGTTCGCGCCCCGCCCCATGGCCGCCTCACGCTCCGCCTGACCGACGCCGCTGACACGGTCGACATCCACATCGGCCCCACCACACTGCCACCGGATATCCCCGTGCCCGACGGCATCGACGACTTCGCACCCGCCGACCCGCGCGACGCACCACGCAGCGGTAGCCTCCGGCTCGCCTTCGCGCGCCGCCTCGCCCGCCGTCTCGGCGGCCACCTCACCCTCGTGCCCGGTTCGGCCGGCACCGCCCTGCGTCTCACCTTCCCGCGCGCCGCACGCGACGCTCAGCGCTGAGCCAGCCGCGACCGGCGTCGCGACGCGACCCTGAACGCGCAGCGCATAGCGGCCCCGGCCACGCCGCCGCCTTCATTGACCGGCTGGCCGCCCGCGGGGTAGGTTCTGCTTGTGAACCGTTTCACAAACCGCCGCCCGAGCGGCGAGAGCACGATGCGGAAGGTAGCCGACTCGACCGTCGAGCGGCTGTCGTTGTACCTGAGGCTGCTGCGCGAGCTGAAGGCGGGTGGCGTGGCGACGGTGTCGAGCGGGGAGCTGGCGCGGCGTGGGGGCACGACGGCGGCGCAGGTGCGCAAGGACCTGTCGTTCTTCGGCACGTTCGGCAAGCGCGGGTTGGGGTATTCGGTGCCGGAGCTGGAGTCGAGGATCCGCTCGATTCTGGGTCTGGAGCGGGTCTGGCGCGTGGCGGTGATCGGTGCGGGTCGGATCGGGTCGGCGCTGCTGGGTTACGAGGACTTTCGACGGCAGGGGTTTCTGATCGAGGCGGTGTTCGACTCGGATCCGGCGAAGGTGGGGCGGTCGTGGGAGGGTCAGCGGGTCAGTTCGATCGACGAGCTGGAGCAGGTGGTGCGGGAGCGGCGGATCGAGATCGCGATTCTGGCGGTGCCGGCGCATGCGGCGCAGACGGTGCTGGAGCGGGTGGCTCGGGCGGGCGTGCGCGGGGTGCTGAATTTCGCGCCGACGAAGCTGGTGGTGCCGAGCGGGGTCGCGTTGAAGAACGTCAACATGGCGGTTGAGCTGGAGGGGTTGTCGTACGCGCTGACGCGCGACGATCGGGCGGGTGGAAACGGGGGTGGGTAATGGCGGAGGCGAGAGCGGGCGTTCGGGTCACGTCGGAGATCGGCACACTGCGCCGGGTGGTGTGCCACACCCCGGGCCCGGAGCTGCTCGCGGTGACGCCATCGAATCGTGAAGACTTTCTGTACGACGACATCATCGATTTGGAGCAGGCGCGTCGCGAGCATCATCGTTTCACGGCGATTCTGGCGCGGTTCTGCGAGGTCTTCGAGGTTCGTGAGATGCTGGAGGAGATCGCGGACCTGCCCGAGGTGCGGCAGTTTCTGATCGAGAAGGTGATGGACGTTGCCCAATCGGAGCCGCTGACACGCGAGCTGTTGGAGCTTCCGCCGGGCGAGCTGGTGGGAATGTTCATCGAGGGTCGAGAGATCGAGGGCGGTCCGCTGCAGAAGCTGCTGAACGAGGAGAGTTACGAGCTGCCGCCGCTGCCGAATCTGTTTTTCGCGCGCGACGCGGCCATGGTCGTGGGTGAAGGCGTGATCATCGGCTCGATGCGCTACACGGTGCGGTGGAGCGAGGAAGTTCTGATGAAGGCGCTGTTCCGGTATCATCCGGAGCTGGAGAATGCGGGGCTGGTGTACGACGGCAGCGAAGAGCGACGGGCGGGCTTCACCATCGAGGGTGGTGATATCCACGTGCTCAGCCCCGACGCGGTCCTGATGGGATTGTCGCAGCGCTCGAGTCCGGCGGCATTCGACATTCTGGCCGAGCAGGTGCACAAGCGCGTGGGTGTCAAGGACGTCCTGGTGGTGGTGCTGCCCACCGACCGTGCAATGATCCACCTGGACATGATCTTCACGCAGATCGACCTGGACCATTGCGTGGTGTTCCCGCCAATGTTCGTCGGCCCCGATCGCTGCGCGGTGCTGCACTACAGTGCCGACATGAAGGGAATGCGCGAGATGCCGAATCTGTTCGCTGCGCTGCGCGAAGTCGGGTTGCCCATGGAGCCGGTGTTCTGCGGCGGTGAGCGGCGCATCTTCCAGGAGCGGGAGCAATGGTCGAGTGGCTGTAATTTCGTGGCGCTGCGACCCGGGCTGATCCTCGGCTACTCGCGCAACGAGCGGACCTACGCAGAACTCGAACGGCAGGCGGGCTATCGGATCGTCGACGCGATCGATGTTCTGACCGGTGACGCCGAGATCGAGGATGACGAGAAGGCGGCCATTGTCTTCGATGGCGCGGAACTGGTGCGCGGCGGCGGCGGCGCGCGTTGCATGACGCTGCCGGTGCGGCGCGACGATCTGTGAGTGCGGAGAGGGAGCATCAGAGTGCCGCCGAGCGGCGGATCGCGGTCGACGGACTGCCGCCGCTGCTGCTCAGGCGTTCGCCCGGCGGCGGGCCGATCCGAATCGAAGTCGAGGCGCGGCCGCGGCCGGCGCCGCGGCGACCGCGGATCGTGGTTCGCGAGCGTCCCGAACCCTATACCGTAGCGGCCGACGCGGGCCACGTGCTCTACCCCGCTGCGGAGACGCCCGCCGCCGCGGTGTCGCAGCTCGCGGGGGATGTATCGCTGAACGCACTCGAGTACGTCGTGGTGGACGTCGAAACCACGGGCGGCGCGGCCGCTCGCGATCACCGCATCACAGAGGTCGCGCTCGTGCGCGTGACCTCTGCCGGCCGCGTACTCGAGGAGTTCCACACGCTGGTGAACCCGTGTCGTCCGATTCCACCGTTCGTCTCGCGACTGACCAACATCACGCAGCGTATGGTCGAGCGGGCACCGCGCTTCGAACAGGTCACCGAGGAAGTGGAGCGATTGCTGCGAGGCCGGGTGTTCGTGGCGCACAATGCCGGCTTCGACCGGCGCTTCCTGGCGACGGAGCTGGAGCGCGCCGGCATGGTTGCGGCCCACGGGCAGCGGCTCATCTGCACGGTAAAGCTGGCGCGACGCGTGTTGCCGGAAGTGCGACGTCGCACGCTCGACTCGCTGGCGTATTATTTCGACGTCGAGATCGAGCACCGGCACCGGGCGTTCGGCGACGCGCGGGCCACGGCGCAGGTCTTCGCGCGTCTGCTGCAGCGCGCCGAAGACCAGGACGTGCGGCATTGGGGTACGCTCCAGGCGCTCATCCGCCGGCGCCGCCCGCGTGGGCCGCGCCGGCGAAGCGCTCTGCCCACGTCCATGGACAGCATCGATTGATGGCGCAGCCGATCGCGACCGTCGACAGTGCGGACGCGCTGCCACTCACCCGCAGCCGCGGCCTGGGCGGGTTCCGGATTCACGTGCTGGAGGCCGGGCTGCAACGGCTGGACGGCGGTGCCATGTTCGGCGTGGTGCCGAAGCCGCTGTGGGAGCGACGTATCCCGGCGGATGCGCGCAACCGGATCCCGCTGGCGCTGCGCTGTCTGCTGGTGGAAACGCGCGACACGCTCGTGCTGATCGACAACGGCATCGGCAACAAGGAGTCGGAGAAGTTCCGCGACATCTATGGCATCGAGAACGCCGGCTCGCCGACGCGTCTGGAAGACGCGCTGCAGGAGCTCGGCTTCCGCGCGGATGATATCGAGCTGGTCGTCGACACGCACCTGCACTTCGACCACGCGGGCGGCAATACGTTGCTGACGGAAGCTGGCGAGATCCGGCCCGCGTTCCCGCGCGCGAGATACATCGTACAGCGACGTGAGTTCGAGTTCGCGCACAGCGAGAATGAGCGGATCCAGGCGAGCTACCTATCGCACAACTTCGACCCGATCGAGCGAGCCGGGCTGTTCGGCTTCATCGATGGCGAACAGGACGTCGTGCCCGGTGTACGCGTGTTGCACACGCCGGGGCATACGCCATGGCATCAGTCGGTGCTGATCGAGTCGGACGGCGAGGCGGCGTGTTTCCTGGCGGACCTCGTCCCGACGGCGGCGCACCTGCCGCTGCCCTGGATCATGGGCTACGACCTCGAGCCGCTGGTAACACTCGAAACCAAGCGCCGGTTACTCGAGCGCGCCCGCCGCGAGCAGTGGCTGCTCGTCTTCGAGCACGATCCGTCGATCCCGTGGGGCACGCTGGACGAGCACGAGAAGCGGCCGACGCTGCGCTGACGATGCGTGGAGCGACCGGGGGTCTGACGGCAGCCGGTGCGGCAGCGTCGAGGTGTGGCTGTCTGGTCGGGCCGCACACGTGAGTCTATAATAGCGGCCGTTTTTTCGAGGGTCATGTAGATCATGGGGACGGTAATGACGGATCCGCACCGCAGTCCAGTCATTGTAGGCGCGGTGCGCACGCCGATCGGTCGGTTTCTCGGTGGGCTCGCCCCGCTGTCGGCGACGCAGCTGGGTGCGCTCGCGATTCGGGCGGCGGTCGAGCGCGCGGGCATCGCTGGCGGCGATGTCGCCGACGTGATCCTGGGCAATGTGATTTCGGCCGGGCTGGGGCAGGCGCCGGCGCGCCAGGCGGCGCTCGGCGGCGGACTACCGGACAACGTCGGTGCCATGGCTGTGAGCCGTGTGTGCGGATCGGGACTCATGGCCGTCGCGCTGGCGGCGCAGGCCGTGCGCGCGGGCGACGGCGAGGTCTACGTGGCGGGCGGTATGGAGTCGATGTCGAACGCGCCGTACTACCTTCGTGGGCACCGTGAGGGCGCCAAGTTCGGCGATCAGCAACTGATCGACGGTCTGCTGCACGATGGCCTGTGGTGTGCCTTCGAGGCCTGCCACATGGGCGGGCACGCGGAGTACACGGCGCACAAGGCGGGAGTCACGCGGGAGGAGGCGGACGCGTTCTCGCTGGCGTCGCATGAGAAGGCGGTGGCGGCGATCGATGCCGGCGAGTTCGAGGCGGAGATCGTGCCGGTCGAGGTGCCGGGTCGGAGGGGCGCGACCGTGGTGGACACCGACGAGGCGCCCCGGCGGGATACGACGCTGGAGGCGCTGGGCAAGCTGAGGCCGGCGTTCGAGCGTGACAAGCCCGCGCAGGTGACGGCTCCGGTCGTGACGGCCGGGAATGCGCCCGGGTTGAATGATGGCGCGGCCGCGGTGGTGGTGGTCAGCGAAGCGTACGCGAGATCGCACGGGCTGCACGTGCTCGCGCGGATCAGTGCCTACGGCACGGGCGCGGTCGCGCCCAACGAGCTGTTCTTTGCACCGGTCCGCGCAGTTCGGCAGCTGATGCAGAAGGAAGGCGCTCGTATCCAGGACTATGGCTTGATCGAGGCGAACGAGGCGTTCGCGGTGCAGGCGCTCGCCGACGGCAAGGAGCTCGGCTGGGACTGGGACCGGGTGAACGTGCGCGGTGGCGCGGTCGCGCTGGGCCATCCCATCGGCGCGTCCGGCGCGAGGATCCTGGTCACGCTGCTGCACGCCATGCGCGATCGTGACGTCGACAAGGGCCTCGCCACCTTGTGCTTGGGCGGCGGTGACGCGGTTGCGCTCTCCGTGGAAAGGGCTTGAAGCGATGAATGACGTCCTGGTTCTGATTCGGCGCGCGGATGCGATCGAGCTCGTTCCGAGCCGCGCCCTGCGTCGCGCCATGGCTGTTCTGGTGTTCGCGCTGCTCACCGCGCTCGGCGCGTTTGTGAGCGTGCCGCTACCCGGGACGCCGGTGCCGGTGTCGCTGCAGACGCTCTTCGTCAGCGTGTCGGGCGTGTTGCTCGGTGCCAGGCTGGGCGCGCTCGCACAGGTGGCGTACCTGGCCGCCGGCATCGCGGGCCTGCCGGTGTTCACCGGCGGCGGCGCCGGCCCCGGCCACCTGCTGGGACCGACCGGCGGCTACCTGATCGCCTTTCCGGCAGCGGCCTACGTCACCGGCTGGCTCGCGCCGCGTGCGGGCCGCAGTCGCGCACTGCTCGGCGTCGCGATTGCGATCGGCACACTTGTCGTATTCGCAGGTGGCGTCGCACAGCTCGCACTGTTGCTCGGCGACCTGAGCGAGGCGCTTCGTCTCGGCCTGGTACCGTTCCTCGCCGGCGACGCGGTGAAGATCCTCCTCGCGCTCCTTATTGCGCTGCCGCTGCGGGACCGGACCCTCGGGCAACTCTAGCCCGGGGGTTCGTTGTTTCTGGGCCGGCGATCACCGTGAGCCTGCACCGTGAGGCGACCTGGGCCGCACGAGGCCGCGCGCTGCTCCGGCTCGCGTTGTTCGTCGCGCTGTTCGTGCCGCTGTGGCTTGCGGTGGCGGGCCTTGCCGCGTGGCTCGCGCCGCGCCTCGTCGGGACCGGCATGCCCGCCCTGCTATCGGTGCAGGGCATCGGCATGCTCGTCGCCGCGCTGGTCGCCGGCTGGCTCGTGCTCGCGCTGGTGGAGCGGCAGCCGCCGGCTGCGCTGGGATTCGGGCTGCGCCGGCCGATCGCCGCCGAGCTAGGGCTCGGTCTGGCGCTCGGCGTGGGTATGCTCGTCGCGGTGCTGCTGCCGCTGCTGCTGACGGGCCGCATCGCATTCGTCGGTGAGCCGGGCACGTTCGGTGGCGTCATGGCTGCATGGGCCGGCGGCCTGGTGCTGCTGGCGTTGCCGGCCGCGGCCGAGGAGGCCTTGTTCCGCGGCTACCCGTTTCGCGCCATGGTGCAGGCGTTCGGCGCGCCGGGCGCCGTGCTCGCACTCAGCGCGCTGTTCGCCATCGCGCATGCGAACAATCCCGCAGTCGGCGAACTCGCGCTGCTGAACATCGTTCTGGCCGGTGTGTTGCTGTCGCTGGCGTTTCTGTGGACCGGCAGCCTGTGGTTCGCCACCGGTCTGCACCTGGGGTGGAATTGGGCGGTCGGGTCGCTGGCGGACCTGCCCGTCAGCGGGCTCACGTTCCTTAATACACCGGGCTACGAGCCGCGTGATGCCGGACCGGGCTGGCTGACCGGCGGCGCGTTCGGGCCGGAGGGCGGCCTGGCGGGCAGCGTCGCGTTCGCGATCGGGACCATCGGCGTGTACCTGCTGCACCGGCGTCGGCTGCGAGTGGAGAAGGAGGGCGAACGCATTGAGTCGTGACGATCACGTGGTGGTCGTTGGTGCCGGTACGATGGGCAACGGCATTGCGCACGTGTTCGCGCAGCACGGACACGAGGTGACGCTCGTCGACATCGCCGAGGACCGGCTGACGGCGGCGCTCAGCACCATCGGCGCGAACCTCGACCGTCAAGTGAAGAAGGGGCGACTGGAGCCCGATGCGCGCGAGGCGACGTTGCAGCGCATCCGCACGGTGACGCGCCTGGAGGAAGCCGCCGAGCCGCGGCTCGCCATCGAGGCGGTGCCCGAGCTGGCGGAGCTGAAGGCGGAGCTGTTCGGTCGACTCGACGCGGCCTTTCCTCGCGCCATCCTGGCGTCGAACACGTCGTCGATCTCGATCACGCGACTGGCTCGTCAGAGCTCGAGGCCCGAGCGCGTCATCGGCATGCATTTCATGAATCCGGTTCCGGTGATGCAGCTCGTCGAGGTGATCCGCGGGTTGCAGACCTCGGACGGGACCACGGCCGAGGTTGTGGAAATGGCGCGCGCCCTGGGCAAAACGCCGGTCGAGGTACAGGACTTTCCGGGCTTCGTCTCGAATCGCGTGCTCATGCCGATGATCAACGAAGCCGTGTTTTGTCTGATGGAAGGCGTGGCGAGCGCCGAGTCGATCGACACGGTCATGAAGTTGGGGATGAATCACCCGCTGGGGCCGCTGGCGCTTGCCGACCTGATCGGCCTCGACACCTGCGTTGCGATCCTCGAGGTGCTGCAACGCGACCTCGGCGATGACAAGTACCGGCCCTGTCCGCTACTGCGCAGGTACGTCGACGCCGGCTGGCTCGGCCGCAAGAGCGGCCGCGGCTTCTACACGTACGCATGAGGCCATGGAAACCGTCACGGCGCCGATGAACGAAGCGCTCGAGCAGGTCAGGGAGCTGGCTCACCAATTCGCCGCGGCCGAGCTGCGGCCCCACGTCGAACGTTGGGATCACGAGCGCAGGCTCGACACGAGCGTCCTGCCCCAGCTTGCCGAGCTCGGCTTCTTCGGCATGCTCGGTCCGGAATCGCACGGTGGGCTGGATTTCGACCTGCCCACGTACCTGGCGGTGCTCGAGGAGCTGGCCTGGGGCGAACCCGCCGTCGCGTTGACGCTGTCCATTCACAGCGCCTTCGGCATCCGCCCCTTGCTGCGCCACGGGACCGCCGCCCAGCAGGAGCGCTGGCTGCGCCCGTTGGCCACCGGTCAGCTGCTCGCCTGCTTCGCACTGTCCGAGCCCGGCGCCGGCTCCGACGCCGCCGCGGTCGAGACCACCGCCCGCCGCGCTGGCGACGGCTGGGTGATCGATGGCCAGAAGAAGTGGGTGACCAATGGCGCGATCGCCGGCCTCGCCGTGGTCATCGCGCGTACGGCCGAGGCGCCCGGGCCGCGCTCACTCGCCGCGTTCCTCGTGCCGACCGAGGCCGAGGGCGTCGAGGTCGGAGCGCGAGAGAGCACGATGGGCCTGCGTGCCTCCGAGGTCGTGAGCTTGCACCTCCATGGCGTGCACCTCGGCGCCGATGCGTTGCTCGGTGCCGCCGACCGCGGCTTTCACCTCGCCATGGAAGGGCTCGACCTGGGCCGTCTCGGTGTTGCGGCACAGGCGATCGGCATTGCGCGCGCCGCGCTGGAACACGCGCTCGCCTACGCTGCCGAACGCGAGCAGTTCGGCCAGCCGATTCGCGAGTTCGAAGCCATTCAGTTCAAGCTCGCAGACATGGCCACCCGCACGGAGGCTGCGCAGGCGCTCCTGCGACGCGCGGCGCAGGCGCCGTCCACTCGCCTGGCCGCGATGGCCAAGCTCTTCGCCAGCGAGTGCGCGACCGAGGTCACGCGCCAGGCGGTTCAGGTCTTCGGTGGTTACGGCTACATGCGCGACTACCCGGTCGAGAAGCTGATGCGCGACGCCAAGGCCACCGAGATCTATGAGGGCACCAGCGAGATACAGCGTGTCGTCATTGCGCGAGCCCTGTTCGGCAGGCCCGCCTAAGCCGTGATTCGATTCGGCTCCCGGACGCTGGAGAGGTCATGAAACTATTCGATATGATGGCGAGGCATGAACACGAGCAGCTCGTCTTCGGCCATGAGCCGTCGGTCGGATATCGAGGCATCATCGCGATCCACAACACGACTCTGGGGCCCGCGCTGGGCGGCACCCGGTTCTGGAACTATGCGACCGACCAGGAGGCGGTCGTCGACGCGCTACGGCTCTCCCGAGGCATGACCTACAAGGCAGCCGTCGCGGGACTGAACCTCGGCGGCGGCAAGTCGGTGATCATTGGCGACAACAAGATCGCGCGCCGCGAGATGATCTTCCGCGCGCACGGCCGCTTCGTCGAATCCCTGAAGGGGCGCTACATCACGGCGGAGGACGTCGGTACCAGCGTCGAAGACATGGAGTTCGTGCATATGGAGACCGAGCACGTCACGGGTATCGCCGGCCGGTCGGGCGATCCCTCACCCGTGACGGCGTATGGCACCTTTCGCGGGATCCGCGGTTGCATCAAGGAGCGCTACGGCAGCGATTCCTTCGACGGAATTCATGTGGCGGTCCAGGGTGTCGGCCACGTCGGCTACCATCTGTGTCGGTACCTGGCAGAATCCGGCGCTACGCTGACCGTCACCGACATCGATGGCGAGCGCGTCAACCGGGTCATCGAGGAGTTCGGCGCTCGTGCCGTCGGCGCCGAGGAGATCTACGAGGTCGAGGCCCAGGTCTTTGCGCCCTGTGCCCTGGGCGCCGTGATCAACGATCGTACGTTGCCCAGGTTCAGGTTCGACATCGTGGCGGGTGCGGCGAACAATCAGCTTGCCGAGGCGCGGCACGGCGATGAGCTGCACCGCCGCAAAATCCTATATGCGCCGGACTACGTCATCAACGCGGGTGGCCTCATCAACGTGTACGGTGAGCTGAGCAACTGGCCTGCCGAACGTTCGCGCAGCAAGGCCGGCGAAATCCAGGGCACGCTCGAGCAGCTCTTCGAGCTGGCCAAGGAGCAGAACATCTCCACGCACGTCGCGGCGGACCGTCTGGCCGAGCGCCGCATCGGCCAGGTCGCGAGGATCGAACGGATGTACGTGTAGGTCGGCGGGCGTCTGGGCCGCCGGCTCGGAACCGACAACCTGGCAAGTGATATGTTCGACGAGCTACGCATGACCGATCCGCAGATCCTCGAGGTGTTGAACCGCGAGGCAGAGCGGCAGCACGAGGTGCTGGAGTTGATCGCGAGCGAGAACTTCACGTCGCCTGCGGTGCTGCAGGCGATGGGTTCGGTGCTGACCAACAAGTATGCCGAGGGCTATCCGGGAAAGCGGTATTATGGAGGCTGCGAGGTGGTCGATGTGGCCGAGCGGCTCGCGCTGGAGCGCTGCCTCGAGTTGTTCGGCGGCGAGCACGCCAACGTGCAGCCACACTCGGGCGCGCAGGCCAACATGGCCGCGTACTTCGCAGTGCTGGAACCGGGCGACACGCTGCTGGGCATGAATCTCAGCCATGGCGGGCACCTCACGCACGGCTCGCCGGTCAACTTCAGCGGCCGGCTGTACCGCGTCGTCGCCTACGGCGTCGGGGAAGCCGACGGCCGCATCGACTATGAGCAGGTCCGGGCCCTGGCTCGGGCCGAGCGGCCGAAGGCGATCGTCGCCGGCGCCAGCGCGTACCCACGGCTCATCGACTTCGCCGCCTTCGCCGAGATCGCGGTCGAGGTCGATGCCACGCTCATTGTGGACATGGCGCACATCGCGGGGCTGGTCGCCGGAGGTGCGCACCCGAACCCGGTGCCGTACGCCGGGATCGTGACCTCGACGACGCACAAGACGCTACGGGGTCCGCGCAGCGGGTTCATCGTGTGTCGCCAGGCGCACGCGAAGGCGGTGGACAAGCAGGTGTTCCCGGGCGTGCAGGGCGGGCCGTTGATGCACGTGATCGCGGCGAAGGCCGTCGCATTCCTCGAGGCGTTGCGGCCCTCATTCAAGGATTACGCCCGGCAGGTCGTGGCCAATGCGCAGGCCTTGGCGACGGCACTGCAGGAACGCGGCTACGCCCTGGTGAGCGGCGGCACGGACACCCACCTGCTGCTGATGGATCTGCGGGGGAGCGAGCTGACGGGGAAGGACGCGGAGGCGGCGCTCGAGCGGGCCGGCATCACGGTGAACAAGAATACGGTGCCGGGCGAGACGCGTTCGCCCTTTGTCACGTCCGGGATCCGGATCGGGACTGCGGCGCTGACCACACGCGGGATGCGTGAGGCGGAGCTGTTGCGGGTGGGCGGCTGGATTGCCGATGTGCTGGACGCGCCGACCTCGGACGCCGCCGCGCGCCACGTGCGCAGCGCGGTTCGCGAGCTTGCCGAAGCGTTTCCGCTCTATCCCGAGCTGCGCGAGGCGACCGCGCCCGCCTAGTCGGCCGGTGCGTCGCGCGCCGCCATTGACCCGGCCGGCGCGGCGCGCGACCATTAGGCCAATATGAGCAATGGCGTCATCGACGAGGCGGTCCTATCGCGACTGCGTGAGCGGAATCCGCGTTACGGCGAGTCCGCCTACCTCTTCGTGCTGACTGCGCTGCACCGGGTCCTGCAGCGGCTCGACCAGCCGCGCCACATCAGCGGCCGCGAGCTGGCACAGGGTGCCCGCGACCTGGCTCTGGAACAGTTCGGGCCCATGGCGCGGACCGTACTCGCGCACTGGGGCATCAGCGCGACCGAGGACCTGGGTGAGATCGTGTTCGGCCTCGTCGAGTGCGGGATCCTGATCAAGCAAGACGACGACAGTCCGTCGGACTTTGCGGATGTCTACGATTTCGTGGACGCTTTCGATCGCGACTATCCGTGGGGCGCCAACCTCTAGCCCTCGTTGTGTGCGCACGTTGCAGCGGGCAGGCCGCCCCAGCCGCGGAGGCTCCAGCGGCGGCTCGGCCCGGCACTCGCCTGAGCGGCGGCTGGCGGCCTGCCGTGGAACACGGCTTGCGCTGATTCCGCCAGTCCGGGTGCCAGGGAAGCCGACGCAGCATGCCTGCGCGGCAGTGCGTGTCGAGGGGAGGGGACAACCATGGCGGACATTCAGTTCCCCGCGTGCAAGAAGTGCGAGCAGGGCGAGATGCTCCCACTTTCCGATTATGGCCGTGACGGCGCGCCGATCACCTACAAGGCCTGGGTCTGCTCCAATCCCGATTGTGGATTCAACATCCGCATCGACAACGGCGAGATCAGCTTCGGCCGCACGATCAGTCAGAGCTACAAGTGAGTCGCGTGGCCGGTGCCTCGCCGGGCGCCGGCAGGACAGTTGTCGGTGACTGCCGGCGGCAACCCGTGGCGCCGCGCTGACTGGGATACTCCACGTCGCGACGTCTTCGGCGTCGAGCATGTCGCCGCGTTGACGGCCACCGAGGCTGCCAGCCTCGATCGCAGCGCGCGCGAGGAACGGGAGATCCCCGAGCGCGTACTGATGGAGAGCGCCGGCCGCGCCGCTGCGCTCATCCTTCACCGTGCGTTCCCCAGAGGGCGCGTCCTCGTCCTTGCCGGCAGCGGTCACAATGGTGGTGATGCCCTCATCGTCGCCCGTACGCTGCACAGCTGGGGTCGCGACGTCGCCTGGATCGCCGCCGGCTCGCAGCCGCCGCCAGCCGCTCTCACGCATGGGCACGCCCTGCGCCAGCTCACCGTCGAGGAGCTCGCCGATGGGCGTGCCGATGTGGATGTGCTGGTCGATGGGCTGCTCGGCACGGGTGCAGCGGGTGCGCCGCGCGGCGCAGTCCTGACGGCGATCCAGGCAATCAATGCGAGCCGCCGTCCGGTGCTGGCCCTGGACATTCCTTCCGGCATCGATCCGACCACCGGTGAGGTGCCGGGCGAGAGCGTGCGCGCGGCGCTCACCGTGAGCTTCGGGCAGCCGAAGATCGGCACGCTGCACGAGCCCGCCCGATCCTGCTGTGGCCGCCTGATCGCGGTGGAGATCGGCCTGCCGCCGCTCACTCAGGCTCAGCCGGAAGCCGTGCTGATCACGCCCGAATGGGTGCGCCGGCGGCTGCCGGTGCGCGCACCCGACGCGCACAAGAACTCGGTCGGCCAAGTACTCATCGTGGCGGGACGCGAGGGCGTTGCAGGTGCGGCGGCGCTGACTGGACTGGGCGCACTCCGCGCCGGCGCTGGCTTTGTGCGCATCGCCTCGCCTGCCGCGAACCGGACCATCCTGCAGGCGGCACTGCCGGAAGCCGTGTTCGTCGATCGTCATGATGAGACCGCACTGGGCGAAGCGGCTGCCGCGGCCGCGGCCATCGTCGCCGGGCCGGGAATCGGTACTGACGCAGCCGCCGGCGTGGCGCTGCGCACGCTGGACGAGGCGGCTCCTGACCGGCCGCTCGTGCTGGACGCCGATGCGTTGAACGTGATCGGCCGCGACACGGATCATTTCAGTCGGCTGGCGGCGCGTCGCGCGGTCGTGCTCACGCCGCACCCGGGCGAGATGAGCCGCATCGTGGGCGCGGCCGCTCGGGAGATCGCACAACGGCTGCCGCGCTTCGCCCGCGACCTCGCGGAGGCCACCGGTTGTGTCGTGCTGCTGAAGGGCCAACCGTCGGTCGTCGCTGGGCGCGAGCCGCCGGTGCTGATCAACACCTGCGGTTCGTCCGATGTGGCCAGCGCCGGTATGGGCGATCTCCTGAGCGGTGTGATCGGCGCACTGCTCGCGCAGCGCCTGGCCGCGCCGCAGGCTGCGGCGGTGGGCGTGTTCCTGTCGTCGCGCGCCGGCGACCTCGCCCGTCGTGGACCGTCGCTGACGCCGCGCGATGTTGCCGATCAGCTCCACCGCGCCTGGTCCGACCCCGGTCGCCGGAAGCCACCGTTCGACCTGCCCTTCATCCTGTTCGATCAGGCGCGGCGCTGGTGAGTGGTAGGCCGGCGGTGCGCTTCGGTCCGGGCGGCGAGTTCGAGCTGATCCGCCGCCTGCTCGCGAGCGGCGGCTCGCCGGCTCGCGCGGATGTGCTGGTCGGCCCCGGCGACGACTGCGCCGTAATCAGCGGCCGGAGCATCGCCGTGACCGTCGATGCGGCCGTCGAGGACATCCACTTCCGGCGTAACTGGCTCGAGCCGCGCGAGATCGGCTGGCGCGCGGCTACCGGCGCGCTCAGCGACCTGGCCGCGGTCGCCGCGCGGCCGATCGGGGTGCTGAGCACGCTCATCATGACGGCCGCCGATGCGGCCGCGATCGCGCAGGAGATCGCCGCTGGCATCGCGGCGGCCGCGCGCGACGTCGATGCGGTGCTGCTCGGCGGCGACGTCGCCCGCTCGACTGGACCGCTCGTCCTCGACATCGTGGCCCTGGGCGAGGCGAGCGAGCCGATCCTCCGCTCCGCCGCAGTGGCGGGCGACGAGCTGTGGGTCACCGGCCGGCTCGGCGCCGCCGCGGCCGCGGTTCGCGCATGGCTGGAC
>JBOHRE010000048.1:0-24970 GCA_050732635.1 Longimicrobiales bacterium | reverse complement strand
CGCGAGGACCGCGCACCACGACCCCGGCCGCGGTCCCCGCGCTCCGTCCGCTCCGCGCGGGCAGCGCGTTCGGTGCGGTCGCGGCCGGCGCCCGCCAGGTCGCCATCCGGTGGCGCCACCTCGTACTGACCGTTCTCGTGCTTCTTGAGCTTGATGCAACCTCGCGACGCGGCATCGATGAGGAACTTGTTGTACTTGCTGAAGCCGATCTGCTTCTCGTCGAAGCTCGGATCGAGCTCGAGCATGACCTGCTTCAGCCGATCCGAGCGCATCACATCGCCATCCTCGGCCATCCTGCGGACCGCGCGCTCGACCAGGATCCAGGGATCCTCGGCCTCGCTCGATTCATCCTCGGCGCGGGTCAGCCCGGTCAGCGCCGAGTAGGAGTAGTATTCGTCGCAGTTCTGGACGAGCAGATCGGAGCTGGATTCTCGGATACCGACGCCGATGACGTACTTGCCGTATTCCTTCAGCTTGAGGACCATGCTGCTGAAGTCGGAGTCGCCGGAGAGCAGGATGAACGTGCCGATCTCCGGACGCGTGAAGACGAGCTCGAGCGCGTCGATCGCGAGTCGGATGTCGGTCGCGTTCTTCTTCGAACTGCCATACGCCGGCGCGAAGATCAGATCGATCGACGCTTCGGAGAGTGGCACGATGTACTGCGGATACCGGCGCCAGTCGGCGTAGGCTCGCTGAACCGCGACCTTCCCCTTGAAGATGTCGCTGTTGAGAAGTGTTTTCAGCTCTTTCGTGAGATCGCTGCGGATCCCCATCGTCACGTTGTCGAAGTCGATGAGCAGCGCAGCGTTGGGTGCGTGGTGGACGGGTTGAACGCCGCGGACCTGATGGGGCGCGCGCGCATATAGGGGTACATTCATGATGTGGTCGATCTCCCTCGTGGGCGAGGGGACGTCGTTGCCGCACCGCCCCGGCCCGCATGGAAGACGGGAGCCGTGGGCCGAACGGTCGGCCATGCTCGCGTCCCCCCTGAGGGTCGAGGCGCGCGCGGGACTGCGTCGCCCCGCCAGGTGTCAAATTTCGCAGATGGCCGTCCGGGCTCGGCCGTCCCCGCAGCAGGCACGCTCGGTGCTCGCGCTGCAGGTGGCCGACGCCGACTGCCAGCTGCCGTCAAGGTCGGCGGCTCGATTCCTCGGCGGTGATCATCCGCGCGAGCTCGATACGCCGCACCTTCCCGCTCCCGGTGAGCGGAAAGGAGTCCAGAAAGCGGACCAGGTCGGGGACCTTGTAGTCCGCCAGGGCAGTCCTGCACCATTCCTTGATCTCTTCGCCGGTCACGATCGCCCCTTCCACCGCGACGACGCAGGCGCAGACCAGCTCACCGAGCATTTCGTGCGGCAAGCCGACGACGGCCACGTCGAGCACGGCGGGATGCGCCTGCAGCCGATCCTCGACCTCGCGCGGGTACACGTTGAACCCGCCGCGGATGATCAACTCCTTGCGACGGCCCACGATATGGACGTAGCCCTCCTCATCCACGATGCCGAGGTCGCCGGTCAGGAAGTAGCCGTCTGGATCGAACGCCTGCGCGGTTTCGCCGGGCTGCCGGTAATACCCCTTCATCACGCCAGGTCCCCGCACCGCCAGCTCGCCAAGACTTTCCTCGGGCAGAACGGTGCCGTCCAGGTCGAGAACGCGCACCTCGGTGCCGGGCAGCGGGCGGCCGACGGTGAAGATCTGCTTGTCCTCGCCATCCAACGGCGACGTGACAGAGACCGTGGAGGCGGTCTCCGTCAGCGAATAGGCGACCTGCACATTCGGGCAGAGCTCGGCCCGGATGCGCCGGACCGTCTCATCGCTGACCGGCGCCCCGGCGACGATCCCGGTACGGAGCGAGCTGAGATCCGGCGGCCTCTGCTGCGCCTCGCGCAGCTCGGTCACGAACACCGTCGGCACGCCATAATGGACGGTGACGCGATGTCGCTCGATGAGCTTCAGCGCCTCGCCGGGATCGAACTGCTCCTGCAGCACGAGCGACGCGCCGGCCGAAAGCGTGCCCAGGATGCCCGGCCCGAGGCCGAAGACATGGAAGACGGTCGCGACGCCGAAGACGATGTCGTCGGCGACGAGTCGAATCGCGTCGACGGTGGCGCTGGCGGTCGCGATGAGGTTCGAGTGCGTCAGCGCCACGCCCTTCGGCTTGCCCATGGTGCCGGAGGTGTAGAGGATGGCGAAGACATCGGTCTCCGCATCCAGTTCCGTCGCGGGCAGGGCGCGGCTCTCACCACTCGAGATCAGGTCCTCGAACTGATAGATCCGATCGTCATACCAGAGGTCAGCGTTGCCGACGGTGATGAGGTACTGCAGCTCAGGCAAGGATGTGAGCAACCCCTCGAAGAGCGCCAGGTAGTCGACACCGTTGAGCACCTCTGCGCTGACGACGACCGCGGCCTCGGAGTGCCGCAGCATGTACTGCAGCTCCGGCATCGTGTAGCGCGGGTTCAGCGGGACAATCGTGGCACCGAGCTTGGCAGCGGCGAAGAGCGTGATGACGAACTCGGGCCAGTTGGGTAGAGCGATCGCGATACGATCGCCGCGCTCGATGCCCAGCTCATGAAGCGCGGCCGCCAGCGCGCTGGCCCGCGCATCGACCTGGGCGTAGGTGAGCTTGCGGTCGCGGAAGACAAGGAACGCACGCTCCGGGTGCTCCGCCGCCTGCACCTCCAGCAGTTGCGCGACAGACCGACCCCGGACGCGCTCCTCGAGCCGCATGGGATCACGCTCCCCCAACCGCCGCCCGGTCGCAGGTTGCCGGGCGCCGACCGATCGATTCTCCACTGGTCCGGAAGCTAGCCGCGGTACCGGGGATCCGTCAAACAGCGGGGGAAACGTCAGCGGCCGAGAACATCGAGCGTGAGTGCGGGATCGATCTCTATGGACCAGGCGCCGGAAGCGTCGCGGGCGAGCTCGCCCAAGCGGCGGAGCAGCACGAAGCGGGTGCGGCCAGCGCGGACCTTCTTGTCACGGAGCATCTGACGGGCAACGACGTCGCCGGGATAAGCCTCGGGCGGGTGGCTCGGCAGGCCGAGCGAAGCGAGGACAGCGCGCAGCGTTGCCGCGGTGCCGGGCTCGGTGAGGCCAGCGGCTTCCCCGAGCTCGGCCTCGATACCCATGCCGATCGCGACCGCATCGCCATGCGCCAGCCGGTAGCCGGAGAGGGTCTCCAGCGCGTGGGCGACGGTATGACCGAAGTTGAGGGCCTGACGGGCTCCGGTTTCCTCGGGGTCAGCGCTCACGACGCCCGCCTTGATCTGCACGGACCCGGCGATCAGCTCGGCGAGTGCCGTCGGGTCGCGGCCGAGCAGGGCGTCGGCGTGATCGCGGATCGACTCGAAGTAGTCGCGATCCGCGATCGCGCCGTGCTTCACGGCCTCGGCAAGGCCGGCCCGGTACGCTTCCGGCGGCAACGAACCGAGCACGAGTGGGTCGCAGGCGACCAGACGTGGTTGGCGGATCACGCCGACGAGGTTCTTGCCGCCGGGCGTGTCCACGGCGCACTTGCCGCCGACCGACGCGTCCACCATGGCCAGAAGCGTGGTGGGGACCTGGACCACGGGCAGCCCACGCATGTAGGTCGCGGCGACGAAGCCGGCCAGATCGCCGATCACGCCACCGCCGAGCGCCACGACGGCCGCGTCCCGGGCTACGCCGCGGTCGATCATGCGATCGGTGAGCTCCGTCCAGCGCGCGCGCGTCTTCTGTGCCTCGCCGCTCGGCACGGACAGCAGCGTCACGGGCTGGCCGGCCGCCTCGAGGCGGTCCGCGAGCGCGACGCCATAGCGCTGGGATACGGGCTCATCGGTGATGATCACGTAATGGCTCGCTGGGGCCGTACTGCGCAGCAGGAGCGGCAGCTCGCCAAGGACGCCGGCCTGCACCAGGACGTCGTAGCCCGGCGGTGGACTCGGCCTCGGCTCGACCCGAATCCGGCGGGGTGCGGGAGTGTTCAAGACGGTCGTCGCGAGCCAGGAATGGTCATCCCCGTACCGGCTGCGGCTCTGGAGGGCCGGGCCGGCGCAGCCCCAAGCTAGAGCCTCGGCCGGCTGCCGCCAACGTGGGCCTTCCACTCATCGCCGGTTTGCATTACACTTTCAGACCATGATCGACGAGAAGCACCGCGCGATTCGCTTCTGCGCGCCTCTGCCCTCTGCGGCGAGGCGTTTTTTCATGCGCAAGCATCAGCCCGCATGACCCTCCGCATCGGATTCGCCTACAACCAGCGGCCGGAGGAAGAAGAACCTCCCGGTAGTGGGTCCCACGACGCGTATGCGGAGTGGGACGACCCCCGAACGATCGCCGCGGTTGAAGCGGCCCTGGCCCAGGCGGGCGAGGTCATTCGTCTGGAGGCGGACGCCGAGTTCCCCGCCCGCCTCCGGCAGGTGCGCCCCGACATCGTGTTCAACATCGCCGAAGGGCTCGAGGGGCCCAATCGCGAGGGGCACGTGCCAGCCATCTGCGAGTTCTACGGCGTGCCGTACACGGCGAGCGACCCGCTGACGCTGGGGCTGGCACTCGACAAGAGCCGGGCCAAGGAAGTCTTTCTCGCACACGGGGTGCGGACGCCACTCCACTTCGTTGCTGGCAACGGCGCGGGACCCGAGCCGCCGTTGGGCTTTCCTCTGCCGGCGCTCGTGAAGCCGCTCTACGAGGGCTCCAGCAAAGGCATCGATGCGGGCGCGATCTGTATCACCCGGGACGCGCTGCGCAGCCGCGTCGAACTCGTTCTCGAACGCTACGCGCAGCCAGCGCTGGTCGAAGAGTTCCTGGACGGCCGCGAGTTCACCTGTGCCGTGGTCGGGAACGGACGGGAAGCCGAGACCTTGCCGCTGGTCGAGATCCGCTTCGACGCGCTGCCCGCCGGGGCACCGCCGATCTACGGCTACGAAGCGAAGTGGGTGTGGGACACGAGCGAGCGGCCGCTCCAGATCTTCGACTGTCCCGCCCGGATCGACCTGCCCCTCTCACGCGAGATCGCAGCTGCCGCGCTGGCCGCCTACCGGGCCCTCGGCTGTCGCGATTGGGCCCGCGTCGACGTGCGCCTGGACCGCCACGGCCGCGCCCACGTGCTGGAGGTGAATCCGCTGCCCGGCATCCTTCCCGATCCGCGCCAGAACTCGTGTCTGCCGAAGGCGGCGCGAGCCGCCGGCATGAGCTACGATGCGCTGATCCTGCGCGTGCTGCGGATCGCGCTGCGGCGCTACGGGATGGCCTGATGCGCATCGCGATCCTCTACGACGCCGTCGAAACCCGGCCGCAGGCGACTGCCGACGAGCGGGGCGTGCTCGAGGCCGTCGACGCTGTCGACAGCGCCCTGCGCGGGCTCGGTCACTGGCCAATCCGCGTCGCCGTGGGCAGAGCGCCGCTCGCCTGGCTCGCGCGCCTCGAGGCCGCGCGCTGTGACGCCGCGTTCAACCTGTGCGAGGGCGTTGGCGGGCGCGCCTCGCTCGAGGCCGCCGTCGCGGCCGCCGTCGAGCTGCTCGGCGTGCCACTCACCGGCAGCAGCGCCGAAACCCTGGCCCTCGCGCGTCGCAAGGATCGCGTGAACGCCTTGCTGGAATTCGCCGGGCTGCCGGTGCCGCGCTGGCAGCGTGAGCGCGACGGCGACCCCCCCGCGGAGTGGGCGACCTTTCCGGCAATCGTGAAGCCTGCAGGAGAGGACGGCTCGGTGGGCATCACCCAGGATTCGGTCGTTCACGACCGCCCTGAGCTGCACCGCGCGTGGCAAACGGGCGCCCGCTACGCGCCGCTGCTCGTGCAGCAGCTCGTCGGCCAGCGCGAGGTCAACGTCGGCGTCGTGGGCGCGCACGTGCTGCCCCTGTCGGAGATCGTGTTCGAGGCACTGCCGGCTGGCGCCTCGCCCATCGTCAGCTATGCCGGCAAGTGGCACGCGGAATCCGCCGAAGATCAGGCGACGCGCCCGGTCTGTCCCGCTCCACTCACGCCGCCGCTCGCGGCGCGGCTGACCTCGCTCGCGCTGCAAGCGTGGTCGCTCATTGGCGGCGCCGGCTATGGCCGAGTCGACCTGCGGCTCGACGACGACGGTAGCGCCTACGTCCTGGACGTGAACCCCAACGCGGACCTCGCGCCGTCGGCCGGGTTGGCGCGCATGGCCGACGCGGCCGGCTGGACCTATGCCGAGTTGATCGCACACGTGCTCGCCGAGGCGCGGCCGTGAACCCGCCTGCGCTGCTGCATGCGACGCGAATCGTGCCGCTGTCGCGCGAAAGCAGGCCCGCCGTGGAGCGAATCCTCCGCGCCGCGCGCGTGTTCCGCGACGGTGAGATCGCCGTCGCCTTGGAAGTTCTGGATGCGTGTTTCGCCAAACCCGGGCAGGACTACACCGCGCTGGGCGCCTTCTCCCAGAACGGAACGCTGCTCGGCTATGTCTGCTATGGCCCCACACCGTGCACGACCGGCACCTGGGATCTGTACTGGATCGCAGTGCGGCCGGAGGCGCATGGTCGCGGGGTCGGGACGCTACTTCTCCAGGAGGTGGAGCGAAGGCTAGCCCGTCAGAAAGCACGACTCGTGATCATCGAGACCTCGTCACAGCCGGCGTATGAACCCACGCGGCGCTTCTACGCGCGCCGCGGCTACGACGAAGTCGCACGAGTCCCGGACTATTACGGTCCCGGCGATGATCGAGTGATCTTCGCCAAGCGCTTTCCTTCGAACGGGCAGATCCGAGAATGAAACAGAACGGCAGCAACGAGGCCGGCAAGAGCTGGCAGGACATCCTGCGACGAAGTGTGGTCACGGTCGATGACCTGGTGGCGCGATTCGGCGAGCAGCACATCGATCGCAAAGAGGTGCAGGCGGCGATCGACACCTTCAACCTGCGCATCACGCCAGCGGCACTCGCCATGATTCGGCAGGTCGGTGACCAGGCCTGGACGCAATATGTGCCGACGGCGCAGGAAAACATCGTCGAGGACGGCATCGTCGACTCGCTCAGCGAGGACCGCGATTCGCCGGTCCCCAATCTGACGCACCGGTATCCGGATCGCGTGCTGTTTCTGGTATCACCGGTCTGCGCCACCTACTGCCGCTTCTGCACGCGGCGCCGTAAGGTCGGCGATCCCGAGAAGATCCCGCTGAACCAGTTCGATTCGGCCTTCGCGTATCTGCGCGAGCACACCGAGGTGCGCGACGTGATCCTGTCCGGCGGCGATCCGTTCATGTTGTCCGACCGCCGCATCGAGTATTTTCTCCGTACACTGCGCGAGATCCCGCATATCGAGGTGATCCGCATCCACACGCGCATGCCGAGCCACCTGCCGGAACGGATTACGCCGGAACTCTGCGACATCGTGCGCAGGCATCACCCGGTCTTCATCAACGTGCACTTCAACCACCCCGACGAGCTCACGCCGGCGGCCGAAACGGCTCTCGCCATGCTGGCCGATGCCGGCGCACCCCTCGGCTGCCAGACCGTCCTGCTGAAGGGCGTCAACGATGACCCGGCCATCATGAAGCTGCTCATGCAGCGGCTGGTTCGGGCACGAGTGCGGCCATACTACATCTATCAGGCGGACGTCGTCGCCGGCGGTGAACACTTCCGCACGAGCATTCAGAAGGGACTCGAGATCGTGCGCGCGATCCGAGGTTGGACCAGCGGCCTGTGCGTGCCTCATTTCGTGATCGATGCGCCCGGCGGCGGCGGCAAGATCCCGATCCTGCCGGAGTACGTGCAAGCAATCACCGATGACGAGATCGTGCTGCGGAATTATGAGGGTAAGGAGTTTCGGTATCCGGTGCCGAAGCAGGAGGGACGCGTCGGGCTGCCTGTGTTGAATGGCAATGGGAGCGGTACGCGAGGGAGGTGTGATGCAGTGGAAATGGAAGTGTAAGGGATGAGAGCAAGTGGGAGAGTAAGTGGAAGTGTAAGGGATGAGAGCAAGTGTCAGAGTAGGGTAAAGCAAGTGTAAGTCTAAGTGAGCGGCTCACAGCTCGCCCGCTTGCACTTTGCTCTCACCGCTTACACTTACACTTACACTTACACTACCCCTTTACTCTCACACTTGCTCACATCCCTTACACTTCGACAACCACTGCCTTTCTTTTCTCGGGCGACGCTGCGATATTTAGGGTGCACCACACTCCGGAGGGCCCCAACATGCGTCGCTCAGCCTGTCTCATTCTCGCCGCCACTCTCACAAGCGCCTGCGCGGTCCAGCCGCGAAGCTCCGAAATTTCGGACCGGGGTACGGAACGCATTGTGACGGAGGATGAGATTGCGGCGTCGGGGGCTACGACGCTGTTCGAGGCGCTGCGCCGTACGCTGCCCGGCTTGCTGGTATCGCAGGGTCGCGACGGCCGGGCCACGGGTATTGCTCGACGCGGGCAATCCAGCATCGAGCTGAGCGATCGGCCCGCAGTCTTCATTGACGGCGCCCGCATCGCGGATCTGGTGGACCTGAACCGCATCCCGGCCCGGGACGTTGCCTCGATCCGTTTCCTGAACGGCCTGGACGGCACGACCTACTACGGCACGAATTCGGGGGACGGCGTGATCCTGGTCACCATGAAATCGGGACGCACCTGAACACCTGGCAGAAGCGCCGGACGTACGACGGGCGGCACAGCATCTCGCTGTGCCGCCCGCTTTCAAACTGCGCCGGACGAGGGGTACGTCACGCACTGCGGTCCAGGCACTCGCGGAAGTTCGGGTTGTTCTCCTCTTCCTCTGGAATCGGCAAGTTTACATCATCGCCGTAGATGCCGCCCTCGAAGTAGGCGCCCGTCGGAAACACCGCATCTTCGGTATGGCCATACTGGCGGATCAGACGCCGGAGGTCCGACAGCCTATGGCCGCTGGCGTAGAGCCAGAACGCCCGCTCACGGAACAGCAGGTCCTCGCGTGCCGTAGCCGCACCCGGATCCGTCACGGGCGGCAGGCCACCCTCGGCGCGAGCGGCGTTCAGCCCAGCCAGGAAGCCTGCCACATCGCCGGCGTTCAATGCCGCCTCGGCTTCGATCAGTCGCGCCTCGATCCCGCTCGCCAGCGGCGTCGGTGCGTTGCGTGCAAGTGCATACCCGTACGGGTAATGCAGCAGGTCATACTGATCGGTCGTGCTGTCGAACCCCTTCCCGACCAGGACCGTCTCGATCCGCGGATCGCCGGCCGAACGGAAGTCGAGGCCGTTGCTACCCTCGCGATCGGCAACCGAGATGCGCCCGGTCTCTATGTTCGCGGCGTTGTAGCCATTCTCCTGACGACCCGTATTGATCGAGTGCTCGATGCCGAAGAAGTAGTCCGTTGACACGCTCGCGACTGCGCTCGCAGCTTCACTGTACTGGCCGAGGCCGACGAGCGCCCGACCCTTACCGACCCGCGCGAGGTCAGCCACTTCCGAGCTGACGCCGGCCTGCCCGATCGCGGCATCGAAGCGATCGATCGCGAACTGCAACATCTGCGCGGTCGTCGCCTGCTCACCGAACGTGAGCTCGCCCGCCGGAGGAGCCTGGCTGAACGGAACCCCGGAGCAGAAGTTCTCGCCGAAGCCGAGGTACGCGTAGCCGGCAAAGGCAAGAAGCTGCCCCACCCGGCCATCCCCGGGATCTGCGTCGCCAAGCGTCGCCGCGGCGTTCTCCAGCGCCACCCGAGCGCGATGCAGCTCGTGGAATACCACGCGCAGCGTGCCATTGTCGATGGCTACACTGCGCTGGTCGAACTCCTGCCGGGTCGGAAATGTGCCGGACGCGATCCCCTCGTCCGACATGTAGCTGGCGGTGGTCACGATGCCGTCGAGAAAGCTGCCGCCACCGGCGCCGCCGGCATATGCGCGTGAGAAGTCGCCGAGCGCACCAGCGAAAAGGGTGTTTCGTCCGATCGGACCCTCCAGGCTTCCCGGTGTGATGATGTCCGGATCTTCGATTTCGAGCACGCTGCCGACATCACACGCCGCCAGCGGCACCAGGGCAAGCAGGACGAGGGCGGCGGCGTTTCGGCGCTCCGCGCAAGCTCGGGATTGTCTCATGGTATGGTTCTCCCTCTTCCTCAGAAGGTCACATTCACGCGTGCGACCCACGTGCGGATGGGAGCCTGCGTGAGGAAGTCGCGTTGGCCGAAGTTATCCTGCCCAACCTGGTTGATCTCCGGGTCCAGACCGGTGTAGTCAGTCCATGTGGCTAGGTTGCGACCCGTGAGCACCAGACTCAGCGCGCGACCGCCGATCCGCTCCGCCCACTCCGCGGGCGCAAAGAAGGCGATGGATGCCTCGCGCAGCTTCCAGAAGTCTGCCGGCTCGATATAGGGCGCCGAGCTGCGCGCGCCTCCCTGCGTGATCGTCTGGACCGCACGTGCCTGTTCGGCCAGTGGAGCAGCCGGATTGTTCAGCCCTTCGCAGATCTGGAACCGGCAGCGGAATTCCTCGGTGAGATTGTAGTTGTAGAACTCACCTTTGTGATCGAGCAGCGCGGCGACCCGAACGAAGTCGAACAACGTGAGTGAGGTGCTGATCCCCACCTGGCGCTCAGGGAAGAGCGGCCCGACGAACGCCTGCGCAGTGTCGATCTGCACCTCGTCGGCAGAGATCAAACCATCGCCGTTCGCATCCGCGAAGGTGATCGGACGATCCCAGTAGCCGCCCAGCGGAAACCCCTCCTGATGCCGCTGATTGCCGAAGATGATCGGCTCGATGCCTTCGCCGAGCTCCAGCAGCTCGTTGTCGTTGAAGGATGCATTCGCACTCAGATCCCAGACGACTCGATCGAGATCGAGGAGCTGCGCAGTGAGGCCGAGCTCCCAGCCGGTGTTCTTCACCGATCCCACATTCACAAAACGATCACGGCTGACCCCGAGCGAGGGCGGCAAGCGGCGCCGCACGAGCGCGTCCTCCGTCTGCTTGTGATAGTACGTGACTTCGCCGCCAAGACGCCCGTCCAGCAGGCCGAAATCGAAGCCCGCCTCGACCTCCTCGGAGCGCTCCGGCTTCAGCTCGACATTGCCGAGCTCGCCGAAGGTGACGGCAGGCACATCCGTGCCGGCGAGCGTTGCGGGTGTGGCCTCGAAGAAGCGCAGCGCATCGGTCGGGCCTGGCGCGACGCCCGACGCACCCCATGCGACGCGGAGCCGCAATGAATTCAGCACATCGAAGAACGCGCGGCTGGACCCCTCGAGCGCCACGAACGAGACGCCGAGCTTCGGGTACACGATGAAATCGAAGTCCTGACCGAACGCGCTGTTGTCATCGGCGCGCAATGCGCCGGTCACGAACAGCCGGTCACGCCAGCCGAACTGCTGTTCGACGAAGGTTCCTAGGGTAACGGATTCACTCGTGGCTTCACTGGCCTCCGTCTCTGCGGCCGCGCCGAGTGACTTCGACCCCGGGCTGAGCTGCTCGCCGAACGCGAACGTAGCCTGGAACAGATTGCTGAAGTACTGCAGCCCGACGGAGCTGCGCGAGGTGATGTCCTCCGTCACGCCAAAGCTTGCGGTCGCACCGAGATCGGCGGTTTGAGCAGCGATTCGGATGCGGTTCGAGGAACGGTTGCCCAGGATCGAGCGGCCGAACGGCACCTCACCGACCGGCGCATAGCGCGAATCGTGACGGGTGGTCAGGTCCAGCCCGACCGTGCCGCGCCCCGTCAACCATTGCCAGCGGGTGGGCTCCCAGTTCACCTGCAGACTGCTGGTGAAGCGGTCGACGTCCTGGAGCACCTCCAGCGCGAAGACCTCCTGCGGATGCATGAAGCCCCAGCCGCGACGGTTTTCCTTGAACGGCGAGCCCAGCAACCCGCTCGGGATGATGCCCAGCGCGTTGTTGTCGTTCTGTGGCAGGCGCACGTCTGCGGTCACGTAGCCGGTGGACAGGCCGATCCGCAGGTCGTCACGCAGGTTGGCGCCGATGTTCGCCCGCACCGTGAAGCGCTCGAGCGAATTCGGGTGGATCTGGTTCTCGGGTAGCTCGCTGCCCCGCGCCTCCCGAAGCGCCTGATGCGCGGAGTCGGGGATCTCGAATACGCCGATCTCATCCTCGTACTCACCGGAGAGGAAGTAGTTGACCGTCTCGCCGCCGCCCGACACGCTGAGCCCATACTGCTGCCGGGTGCCATCAGAGAACGGGCTGACCACCGGGTCCTCGAGTGGCTGATACGCGATCAGCTCCGTCTGCTGACAGCTTCCCGCTGCGACCTGATAGACGAAGCAGTTGCTCGTGCCCGCCCGGCCGCGATAATTCAGCGCGTAGTCATTCGGATCCGTGAGAATGCCGCGTTCCGCGTAGAAGTTCCACTGCGGAGCCGCAGTGGTGCCTCGCTTGGTCGTGATGCGGATCACGCCATTGGCGGCGTCCGTGCCATACAGCGTCGCCGCCGACGGTCCCTTGATGATCTCGATGTTCTCGATGTCTTCCGGGTTCAGGAAGAGCAGTGAGTTGGTCTCCTGACCGCCCGTGCCGACCGTCAGCGCGTCGGATGAGTTGTCGATCCGGATGCCGTCCAGGAAGATGATCGGCTCGTTCGACAGCGACACGCTGTTCGAGCCGCGGATGCGGATGCGTGAACCCGCGCCCGTGGTGCCAGAGCTCTGCAACACGCTGACGCCGGGCGCACGCGCGTTGAGCAGCTCACCGACGGTCGTGATCTGCGCGTGCTCGAGCACTTCGTCGGCACGCACCTGTGAAACCGCATTCGCCAGCTCCCGCCTGCGCTGCTGTCCGGTCGCGGTGACGACGACCGCATCCAGACTCAGCGCGGACGTCTCCATCACGAAATTCACCGTAGCCGTTTCACCGGCCGCAACCACGGCCGTTTGCGGTGCGGCGTCGAAGCCGAGCATGACGACACGAATCTGGTGCGTGCCGACGGGAACGTTTTCGATGCGGTAGCGGCCCTGCTGATTCGTGATCGTACCCAGATTGGTGCCGACCACGACCACCTGCGCACCAATCAACGGTTGACCCGCTTCAGCACTGGTGATCTGGCCCGTAACCGCGCCCTGCTGCGCCTGCGCACTCTCGGCTTCGACTGAGAACGCGATGCTCAGCGCGAGGCCGAGCGCGAGTCGCACAGAGACAGGTGCTCGCATGGCTCCCCCTTGGGTTCTGAAACAAGCGGATCGTCTCACTTCTGAACGTATTTGGCTCGGTATTTGTGACGAATAATCGGCCGCCGCCGCCAGGGCGGTCGCGGAGACGGGCGGAATCATGGTGGACCTAGGCGAAGGCGCAGCTGCGGCAGTGGTGGCGCGCCGTCGCCTGCGGGGCGGTGGACCACGCGTACGGTGGGCACGCCGGCGGTTTCGAGGCGCGCCACGGTCGTCGAGCCGTTGGGAAATCGTCGCGCTACAGCGCGATAGGCATCGGCGAAGGCATCGGCCGAGTCCGCGTCGTCCCAGACGGAGTACCAGACGAGGGCTCGCGCGTCTGCGTGATGCAGCAGCGCGTAACGATCGCCATCCCAGCCATGGGCGGCTTCGGCGGCAGCGGCGCCGAGGTGCTCCTCCAGCAGGACGGCGGTCTCGAGCTGCCCGAGATCGTTCTGGTACGCGACCTCCCAGTCGCCGGGCTCGATGTCGAGACGCAGCTCGGTGGGTGGGTCGCGCGCCTCGAAGAAGCGGCCGTCGGGGTCACGCACCTGTTCCGTCGACTGCGGCAGCAGCGAATCGATCGGCGCGGTGCCCGGGTATCGTCGCCAAAGCGCTTGGACGAACGTGGCGCCTCCGGTATAGGGAAAGAGCAGGGTTTCACGGATGATGCGGGGCGCGGAGCCGAACACCGGAAACTGCTCGTTCTGCGCCTCGAGGCCGACTGCGACTTGCTCGGTGAGGTCCGGCAGTTCGCTAGGCGGCAGCTCCCGGCCGAGCGTCTCCTCGAGGCTATGCAGCATCATGACCAGCGTGGCGTGGCCCTCCATGGCCGCCTGGGCAGCGAGCTGCCGATCATTGCCTCGGTCGCGCGAGACGAGTGAGTCGAGGTCGGTGTGCTGGTCCTGGAGCGCGTGCACGATTTCGTGTGCGAGCACGGGTCGCAGTGTCTCGGGTCCGACGCCCTCGACGAGGTACAGGCGGCGATCGTCGGGATCGTAATAGCCGAGCACCTGCTCGCCGTACAGATCGAGCAGCAGGGCGCGCAGGTCGATGGTGTCGGGAATCAGGCCGAGCAGAGTGTAGACTTCGCGGACGGCTCGGAGCTCCTCGGGCGGCAACTGCTCGGTGATCTGGTCCTCGATGTAGCGGCGCAGCTCGGCGGCGGGGCGACGCGCGAAACGGATCGAATCGCGCGCCTCGAGCCCGCTGATCTCCTCGATGCGCGGCAACAGCTCGGTGATCACGGCCGCGATCTCGGGATCGGACGGCTCCTGCGCGCGGCACGCGAGCGGCAGCCAGCAGAGGAGCAGCGCGAGCAGCGCCTGGTGTGTGATCCGGCTGCGCACGCGGCTCACTCGGCGCATGCGCCGTGGGCGCCGTCGCCAGGGCCCAGCAGCTCGGCGCCGGGAAACAGCGGCCAGGTCCGCCCCGGAGGCGGTGCAGCGGCCCAGTGCTCTGCCAGGGTCCGGCCGGTGGCCGGGTGCACCATCTCACCGGCGATCTCGGCGCTCGGCCGGAGGCAGAAGGCGCGCTGGAGCAGGCGTGGATGCGGCAGCGTCAGCGTAGCCGTCCCGATGGTTGCCTGGTCGAAAAGCAGGAGATCGATGTCGATCGCCCGGGGCGCGTTGCGGACAGTGGATGGCTGACGGCCGAGCGCCCGCTCGATGGCCTGCGTGCAGTCGAGCAGGTCGGTCGGCTCGAGACGCGTTCGGCCACGTACCACGGCATTCCAGAAAAGAGGCTGCTCGGCAAACCCGACCGGATCACTGCCGTAGATCGTGGAGATCCTCTGCAGTGTCATGACCTCCTGCAGTGCCTCGAGAGCGCGTCTCAAATTGAGACGACGATCCCCGAGGTTGGTGCCGAGGCCCAGCAGCACGAGCTCGCCGCCAGCAGCCTGCGCCTGTCCTGTCTCATGTGCGGCCGTAGCGATCCTCCAGACGCACGACGTCGTCGAGGTGCGGCGTGGATGCCTCGAGCAGCTCCACATCGGTGACCGCCTCGATCCGGTGCACCGAGCCGGGCCGCAGCCGCAGGCTCTGCCCGACCTCGACGGCAAGCTCCTCCAGCTCCGCACCGAGCGGACCCACCCAGACGCGCGCGGCACCGCTGAGCAGGTGGATCGTCTCGTCCTTCATGCGATGATACTGGAGCGACAATGCGTGGCCCGCCTTCACATGGAGCACCTTGCCGACGTACTGGTCGGTGCTGGCCCAGACCAGCTCGTGGCCCCACGGCTTCTCCACCCGCCGCACGGGCGCCAGCCAGCTCATCGGCGCTCGCGCTGCAGCAGGGCCGGAAGGTCGCGGCCGCTGCCCGACTCATCCCCAGCAGGTTGAACCGGCCGCAACGAGGCAGTAGATTCGATCAGGCGCTTGGAGGCCATATGCGCACTCTTCTGCTTCTCGGCCTGCTGCTCGGGCAACTCCTCGCCGTGGCGAGCCTCGAGGCTCAGGTCCGGCTCGTGGGCCGAGTGATCTCGAACGAATCCGGCGAACCGATCGACGATGCCCATGTCGTCGCTCGCAACCGGGGCGGCGCCTTCCTGGGACAGGCGCTGACCGACTCGCTGGGCCATTTCGAGCTGACCGTACGCCGTGGCGCCGGCGCCAGGCTGCTTGCGACACGCCTTGGATTCACGCGGCAGCACACGCCGTTCCTGTTTTTCGACGGGCATGACTTCTTCCGCATCGAGCTGCGGCTCGATCCGGAGGCTCTGCTGCTGGCCCCGCTCGAGGTCGTCGCGCGCGCCAGCGTGCACCCGAGTCCCATGCTGGACGGATTCCGGCACCGGCTGACCAATGGAATGGGCTACTACATCACACGCGCGGACATCGAGCGGCGCAACCCGATGTACGTGACCGACATGCTGCAAATGGTGCCCGGTGTGCGGCTGGAGGGCGGCGGTCCCGGTCACAGGCGCGTGGTGCAGATGGCGCGCAGCCTCGGCCGCAACTGCCGTACGCAGATCTTCGTCGACGGCTTCCTGGTGAACCGCCGCATCGCGCAGACGGGCGGCCCGTCGAATCCTTTCGTGCTGGATGACATCGTCTCGCCGGCATCGGTCGAAGGCATCGAGGTCTATCACGGTCTGAGCACGGTGCCAGCCGAGTTCCTGAACCCGGACGCGCACTGCGGCGTGATCGCGGTCTGGACGCGGCGCGGCGGCTGAGCGCACGGCTGAACGCAGTAGACCTCAGCGCGTCCGGATCACGATCGCGCCCGCGACGCGCCGGTCGCCCACCGGTAAGCTCGCCGCCGCCGTCGCCGCGTCCAGCCATTGCATCTCGTACGCCACGTCGGGCGCGAACTGCTGCAGGATTGCGGTTCCGCCCAGCAGCGCCTGACCCTGAAAGACGAGGATCTCGGTCGGGCGCGCGTTAGGGCCCAGACTGCGCTCGCTGCGCACCTCCAGCCAGCGGGGCCGCAGCCGCTGCACGACATCGAAGAGATTCAGAGCGCTCACGCCCATGATCTCCTCACGCGTGAGTAGATCCCGTCGCGTGTTCGCTTCACCGCTCGCTGTCGTCGCGCACGCAGTAACGAGCAGTACGACCGCCAATGAGAGTGGCAGCAGTGTGCGATTCCTGTTCATCGGTGCTTCTCCAGATTGATGATTCACTGGTGCCCGCGCCGGGGCGCCACGGGCACGACTCGGCTCGTCAGAGCGTCAGCGGAACGGAAGCGCCGACCGTAAAGCCCCGAGGCGCCGATTCCAGGCCGACCTGGATATCGATCCAGCGGCTGATGCGCATAAAGGCGCCGCCCAGCAGGTTGAGTCGGGAGCCCGCCTCGTCGGGTTCCTCGACCCAGTAGAAGCCGGCGAACCCGCGCTCCTGACTCGGGTCACGATACTCATAGTAGCGGCTCCACTGGGCGTAGCCTGCACCCGCATACAGGGTGAACGTCGGAGAGAGCGGCCGCACCAGTGCAGCATTGAAGCTGCGGTAGCTGTCCTGCACCTGAAAGGTCAGGTCTCCGAACGCTTCCGCCTGCTCGCGCGTGATCTCGCGTGTAAAGGTGTCCTCACTGCCGGGGCTGTCAACATCGAACTTGGCGTCCACGTACACTCCGAGGCCGCCCAGCAGCGGGAAGATCGCGTAGGCGCCGCCACCGGCGAGCAGATCGGGAGCATTCGCTACATAGCCGATGCCGACGCGGCTGACGGCCGGGACTTGTGCGGCCGCTGGGCGTGTCTCGCCCAGGAGCAGGAGAAACAGTACAAACAGGAAGCGCGTACGGGTCGAGTCTCGCCGCGGCCGATATCTGTTCATCGATTCCTCTGAATGCCCGACTCCAGTCGGGTACGCTCGTTTCAAGGGCCTAATCTCGACCGCGTGAGTACGTGTGTCCAGGGCGCGTTGACAGTCAGCTTCATCCTGGGTAGTGTTTTTGCAGTGAGCGAGTGGGAACACGGAGGTCTGCCATGAAATGGTATCGAATATTCCTGGCGTTGCCTGTTCTGGCGGTGCTGGCGTGCGGCGACCCCACGGTGCCACGGCCGGACCCTGAGGAAGAGGAGGAAGAGGAGCCGAGGACAGGACTCGTCCTCCCGCCGGCTGGGACCATCGGCTGACGGTTCCGCGCCGTCCAAACGGCAGCTCGGATCGCCTATGAAAAAGGGGGTCGCTCACGCGACCCCCTCTCCATTGCACTCCTGAACCTCAGCCTTCGTGCGGATAATTGTAGCTGCTGCCGGGCGAGGCGAACTCGTTGCCTGCACCGAAGGTGTAGCACGGCAGCATCTCCAGCACCTGCAGCTCGGCACACGGGATCGGGAACTGGAGGTAGGTGCCGGCGTACAGATCGCCCCAGCCGCGGCTGTCGAAGAACCACGGTGCGCCGAACAGGCCTACCCTGTTGACCTCCATGCGCTTCTCCCACTTCAGCATCTCGAGCAGATCACCGCACGTGCCATCCGGCAGCTTCGGCACGCAGCTGGTGTTGGTGCCCGCCGCGTCCGTCGCGTTCAGCCCTGCCGCGGTACGGGTCACGTTCACCAGATTGGCTGCCTCGGCGTGGTTGCCCATCCAGTAGTTGGCCTCGGCCTCGAGCAACCGCATCTCCGCGACGCTGATCTCCGGGTAATCGTATGAGCCATCGAACTGGATGTACGCTTCCTGGTTGGCATTGGCCGGCCAGTAGTAGGACCAGCGCCAGGTACCACGATCCGGCCGGGCCCAGACACCGGCGATACCCCACCCCGGGATCTGCAGCAGCGTACCCGGATTGTCCTCCTGCTCAGCCACCGTCGATCCCTGTGGAAAACGCAGATCGGGGGTGATGATCAAGGCCGGCGTCCCGTCGGGCAGCGTCGGGCTCTTGTCGAGGATCGGCAGGTCCAGCCAGCGCTGGTAGTTGCCGGCCTGGTCGGCCATGCCGTACACGAAGTACGACACCTGCGTCCAGCCCGGGAACGTGCTGTATGTCACGACCTGATTGTACCAGCCGATATCCGGATCCTGGTCCTGGATCCAGTCGGATGTGATCCCGGCACCCACATCGGAGATGACGGACGCCCAGTTCACGGCCTGGCGCTCCTGCGGAGTACGCGCCACTGCGGCACGGAAGCGCGCCATCTGGGAGTGTGCGATGCGGGCGAGCTCGTCCGAGGTGACGTCATCGGCCAACCACGTTGTCGGAATGGTGAAGGACCCTTGCCCGGAAAGCGTGATCGCCTCATTGAAGTAGCCGAACGCGGCGTCCATGAGGGCGTTGTAATCCACCGGCTCCTGTGCCTGCGTCAGGTCCACCGTCTCGTCGACCACGAAGGCGCGATCGTAGAGCACCGCAAGACCCGCGTGCGCCATCCCCTGGACGAATCTGCCATACGCGCGGGCGCGCAGCACATCCTCGGCGCCGATTTCCTCGGCGATGTCGGGGTCCTCCAGCGAGCGCAGACCATCGGCCAGCGCGGCTAGAGCGCGGTAATACCGGAACCACGGGAAAGCGAACGCGCTGTACGCTACGCCGCCCGCGGGGTCGTTGACGAGCGGGATGCGGGGGATGCGCGCGTTTTGCTCCATGGCAAAATTCGCCCACGGCGCGTTGTGCTGGAAGGATGCGTTGCTCAGGAACATCCCCGGCCCGGAGAACGAATACGTGCCGTTGAAGTACGTGTTGTACGAGCCCGCGATCAGCGACTCGACGTCGCCCGCGGTGCGCAGCGCGCGACCGGCGTCCGGGTCGTTCGGGTTGACGACGTCCAGGTCGGCGCAGGCCGCTGCTCCGAAGAGCAGCAGCGCGCCAACCAGGAGGTGCCGTTGCATGGGATATCTCATGGTTTTCGGGCTCCCTTAGAAGATCAACTCGATGGCTGCGGTCCACGTCCGGAAGTTCGGGTACTGGTACCCATCCACCCGGGCCAGCGCCGCGGAGCCGGTTTCACCACCACCCGAGCCGATCTCGGGGTCGTAGCCCCGGTAGTCCGTCCAGGTGAGCAGGTTGCGACCGACCAGACTCAGGCCGATGCCGCTGAACCGATCGAGGCCGGGCAGCGCCAACAGGTCGGGGCTCAGGCGGTAGCCCACCGAGACCTCGCGCAGCTTGACGAAGCTGCCGTCCTCGACGAACACGTTGCTGGGCTGCAGCCCGCTGACGCCGTACAGCGCGTCGTAGTAGCCGAGCGGCTTGCGCTGAGTCTCCGACACGCCCGTCTGATCCATGATGCCAGTATTGCGCCGGAACGTGCCCCACTGCAGCGGCTGGTTGTAGACATCGAAGCCCTGCGACGCGTCCACTAGACCGTACACCGACAGGCCCTTCCAGCCGAGCGTCGAAGATAGACTGACGTTGTAGTCGGGCATGCTGTTGCCGACCGGGCAGAACAGTGTGCGCTCGCCCGTCGAGCGGTCGGTGCACTCGCCGGAGAACGGCGTGCCCCAGAACACGCTGGCGCCTCGCACGCTCACGTCGGAGCTGGTGCCCCAGGCGTTTGCACCGAGGCCGCCACTGCCGACCCAGACGAGGTAGCCCTCATTGTCCACGGCGAAGCCGTCGCAGCTCATGCCTTCCGGCAGGTCGGCGCAGCTCCTGGCGTAGTGCACGCCGTAGAAGGTGCCGTACTCCTCGCCCTCACGCGCGTAGAAGACATTGCCGAGCGCCTGACCCGCCACGCCGAACTGGAACGGCGGCACGGTCAGCTCGGTGATGGTCGAGCGCGTGCGGTCGTAGAGCAGGCGCGCGGACCAGCTCAGGTCCGGCGTCTGGACGAGGTTCGCCTCGAGGGTGGCCTCCCAGGTGTTGCTCTCGAGCGTGCCGGCGTTGCGCCACTGGGTGCCGAAGCCGCTGTAGGCCGGCAGCGGCACGGGCAGGATCTGGTCCTCGGTCACCGCGTTCGCGTAGGTGAGTCCGAGGATGAAGCGGTTGCCCAGGAAACCCGCATCGATGCCTGCCTCCTGCTCGATCGAGAACTCGGGCTTCAGATTCGTGTTGCCCAGGGTGACCGGGCTGACGCGGCCGCCGGAAACGCTGTAGGTCTCGTACTGCGCCTCGAAGCGGGGACGGCCGCCCGCAGTACCGAACGAGTAGCGGAGCTTGAACTCGTCGATGCCGGGCACGGCGAACCAGGGCTCTTCGCCGAGCCGCCAGGCGCCGGCAGCGCGGTAATACCACTGGCGCCGCTCGTCCTCGCCGAACAGCGAGCTGCCGTCGTTGCGCACCAGCGCATCGACGATGTAGCGGTCCAGGATGTCGAAGTTCGTGATCGCGAAGTACCCGTCCGCGCGAATCGTGCGCAGGAACTGGCCGGTCGAGATCCGGTCCGGATTCAGGTTCTCGAAGACCGGCACATCACTGACCGCGAACTCGAAGCCCTCGGTGAACAGGTCCTCGCGGTCCTGGCTCTCGTAGAGGTAGCGGAGCTGAGTGCGGTTCCGAATGTTGTCGGTCAGGTCGAACCGGAAGGTGCTGGTGAGGCTGGCGTTGAGCGCCTCGTTGGCGCGACGGAAGCGGCTCAGATAGCCCTCGTTGATCGACGAGGGATCCGGCGTACGATAGCCCTTCGGGTAGAACGTTCTGTCGTCGCGGTCGAGCCGATCGTAGCTGGCGTTCGCGTCGAGATCGAGCCAGGAGATCGGCGTCACGCGCAGATTGACACTGCCGAGGAAGCGGTTGTGGTCCTCGCTGGTCTCGCGGTTCAGCAGCGTGTAGATCGGGTTCGGGCTCTCCCGGTTCGTCGGATCGGCGACCAGCACGATCTCGCCGGGCTCGAACGGATCCTCTGCCAAAAGGTCGACGCCGGCGGGCATGCGCGTCAGGTCGAACATGAGGCTGCCGCCAGCGCCGCCGCCCTCGTGGTCCTCCTCCGAGCGGCTGTAGAAGGCGCTCGCCTGCACCTGCACGTTCTCGCGGACGGCCTGGTCGACGTTGACGCGCAGGTTCGTGCGGTCGAAGCCATCGACGCTCCGCATCACGCCCTCGTTCTGCAGGTTGCTGAGCGAGACGTGATAGTTGGTGGCGCCGTTGCGGCCCTCGACCGAGAAGTAGTTCTGCAGGAACGCGCCGTCGGTGAAGAAGCGCTGCACCTGGTCGAAGGTCTGGCCGGGCCAAGCCTCGGCTTTGAAGGTGTTCCACGCGGTCGCGGCTTGCCCCGGTGCAGCGGCCTGACCGGCGAGGCGAGGCGAGGAGCAAAGCAGCCACTCGCACGTCGAGCCGTCGGTATTGATGAAAAGGCCGTCTGGCGTCAACGCATACTGATGTCGCTTTGCGAGTAGCGCATCGGGCGTGCTGCCGAGCTCGCTCTGGCCGTACTCGCTACGGATCGTGTAGCGCACGACATTGTCCTCGAGCTGCTGGCCGCGCTTGGTACGGATCTGGATCACGCCGTTCGCGGCGCGCGAGCCGTAGAGTGACGACGCCGCAGCGCCCTTGACGACCTCGATGCTCTGAATATCCAGCGCATCCAGGTCGACGAGGTCGGAGCCGAGGATCACGCCGTCGACGATGTAGAGGGGCTCCTGATCGCGGCCGGATGCGTTGATACTGGTCGGGCCGCGCAGCAGGATCGAGGGGGACGCGCCTGGCCGGCCGCTGCCCTGCACCACCGTCACACCGGCCACCTTGCCCTGCAGCGCGGTCGCGGCGCTGACGGCCGGAACCGGCAGGTCCTCACTGCTGACCTGGGCCACCTCGAAGGGCAGCTTGACGCGCTGGGTCGCGCCCGCGACGCCGGTGACCACGATCTCGGCCAGCGAGACCGCCTCCGGCTGCACGCGCACTTCCAGCGTGGTCGTTTCACCGGCGGTCACCGCCACCTGCTGCGAGGACTCCGCGTAGCCGATCAGGTCGACGCGCAGTGTATACGAGCCGGCGGGAACGTTGAGGAGCAGGAAACGACCGTTGGATTGTGTCAGCGTGCCGTGGGCGGTGCCCTCGAGACTGACCTGCGCGCTGGCGAGTGGTTCACCGGTCTCCGCATTCCGCACGGTGCCCGACACCGTTCCGGTTTGCGCGAGAGCCGGCGCTGCCGCGAACACCATCAGTGCCGCGACGAGGAGTGGGAGCTTGGCTCTGAGCAGAATCACTCGAACCTCCTTGGTGAGGGTGCGTCGCCAATGGAATCCACGCCCGAACCGCGGGTTCGAACGAACATTCGAACCGACGTTCCCGCGTGAACCTCCCCCCACGGACGACGTATTTTCAAAAAAGGCCCGCAGAACCCCAGTGGATCCTGCCGTGAACTCCGGAAAGCCGGTAGCCGGGCCAAGAATACGCCTGTTGACCCGGCTGTCAATGGCCGCGCGCGGGGTCTCCCCGGCTTCCAGGGGAGATCCCTGCGTTGGTCCGGATTCAAGATACAACGCGCGGGCAGCCGGCGCTGTGACAGAGTCAGCGGTCCGGGGGCAGGAAACGGATGCGGGCAAACTGACGTTTGCCCCGCCGCAGCACGACCGACGTGCCGGCTTCGGCCGGCACCGCGGCGTTGCGGCTCGCCACTCGATCGTCGTCGACGGCGACGGCACCCTGCTCGATCAGGCGGATGGCTTCGCTGTTGGAGGCGGCGAGGCCGGCGGCGACCAGCAGGCCGGGCAGCCAGACGGCGCCGTCGGCGGTACGCAGGCGCGGGTCATCGGTCCGGATCGGCAGCTCGGGGATCTCATCCGGCTGCTGCCGATCGCGGAACAGGCGGTCGAAGTGCGCCTCGGCCGGGCCGACGGCGGCGGTGCCGTGATAGAGGCCGACGATGCGCCGGGCCAGCTCGCGTTTGGCGGCGTAGGGCTCCGCCCGGGCGCGACCGATGGCCGCCTCCAGGTCGGCAGGCTCGGCGCCGGCGGCCAGGCGCCACCATTCCTCCAGCACGCTGTCGGGGATCGACATGGTCTTGCCGAACTGCTCCTCCGGCGGGTCGGTGATGGCGATGGTATTGTCGTAGGACTTGGACATCTTCTGCTGGCCATCGGTGCCGCGCAGGAGCGGCAGGATCACACAGGCCTGGGGCTCTTGGCCATACCGCTCCTGGACGGTGCGTCCGACCAGGAGGTTGAACTTCTGGTCGGTGCCGCCCAGCTCGACGTCGGCGCGCAGCGCCACGGAGTCATAGGCCTGGAGGAGCGGATAGAGGAATTCCAACAGCGAGATGGGGCGGCCCTCGTCGAACCGGGTCCGGAAATCGTCACGCTCCAGCATGCGCGCCACGGTGTAGGTGGCCGCCAGCTCGAGCACCTTGGCCAGATCGAGCGGCGCCAGCCACGTGGAGTTGTGCTCGACGCGGACGTGCGTGATGTCGAGGATGCGGCCGACCTGCTCCGTATAGGTGCGCGCATTGGCCTCGATCTGCTCGGTACTGAGACGTGGGCGAGTCTCGCTGCGGCCGCTCGGATCGCCGACCCGCGCCGTGTAGTCGCCGACCACGAAGATCACCTCGTGGCCGAGCTCCTGGAACGTGCGGAGCGTACGCAGGGAGACGGCATGCCCGATGTGCAGGTCGGGTCGCGTCGGATCGAACCCCTGCTTCACGCGCAGCGGCGTGCCGGTCCGAACGCTTCGCTCCAGCTTGTCGACGAACTCGTCCTCGGGGACGATCTCGAGGGCGCCCTGGCGCAGGCGCTGCAGCTGCTCGGTAACAGAGACCATGGCGCTCATGCCGGGCAGAAGGTGCCGGTGTGCGGCGGGAAGGTCAACCACACTTACACTCACTCTTACCCCCTACACTTACCCTTACCCCTACACTTACTCCTTACACTTGCTCTTGCTCTCATCCCTTACACTTCCACTTTCACTGCCCCTCACTGGCCAGCCTCGCCGCGCCCCGCGCAGCATCGACGGCGCGGTCCTCGAGCCGCAGCTCGAGCGGTGGCGCGGCCAGCGCCTGGCCAACGGGGTCGCGCAGCGGGCCACCAGGGGCGAGCAAGCTGCCGGCGAGCGCGACGTCGAGCGCTGCTTCGCCCTGCCCGGCGCTGCGGCGCGCCGCCGAGGCGACCAGCTCGATGAGGGCGGCGACTGCGTCCTGCTGGATTCGCATGGCGGCAGCATCGCGCGAGGCGAGCGCCAGCACGGCCGGCGCCAGGGCGGCGATGTGGCGCTTGGTCGCGCGCGCCGACCACGCGATCAGATCGAGCGGTGTGCGCACGCCGGCATGATCGAGCACGACCGGCGTCAGTGCAGTCGCTTCGGCGCGGCCATCATGTGCGCGGGCAACGATGCGTGCCGCGGCCAGCCCGATGGCGTAGCCGCTGCCCTCGTCGCCCAGCAGCATGCCCCAGCCGCCGACACGCACGAGCGTGCGATCGGCACGCCGGGCGAGCGCGATCGAGCCGGTGCCGGCGATGAGGAGGATGCCCGCGCCGGTCGCCCCGAACGCATCGTGCAAGGCCGCCTCCGCGTCGCTGATGACGCGCACGCTGCGGGCGACGCCGGCTGCCGCGAGTCCGCGCGCGAGCGCAGCGCGTTCGCTGGGACCGACCGCGCCGGCCAGTGCACAGC
>JBOHRE010000047.1:0-25341 GCA_050732635.1 Longimicrobiales bacterium | reverse complement strand
GTCGAAGCCGGGGCGGCCGACGCCATGACCGCCGGCTTGCCGTCGCCCGGCGGTGACGGTGCTCGCGCCGCCGAAGCCGAACGCGCCGCCGCGCTGGTGGCGCCCAGCACGGCGCTCGCCGACCTCCTGGTCGGACTTCTCGAGTTCAACGATCCGTACTTCCGCGGCGGCAGCAGCCTGACGCGCATCATCTCCGTCGCGATCGGCCGCGAGCTGGGGCTGGACGTGGCCCAGGTCGAGGCGCTCGGGCTGGCCGCAGTGCTGCGCGATCTCGGTCGCCTCGCGATGGGTGGACGCCTGCTGTCGCGCGGCGCGCTCGAACGTACCGACGAAGTACGTAAGCGCATCGAGGATCACGTGCCGCTCGGGCTCAAGCTGCTCGAAGGCGTGCCGCTACCGCCGCTGGTCGAGGCCGCGATCGAGCATCACCACGAGCGCTGGGACGGCAAGGGGTACCCGGCCCGTCTGCACGGCGAGCAGATCCCGCTGCTCGCTCGCGTGCTCGCGGCGGCCGACTCGTTCTCGGCAATGATACGGCCGCGCCAGTACCGGCTGCCGCTCCGCATCAGTGACGCACTCGACGAGCTACGCCGGGAGTCCGGCCGCCAGTTCGATCCGATCGTGGTTCGCATCGCGCTGCAGCTCTTCTCCACGCACGACCTGCGCTACTTCGGCCTCGGCCTGCGCCAGCACGTGCTGCTGGTGCACCCGGACATTGCGCGCTCGACGATCGTCGCGGCCAAGCTGTGCACGTCCGGTTTCCTCGCCGAGGTGGCGCCGGACCTCGGCACGGTGGGCGAGCGGCTGCGACGCGTTCCGGTAGAGGCGATCATCCTGTCCGCCGCATTTCCCGACGACGTCTACGCGCCGTTCCTGGATGGGCTGCGGGGCGACGCGGGCCACGCCACCCTACCGGTGGTTGCGATCGATGCCGATCGACCCGCTACGCGCATCGCCTTGCTCAGTGCCGGCGCCGATATCTGCTTCGGCAGCGATGCGAGCTTCGTCGAGATCCGGAGCACGCTCGCGGCGCTGGTCGGCCAGGCCGCGCGCAGCCGGGCCACGGGCGCGCGTGCGTCGGACGACCAGACGCTGCTGCACGCGCTGCGCGGCGACCTCGAGGACTTCGGCCTCACCTGGTTGCTGCAGATGCTCTCCTACAACAGCAGTACCGCGGCACTCACGGTGGAGGGGCCGGCCGACAAGGGCGTGATCTATGTTGTCGACGGCGAGCCTCACCACGCCCAGACCCGCGGCGATACGGGCGAGGACGCGCTACGCCGGATGATGGGCTGGAAGACCGGGCACTTCGCCGTCTACATGGAGCGCAGACCACCGCAGCGGACGATCCACCGGCCGCTGATGCACCTGCTGCTCGATCAGGCGGTCGAACAGGACGAAACCATGTTCGGCACGGTCAAGCCTCGCTAGAGTCGCGGAACCTCGCGCCGCCGAGCGCCTAGTAGCATTACCATGCGAATCATCCTGCTCTGCGCGCTCGCGCTGTCCGCGTGCACACTCAATCTCGAGCGCATCCAGACACCCCCGGCATCGGTTGCGGTGACGACCGGCGGACCGTGGGCCAGCATGATCTACCTCGCGCGCACCGACTCGGGTGTGATCGCCGTGGATCTCGGCAGCGACGGCGACGGTCATGCGCTTGACCGCGCACTGGCCCGCCTCGGTGCCGAGCGAGGCGATCTCACGACCGTCTTCGTCACCCACAGTCACCGCGACCACGTTGCGGCCTGGCGCCACGCGCGCCATGCGCGCTTCGTCCTCGCTGCGCCCGAGCTGGCGTCGTTCACCGGCGCGGCCGAGCACGCGGGCGCTGTGCCGCGCCTGGCCGAGCAGGTCGCGCCCTTCGATCATCCGGCGGCCGATGAGCTGTGGCTTCACGCGTTCGCGCGCGACACGGTGTTCCACTTCGGCGCCGACACGGTGTTCGCCTACGCGCTCCCCGGCCATACGGCGGGCAGCGCCGCGTACCTGCTGCGAGGCGTGCTGTTCGCCGGCGATGCCCTGGGCTGGACACCATTGCTCGGCTTTCATGGCGCGAAGCGGATCTACTCGGATGACGCGGCCCGGAGCGACTCGTCGGTAGCGGCGCTGGTGCAGCGCTTGCCCGCGGGCCGGGTCCAGTGGGTCTGCACCGCGCACGGCAAATGCGCTCGACCGGCCGAGGCGCTCGCGGCCTGGAGCTGCCCCGATTCGGCCGCGTTGCCGGAGCTGGTGCGGCCCCGCTCCCTCGACACCACCATCGTCGAGGAGATCCGCTACGCGACCGCGGACAATTTCATGGGTGCGCGACTGCCCGGCTACGAGCGGCCGCTGGCGCTGCTCCGACCCGCGGCCGCGCAGGCGTTGTTGCGCGTGCAGGCGCAGTTGCGGACGGATGGTCTCGGACTGAAGATCTGGGACGCCTACCGGCCGGTGCGTGCGACCCTCGCCATGGTGGACTGGGCGGAGCGCACCGGCAATGCATGGCTGCTGGATGAGGGTTATGTCGCGCGGCGCAGTGGGCACAACCTCGGCGCCACGGTAGATCTGACACTGTACGAGCTGTCGACCGGCCGTGAGCTCGACATGGGAACGGCGTACGACGAGTTCACCGAGGCGGCACACACCGCGAACGCGAGCGGCGACGTCGCCCGCAACCGCCAGCGACTGGTCCGCGCGATGCGCGAGCAGGGCTGGGTCAACTACGAGAAGGAGTGGTGGCATTACACGCTGCCGGGCGAGCACGAGCCGCTCGACATCGGGTACGGCTGCCTGGCGCACCTCCAGGAGCTGGAGTGCGAGTAGAATCCATGGTTCTCGACCGATCCAGTGTCAGCGACGCGAACCACGAAGAGCCACGTTCATGAAACGAACCTTGTGTCCGCTGTTGCCCGCCGTCGTCATGAGCGCGGCGCTTACGCTCTGGCCGACCGCGCTGGACGCGCAACGTCTGACCGTCGAGGACATCTTCCTGTCGGCCGAGTGGCGGCCGCAGACGCTCGACCTGGCCGGCTGGCTCGACGCGCGAACCTTCACCTTCCTGGCGCCTGATCCGCAGACCGGTGTCGCGGATCTGTGGGCCGAGGACGCGGTGACGGCCGAGCGGCGCCGGCTGGTGGCGGGCGTCACGCTCGTGGCGGCGGGCGCGCGCGAGCCCATCGAGATGGAGCAGGTCCAGTGGTCGGCCGATCGGACGAAGCTGCTGATCTTCACCAACTCCCAGCGCGTCTGGCGGCGCAACACGAAGGGCACCTACTACGTCTACGACCTGAACAGGCAGGAGCTGACGCCGGTCTCGACGCGCGCGGGCTGGCAGATGTTCGCCAAGCTCTCGCCATCGGGGGAGCAGGTCGGCTTCGTGCGCGAGAACGACCTCTTTCTGACGGATCTGCGCACCGGGGAAGAGCGCCGGCTGACCGATGATGGCAGCGAGACCATCATCAACGGCACGTTCGACTGGGTCTACGAAGAGGAGCTGGACCTGCGCGACGGCTGGCGCTGGAGCCCGGACGGCGCGCGCATTGCCTTCTGGCAGCTCGATCAGAGCCCTGTGCAGACCTTCTATCTGATCGATGAACAGCCGCTCTATCCGCAGCTCCTGCCGCTGCGATACCCGAAGGCTGGCACCGCCAACTCCCATGCGCGGATCGGCGTGATCGAGCTGGCCAGCGGCATGACCCGGTGGCTGGACACCGGTCCGGATTCGACGGCGTATCTGGCCCGGATGGATTGGGCCGCGTCCGCCGATGAGCTGGTGATCCAGCGGCTGAACCGGCGCCAGGACCGCATCGACGTGCTGTTGGCCGATGTCGCCAGCAGGTCGTCCCGGCGGATCCTGAGCGAAAGCGACGAGGCCTGGGTCGACGTGGATGATGACCTCACCTGGCTCGACGGGGGGCGCCACTTCATCTGGTCGTCCGAGCGCGCTGGCCGCAACCACCTCTACCTCTATGCCCGTGACGGCTCGCTCGTCCGGCAACTGACGCAGGGTGACTGGGACGTCACCGCTTTCTATGGCGTCGACGAGGACGGGCGATGGCTGTACTACCAATCCGCTCAGCCGGCGCCGACGCAACGGCGGCTCGAGCGCGTGTCGCTCGAAGGCGGTCAGCGCGTTGCACTCCGCGATGAGCCGGGCACGCACGCCGCCCGTTTCGGCCCGAGCTTCCAGTACGCGGTCACGGAGCACTCGCGCTTCGGCGTACCGCCCGTCACGCGCGTGCTGCGTGGCGATGGCACCGAGCTACGCGTACTCATCGACAATGCGGCGCTGCGCGCGCGTTTGACCGGGGAGCAGGCGCCGGCAACCGAGTTCTTCGATTTCGCAACCCCGGATGGGGTGACGCTGAACGGCTGGATGCTACGGCCGCCCGCTTTCAGCACCAGCCATGACTACCCACTGCTGCTGTACGTCTACGGCGGCCCGGGCTCCCAGACGGTGACCGATGCGTGGGGTGGCCCGCGCTACCTGTGGCACGTCATGCTCGCGCAGCGAGGCTACCTGGTAGCGAGCGTGGACAACCGCGGGACCGGCGCGCGCGGCCGCGACTTCAAGAAGCAGACGTACCTGAGGCTGGGGCAACTCGAGGCGGCGGACCAGGTGTCCGCGGCCCGGCACCTGGCTTCGCTCGACTACGTGGACGGCGATCGCGTCGGCATCTGGGGCTGGAGCTACGGCGGCTACATGACACTGCTGGCGCTGATGCAGGGCGGCCCGGTCTTCCGTGCCGGCATTGCCGGCGCGCCCGTCACGGACTGGCGCTTCTACGACACCATCTACACCGAGCGGTTCATGCGCACGCCCGAGGAGAATCCGACGGGCTACCGCGACGGCGCGCCGCTGACCTACGTCGAGGAGCTGGTCGGCGACCTGCTGGTGATCCACGGCACCGCCGACGACAATGTGCATCCACAGAACACGATCCAGCTGGTGCGTGCGCTGCAGGACGCGGGCAAGCAGTTCGATCTGATGATGTACCCGAACCGCACGCACGCGATCTCCAGTGGCCAGACGGGCGTGCACCTCTACACGCTGATGACGCGGTGGCTGGACCAGCAGCTGATGGCTGCGGTCGGGCCGAGTGCGGCCGGACGCTGAGCCCTCAGTGGATCACGGGCGCGAGAGCCTGATAGCGACCGTCGTCGCGTCTCACCAGGAGCAGCTCGTACGGCGGCGCATCCCAGTGCAGTGCGTAGATGCTCGCGGCGCCCGCCGTGCCGACCGGACGCACGCTCTCGTCGGCCAGGCTGTACGCCGCGGCGGTCGGGAGCCAGATCTGCTCACCGAGTCGAACGCCGCCGGCCGGCAGTTCGAGCGAGGTCTCGGCCGGCTCGGCCAGAACGGTCTGCTGGACAATGGGCTTGGGCGGCTGCGTCGCGGCGCTCTCGAGCGGGACATTCCCCTCCAGGCCGAGGTCCGGGCCGCATGCCGTGAGCGCCGCCACGAAGCCGAGCGCGGTCCACCGATGCAGCACACTCATCCGCTTCTCCAGACAGGTTTCGATTTCACGTCGCAGTTGACGCCGCACGGGAGCGCCGGGCATCATGGGACGCCCAGGCCACGGCCGCAGCCCATACGATCATGCGCATCACGCTCGATCCGGTCCCGCTCGTGCTCGGCATCTACGCCTACGCCGGCGACATTCTCAGCACCGTGGCCGCGGGCCGCGAGGCCGAGGATGCCCGCACACTGGGCGGGCGCTTCGGGCGCCAGCGCGAGGGCGCGGCAGATCGCGAGATCCAGAAGCTGATCCGAGGGCTGCAGGGCGGGGTCAAGACCGCCGACAAGCTCCTGAAGAAGACGAATGACGTCTGGAAGATTTCGCGCGAGACGGATCTCGTCAATCTGGTCGTGCTGCCGCGCGGTGGCGAGCCGCAGCCGCGGGCGTACGTGCTGCTGAAGACCGATGAGGTGCGCGGGCTGCTGAAGTCGATCCAGGCGGCGGCGGAGGCGGCGGGCGAGGCGGCCGAGACGACCAGCGAGCTCGCGGCCGCGCACGATGGCATCACCGGTCGCCCCGGCGACTACTACACGGTCGGCTTCGACCCGTTCTGAGCCTCACCGCACGGCCGAGTAGCTGCGCAGCGTCTCGATCAGCCGCTCGCCCAGGGCTTCGCTTTGCCAGCGGCGCACGCCGGCGATCGCGGCGAGCTCGGCGGTCGTCGTCGGACGGGCGCGAGCGATGTCGCGCAGCTGATCACGGGGCATGAGAAAGCCGCGATCGATGCCGAGCTCCCGGGCCGCGTCATCACGCACGGTTTTCAGTGCGTCGGCGATCGTCTCCAGGTCGGGATCGTAGGGCGCACGCCGCTCGGGCCGCGGGCGGCGCGGCAGATCGCGCTCGCTGAGTGCGAGCGCGCGCGCCGAGGCCGCGATCAGGTCGTCGCCATACCGTTCGGCCAGCGTCGTGCCCAGGCCGCTGATGCCCTTGAGCTGCTCGCGCGAGCCCGGCAGCCGGCGCGCCACCTCGACCAGCGCTTCGTTGCCGATCACGCGGAACGGCGCGACATCGCGGACCCGGGCCAGCGACTCGCGCCACTCGTGGAGCTCGCGTAAGGCCGCGAGCTGACGGGAATCGAGGTCGCGCGTGTTCTTCAGCCGCAGGAACGGCATGTCCTCCGGCTCCGCCTCCCAGCTCACGCGTTCCAGCATGCGAAACTCTTCCTCGGCCCAGCCCAGACGGCCGCTCGCCTCCAGCCGTTCGCGTAGCAGGTCACGCAGCTGCGGCAGGTGGCGCGTGTCTTCGGCTGCGTACGCCAACATCGCCGGCGGCAGCGGCCGCTCCGCCCAGTCGGCGCGCTGATACTTCTTCTCCAGCGTGACGCCGAGATACTTGTCGAGCAGCGAGGCCAGACCGAAGGACGGCTCGCCCAGGAACTGCGCCGCGACCTTGGTGTCGAAGAGCCGTTTCATCTGGATCCCGAAATCACGCTGGAGCAGGCGCAGGTCGTAGTCCGCGTCGTGGAACACGACCTCGACTGCAGTGTCGCCGAAGATCGCGCCGAGTGGCGCCATCTCGCGGATCGCGAGCGCGTCGACCAGCCAGGTTCGCGAGCGGGTCGAGAGCTGGAGCAGGCAGATCCTGTTGTGATAGCGGTGATAGCCTGCGGCTTCCGTATCCGCCCCGACCAGCGGCTCCCGCGACAGGGCGCCGATCACGTTTCGTAGATCGGATTCGCGTTGGATCAATTCCACGTTGGCCCGGAATGCAAGGTGTTTGCCGCGCGTTGCGCCCGGAAGCATACGACTCTAGGATGGGGCCCGTCCACCGAGCAGGAGGAAATCGTGCAGCGGCCGTGGTTTCTCGCCGCCCGTTGTGTCCTCGTCATCGCGGCCGGCGCAACGGCCGTTTCGCCGCTCGCCGCCCAGCGGCTCGAGCGCGTGCGCGAGCCGCTCGAGCAGCGGATCGCCCAGCATGAGGGCACGGTCGGTGTCGCGGTGATCGATCTCCGCACGGACGAGATCCTTGCCATCGGCGCCGATGAGCCCTTCCCGTCGGCGAGTGTGATCAAGGTCCCGCTGCTGGTCGAGGTCATGGACCAGGTCGAGCGCGGCCGACTGCGGCTCGATGAGCCGATCATGCTGCTCGACATCGACAAACAGCCGGGGTCCGGCGTGCTCCAGTTCCTGGACACGCCGCACGAACTGTCGGTCCGCGACGCGGCCTTCCTGATGATCGCGCTGTCGGACAACACGGCCACCAACCTGCTCATCGACAAGGTCGGGATCCGGCCGGTCAACGATCGCATGGACTCGCTCGGGCTGCCGCGCACGACGTTGCACAGCAAGACCTTTCAGCGCGCCACTTCGATCGCCGTGGACTCCTCGGTGGTCTATGGCCTCGGTGTCACCACACCGCTGGAGATGGCCCGGCTGCTGGCCATGATCCACCGCGGCGAGGTGATCTCGGCGACGGCGTCGCAGACCATGCTCGAGCTGCTCGACGCTCAATTCTCCGGCACCGGCCTGCCGCGCTACCTGCCCTCCGGCAGCGTGGCCCACAAGACGGGCGAGCTCGACGCGGCACGGCACGATTGCGGCATCGTCGACACCGAACAGGCCGCGTACGCAATCTGCGTCATGACCAAGGAGAACGCGGACACCTCTTGGCGGCTCGACAATGAGGCGCATCTGTTGATCGCCGATGTCGCGCGGCTCGTTCATCGCGCACTCGGCGGGGACGCCTGAGCGCGGCACCGCCAACCAGGCGAGCTCGGTCAGTGCGCACGAAGATCGTCGCCACGATTGGGCCGGCCTCCTCGGCCCCTGAGATGCTGCTCGCCCTGGCTCGCGCCGGCGTCGATGTCGTCCGGATCAATTTTGCGCACGGCACGCACGAGGAGCATGCCCGGATCGTGCGGGGCGCGCGCGCGGCCGGCGAGGAGCTGGCCAAGCCGCTCGCCGTGCTCTGCGACCTGGCGGGGCCGAAGATCCGGATCGGCGAGCTCGAACGGTCGCAGCAGCTCGCCGAGGACGCGGAGGTCGTGATCGCGCCCGAGGAACTCGCCGCCGCCGGCGAGATTCCGACGACGTACGCCGACCTCGCCAACGACGTGACCGTCGGCAATCGCATCCTGCTCGACGACGGCCTGATGGAGCTCAGCGTCACGGCGGTCTCGGGCCGGCGGGTCGTCTGCCGCGTCGTGCGCGGCGGGCTGTTGCGCTCCAGCAAGGGGATGAACCTGCCCGGCATCGCCGTGAGCGCGCCCGCGCTGACCGAGAAGGATCTCGAGGACCTGCGCTTCGCGCTGGAGCAGCAGGTCGACTACGTCGGCCTCTCCTTCGTGCAGCGGGAGGAAGACGTGATCGATCTGCGCGCGCGAATGAACAACGGGCCGTTGATCGTCGCGAAGATCGAGAAGGATGTGGCGCTGCACAACATCTCTGCGATCCTGATGGCGACGGACGCGGTCATGGTCGCGCGGGGCGATCTGGGGGTGGAGCTGCCCTTCGAGGAAGTGCCGATTGCACAGAAGCGGATCATTCAGCTGGCGAATTTCTACGGTCGACCGGTGATCACGGCGACGCAGATGCTGGAATCGATGGTGCAGTCGCCGCGGCCGACGCGGGCGGAAGCGAGCGACGTCGCGAACGCGCTGTTCGACGGTACCGATGCGGTGATGCTGTCGCAGGAGACGGCGATCGGCCGGTATCCCGCGCTGGCGGTCGAGGCGATGTCGCGCATCAGCCGGGAGATCGAGCGCTCCGCGGCCTACGAGACGGGCCCGAAGTACGACATCCCGATCCTGGAGAACCTGCGAGCCGGCGCGACGCCGACCGAGCACGCGATCGCAGCGGCCACCGTCGAGGCGGTGCGATTGCTCGGCTCGCCCGCCATCGTCACGTTCACGACCACCGGCTTCACTGCCAGGCTGGTGTCCAGCTACCGGCCGCCGGTGCCGATCGTGGCCGTCTGCGATGGTCTCACCACGTTCCGTCAGCTCGCGCTCGTCTGGGGCGTCGAGCCCGTGCTGTGCGCCGCCGATGTGACCTATACCGGCATGCTGGAAGCCGCGCGCGCGCACCTGCTCGCCCACGGGTTCGCACAGGAGCGGGACCGGATCGTCGTCACCGCGGGCTACCCGTTCCACGTGCGGGGGACGACGAACATGCTGCGCGTCGAAGAGCTTTGAGGTTGACTTTCCTCGGGACCGGCACGTCGTTCGGCGTGCCGGTGGTCGGCTGCGACTGCGAAACCTGTGAGTCGGCCGATCCGCGGGACCGCCGGCTACGGCATGCGGCGCTGATCGAGACGTTGGCAGGGCGACGTCGCCTGCTCATCGACACGCCGCCCGAGCTGCGGCTCCAGCTGCTGGGCGCGGGCGTGGATCAGGTCGAGGCGGTCTGGTTCACCCACGAGCACGCCGATCACACCGCCGGCATCGATGACCTGCGCATCTTCTCGGCGCGCGCGGCCAGGCCGTTGCGCGCCTTTGCCGGCGAAGCGTGCGCGGACAACCTGCGGCAGCGGTTCCGCTATATCTTCGACGAGCGCTACCGCCCGCCGGCGGGAACCACGAAGCCGGAGATTCGCTTGGAAACGGTGCAACCGTTCGAGCCGGTCGAGATCCTCGGCCTGCCGTTTCAACCGCTGCCGGTGCCGCACGGCGATGTCGACGCGTACGGCTTCCGCGCGGGTGGGCTCGGCTACCTCACCGATGCGCAGGAGGTGCCCGGCCGGGTTCGCGACTCGCTGCGTGGCGTGAGTGTGCTCGTGCTCAGCGCGCTGTGGTGGGGCCGGCCGCATCCGACGCACCTGACGGTCGAGGAGGCGCTCGCGGTCGCCGAAGACATCGCCCCTGAGCGCTGCTACCTGGTTCATCTGACCCACCGGGTGCGGCACGCCGCCCTGCTCGAGCGCCTGCCCGACGGTATCGAACCCGCCTATGATGGGCTCACCGTAGGAGTCCCCGACCGAGGCCTCGACTGATGCTGCGGCTCGAAACCCAGAACATGCTGCGCCCCGCGCTCGGCGATCACGGCATCGACCCCGACTGGCTGAACCGCTTGCAGGGCCGGCTGGCCGAGGCGCATGACGACATTCGCGCGCGCCGGGCGGCGGGAGCGCTCGGCTTCTATGAGCTGGTGAACGGCGGCGAGCTGGTCCGGATCCGGCAGTTCGCAGACACCATCGGCAGCGCCTGGTTCGATACCGTGGTCGTGCTCGGCATCGGCGGCTCGGCACTGGGTACCACCATGCTGCTGAACGCGCTGCGGCCGCCGCGTTGGAACGAGCTGAGCGACGAGGAGCGCGAGTACCACCCGCGCCTTTACGTGCTCGACAACATCGACCCGGCAACGCTCGGACCGCTGCTGGATCGGCTCGACCTCGGACGCACACTGTTCAACGTGGTTAGCAAGTCGGGCGCGACGGCGGAAACGATGGCGCAGTACCTGGTGGTGCGCGAGCGGCTGAGACGCACGCTGGGCGACGACGCCTACGCCCGCCACCTGCTGTTCACGACAGATCCCGAGCGCGGCGTGCTTCGTCGCATCGCAGAGCAGGAGGGCATTGGTGCGTTCCCGATTCCGCCGAACGTCGGTGGCCGCTTCAGCGTGCTCTCGGCTGTGGGGCTGCTGCCCGCCGCGCTGGTGGGCATTGATATCGAGGGCGTGATCGACGGCGCCCGCACGATGACCGAGCGCTGCGACACCGCTGACCTGGATTCCAACATCGCGGCACGCTATGCGGCGCTGCAGTACCTGGCACACGACCGGCTGGGCGCCGGAATCCACGTCATGATGGCCTACGCCGACGCGCTGTTCGCGGCGGCGGATTGGTTCCGGCAGCTGTGGGCGGAGAGCCTGGGCAAGCGCTACGACCGCGGCGGCCAGGAGGTGTTTCGTGGGCCGACGCCCATCAAGGCGCTCGGCGCGACCGATCAGCATTCGCAGATCCAACTCTACATTGAGGGACCGTTCGACAAGACGATCACGTTCCTCGCGCTGGACGATCCCGGTGAGGACATCGCCATACCCGAAGCGCAGTACCAGGACGTGGACGAGCTCGCTTACCTCGCCGGCAAGACGCTGGGCGGACTGCTGCGCGCCGAGCGAGAAGCAACGGCGCAGGCGTTGACGGCCGAGGGCCGCATGAACATGACGCTCGAGTTGGCCGCACTCACGCCGCCCGCCGTCGGCGAGTTGCTCATGATGCTGCAGATCGCCACGGTCTTCGCGGGCGCGCTCTACGATGTCGATCCGTTGGACCAGCCCGGGGTCGAGCTCGGCAAGCAGCTGACCTACCGGCTGATGGGCCGCGCCGGCCACTGAGTTGATCGCCTACATCGACGGCCGCTGGCTGCCCGCCACGGCTGCGGCCGTGCCGCTCGCGGATCGCGGGTTCCTGCTCGGTCACGCCGTCTTCGAGACCGTGCGCGTCTACGGTGATCGGCTCTTCCGGCTCGAGGCGCATACCGAGCGGCTGCTCACCGGCGCCCGCTCGATCGGTCTCGAACGCGACGGTGCGGCCGCCGAGATCGCCGCCGCGGCGACCGAGCTGATCGCACGCAATGCGTCACCCGACGCGACGTTGCGGATCATGCTCACGGGCGGTGACCAGCACGCCACTCGCCTGCTGCTCATCCAGACGCCGATGCCGGCCGATTGGCGTGAACGGACCGCGCGCGGCTGGCACGTCATCACCGCGGACATTCGACATCCGCCGCCGAGCACGGTGCCGGCGCACATCAAGTCGCCGGGTCGCATCAGCGGCCTGCTCGCTCGGCTTCAGGCGCAACGGGCAGGTGCCGATGATGCGCTCCTGCTCGATCAGCAGGGGCGCGTCGCGGAGGGGCCGAGCTGGAACATCTTCTGGCGCGTCGGCCGCCGACTGTACACGCCGTCAGCCGAGCTGGGCGTGCTCGAGGGCGTGACGCGCGCCACCCTTCTCGAGTTGGCCGATGAGCTCGGCTGGCCGGTCGAGCAGGGCGCCTTCGGCCGCGAAACACTCGACACCGCCGACGAGGTGTTCGCCACACTGACGTCTGTCGGCCCCGTCGCATTCGCCACGCTCGATGGGCGCAGGCTGCCGGACGTCGCGCGCAATGCAGTGAGCGCGCTCAGCGCCGCCTACTGGCAACGCGTCGATCGCGACGCGCATTGATTCTCGCCGCGGAATAGAATTTGCCACCGCAGCGGACCGGCGCGGGACCGGTCCACGTGCGGCAGGCGGATGGCAGAATCACAATCGATCGGAAGCAGCGCAGCACCCATGCTGCACGAGTCGCTCGAGGCGAACAGTTTCGCTCTCGTGCGTCGCCTTGCTGACGACCTGAGCCACGAAATCAAGAATCCGCTGCACGCGATGGTTATCAACCTGGAGTTGGTCAGGCGACGCATTGCGGCGGGTGACGACGACGCGGCGTTCGAGCGATTGGCGGTGGTCGAAGCGGAGATCCATCGCGTGCACGCGCTGGTCGACACGTATCTGCGCCTGCTCCGGCCAGGGATCGAGCCGAGCGGGCCGTTCGAGCTCGACGCGCTGGTGACCGAGCTCCTGCCGCTGTTCGAGGCCGAGGCCAAGGTGGCGCGTGTCGAGTTCGATTTCGAGGGCCATGCGGCCGGCGCCCATGTGCACGGCGATCGGAGCGCGCTCAAGCAGCTGCTGCTGACGCTGTTCCTGGCTACGGCGGATACCCTGGCCGAAGGCCGCGGGCGGATCGACCTGCGCAGTGCCCCTGACGACGTCAGCGTCCACCTCACCCTGCACGGCAGCGGCAGTCAGCGGCGGGACGCGCCCGACCACCGCGTGCCGGCCGCCATCGCGCTGGCCGAAGCGGCCGGCGGCGTGCTCCAGTTCCGCTCTGCCCAGCAGGGCAGTACCTGGCTGCTTCGCTTGTCCCGCTGAGTCCGCCGGCGCTGCTCCCCGCGCGCTGAGGCTTGACCCCCCCGATGCGCACGGAATAGCTTCACTCCCATATGGCACGGAAGCGCACAACACAGACGACGGAGAAGTCCGCCGCCAAGCCGGCTGCGTCTCGCGCGGCGAATGGCGACGGCCCGCGCCTGCTCATCGCCGACGACGAAAAACACGTGGCGGAAGGGCTCCAGCTGCTGCTGGGCGAGGAAGGCTACGTGGTGGAAACCGCGACCGACGGCGAGGAAGCGTGGGAGAAGGTGCATGCCGGTGACTTCGGCCTCGTCCTCGCCGATCTGAAGATGCCCAAGCTCGACGGCCTCGAGTTGTTCGCGCGCATGCGCGAGCAGGGCGTCGACAGCGAGTTCATCATGATCACCGGTGCCGGCACGGTCGCCACGGCCGTCGAGGCCATGCGCCATGGCGCATACGACTACCTGACCAAGCCGCTCGACCTGGAACGGCTCAAGGCGCTGATCCCGAAGGCGCTGGACAAGTACACGGTCCGGACCGCGAACCGGCGGCTGCAGGAGCGCGTCGACAGCCTGACCCGCTACGGCTCGATGCTCGGGCAGTCGGAGCAGATGCGCGAGATCTACAAGATCCTGGAGGTGGTCGCTCCGGCCAATGCGAGCGTGCTGATCGTGGGCGAGAGTGGCACCGGCAAGGAGCTCGTGGCCGGCGCCATCCACGAGAAGTCACCACGCGCGAAGGGGCCGTTCATCGCGCTCAACTGCGGCGCATTCCCGCGTGAGATCCTCGAGAACGAGCTGTTCGGCCACGAGAAGGGTGCTTTCACGGGCGCGATCACGGAGAAGCCTGGCGCCTTCGAGCTGGCCGATGGCGGCACACTGTTCCTCGACGAGGTCGCCGAGATGGAGTCCGACGTGCAGGTGAAGTTTCTGCGCGCACTGGAGCAGCATGCGTTCCGGCGGCTGGGCGGCAAGCGCGAGATCGACGTCGACATTCGCGTGCTCGCAGCGACGAACCGCGACGTCGATGAAGCGCTCAGGAACGGTGACCTGCGCGACGACCTGTACCACCGCCTGGCGGTGATCCCGATCTACCTGCCACCGTTACGCGAGCGGCAGGGCGATATTCGCCTGCTGGCCGAGGAGTTCCTGCGCCGCTTCTCCGATGAGCAGCGCAAGGATCTCGGGGGCTTCAGTGCCGGCGCGCTCGAGTTCCTCGAGACCTACCGCTGGCCCGGCAACGTACGCGAGCTGAAGAACGCCATCGAGCGCGCCGTCATCCTCGCCAAGGGCGGGCGTATCGAGGTGAAGGACCTGCAGCCGAAGCACCTGCCCCTCGACGAGCAGAACGTCCGCGTGCCGGTTGGCACTTCATTGCGTGACGCCGAGCGTTTGCTGACGCTCAAGACGTTTGCTTTCACGGATGGCGATCACGGCAAGACCGCCACGATCCTGGGCATGACCGAGGATGAGCTGCGGGAACGTCTCGCCACCTACCTCGCAGAACCGGCCGCCGCTGCGCAGTGATGCGCACGCCTGCCAGCACCAGAAAGGGATGATCCAATGGGCGACAGGGACACGCCTTTCATTGTCATCGAACGATCCGGCTCGTTCACCTCGTTCCTGTGGGGCGGCCTGATCGGCGCCGGCATCATGCTGCTGCTGGCGCCGGCCACGGGGCAGGAGGCCCGCCGCGAGTTGAAGCGCAGCGCGAGGCGGCTGCGCGAGGCGAGCGAGGATGCGCTGCAGGACCTGCAGGATTCCTTGACCGAAACGGTCTCGGACGTGCGCCGCGAGGTGGATGATCGGGTGGACTCCGCGCGCCGGGCGTACACCACCGGCCGTCAGGCGGCGCAGGACACGCGGCAGGACCTGTCGCGGCGGCTCGCCGAGACGCGCAGCGCCGTAAAGCGCGATCTACGGCCCGCGCCGGAACCTGACGTCGCGCCCCGCACCACGAGCGGCGGCCCACCCGGCACGGAGACGGGCGCCGCCGGTTGACCGCGGAGCCAGCCACCGCCGCCGCGCCTCGGCCTCGGCGCCGCTCCCGGCTGGCCGAGGCAAGGGAGCGCAGCGTCCATTTCCTCAGGTTGGTCTACGAGAAAGCCGGCAGCGACAACATCTTCTTCATGGCGGGCGCGATCGCGTTCAACGTGCTGATCGCGATCCCGCCGCTGCTGCTCGCCATTATCGGCATTGCCGGCACGATCCTCAGCGTACAGGCCTACGATCCGAGCACCGTGCTGCAGGGCTACCTCGGCGAGCTGCTGCCGGTCATCCGCGATGAGCAGGGCGAGAACCCGATTCTCAACTGGTTCCGTACTCTGATCGACGATGCACCGCAGCTCCTCGGCATTGGTACGATCATCTTCATCTGGTTCGCCACGCGCCTGGTCGGGACGCTGCGCACGACGCTGCGCGAAGTCTTCGACATCAACCGTGATCGCGGCATCATCGCGGGCAAGATCTTCGATCTCCAGATGGTGGTCGTTGCCGGGATCCTGTTCTCGATCAATGTGCTGCTCACGATCATGCTCGAGACCGCGGCACGGCAGGGCTTCGACCTCATGCGCTTGTTACCCTGGCTGGGTCAACGCGAGATGTCGATCGTGAGCTATCTCTGGGCGCGCGCGCTCGCGTTCCTGTTCCTCTGGGTCACCTTCCTGCTCATCTACCGGTATCTGCCGTCGCGTCGGCCGGGCTGGCGCACGAGCCTGCTCGCTGCCACCGCCGCGGCGCTGTTCACGGAGCTGCTCAAGGAGATCTTCACTTACTACGTCACGAGCCTGGCGACCTACGACCAGACCTACCCGAACCTCGTCAACATCGCCGTGTTCGTGTTGTGGATCTACTACACCTCCGTGGTGTTCATTCTGGGCGGAGAGATCGCGCAGGTGGCCGCGATGCAGCGGGTGCGCCGGCGGCAGAAGGAGCGGCTCGAGTGAGCGAGGAGCGGAAAGTGGTCGCACGCAACCGCAAGGCGCTGCACGAGTATCACGTGTTGGACCGTTGGGAGGCCGGACTGGTGCTGTCCGGTGCCGAGGTGAAATCGATTCGCGCCGGCAAGGTGAACCTCGGCGACGCGTTCGCGCGCATCGAGAATGGCGAGGCCTGGCTGTACAACCTGCACATCAGTCCGTATGACCCGGCCAGCTACCAGAATCGGGACCCGCTGCGCCCGCGCAAGCTGCTGCTGCAGCGCAAGGAGATCCGGCGGCTGGTCGGCGCCGTGCAGGAAAAAGGCCTCACGCTGGTGCCGCTCGAGCTGTACTTCCGGCGCGGATTCGCGAAGCTGACGCTGGCACTCGCCCGCGGCAAGAAGCTGCATGACAAGCGGGAAACGTTGAAGCAGCGCGCTGCGCAGCGTGAGATCGAGCGGGCGCTCAAACGAAGCTGATCATGGGACGCTGGAGTCGTATTCTGCTGGGCGCTGTTCTGCTGGGCGCGCCGGCTGTGGCGCAGGCCCAGTCGCCGGTCGTGCTGCGCGGCGGCGCCGACGAGGCCCGACTCACGCCATCCCTCGAGGGGCTGGTGCCGCTCTTTCCGCTGACCCGGCTGGCAGTCATCGGCGCTTCACTCAGCGGGCCGAGCCCGGAGCGGCTCCGCATCACGTTGTTCGGGGATACGCTCGAGCTGGAGACCGGCTCGCCGTTCGTGCGCGCCGGCGACGAGGTCCTTCAGCTCACCTCGCCAGTCCGCATCCGGCGCGGAGAGTGGCTCGCGCCACGCGATTTCTTTCTCGACCTGCTGCCGTCGCATTTCGCGGGGCGCCTGCGCGCCCGCGGCGACACGCTCGGCAGTGTGGGGGCCGTGGTCGCCGGGCGCGGCGCGCGGGAGGGCGCACGGCCGGGCGGCGCAGTGCTCGGCACACCGGTGGCCAGCCAGCGTCTGGTGGTGCTCGATGCCGGCCACGGCGGCCGCGACCACGGCGCGGTCGGCCGGCGTGGCGTGCGTGAGAAGGACGTCGCCCTCGGCATCGTGACACGGCTCGCCGCGGAGCTCCGAGCGCGCGGCTACGACGTCCGGCTCACGCGCACGACCGACACCCTGATCGCGCTGGCCGATCGGCCGCGGCTGGCCAATCAATGGAAGGGCACACGAGCCGCGGCGCTGTTCGTGTCCGTCCACACGAACGCGCATCCGAACCGGGCGGCGAAAGGCTTCGAGACGTATTTCCTGTCGGAGGCCCGCACCGACGACGAGCGCCGGGTCGCGGCGATGGAGAACGCGGCCGTGCAGTACGAGAACAACGGCAGTACCGAGTCGCTGGACGATATCGGGTTCATTCTGCGCACGTTGCGCAACGACTTCTATCTGCGCGCTTCGAACGACTTCGCCGAGGTGATCCAGCGACGGCTGGATCCGCTGCACCCCGGCCCGAACCGCGGTGTCAAGCAGGCGGGATTTCGGGTACTGCTGCAGGCGATGATGCCGGCCGTGCTGGTCGAGACGGCCTACATCTCGAACGCCGAGGAGGAGCGCCTACTGGCCACTGGCGCCTTCCAGCAGAACGTGGCCTTCGCGCTGGCAGAGGCCATCGAGGAATTCTTCGTTTCCCACGAGCACCTCTGGACGGCGGACGCAACGCAGTGAGCGACGCGCTCGCGCAGCGGCTCTGGGGTGCGACGTTCCCCAACCCCGTGATGCTCGCCGCGGGGACCGCCGGCTTCGGCCGCGAGCTGGCCGATGTGACCGACCTGAATGCGCTGGGCGGCCTCGTCACCAAGTCGGTCACGCTCGAGCCTCGCACCGGCAACCCGGCGCCGCGTGTGGCGGAGTATGCCGCCGGAATGATCAACTCCGTGGGGCTCGCGAACCTGGGCGTCGATGCGTTCCTGGGCGAGGCGCTGCCGTGGCTGGCCGAGCACCTGCGCGAGCCCCAGGTGCTGGTGAACCTCGCCGGCAGGACGGTCGACGAGTATGCGGCATTGATCGAGCGTATCGATCCGGCGACCGGCTTTCTCGGCTACGAGCTGAACCTATCGTGCCCGAACGTGAAAGAAGGTGGCGCGATCTTCTGCTTGCGCGCTGACCTGCTGCGGGAAGTCGTGAGCCAGGCGCGCGCGTCGACGCGCCGACCCGTGCTGGTCAAGCTGTCGCCGAACGTCCCCGACATCGGCGCCATCGTGGAGGCCGCGGTCGCCGCGGGCGCCGATGGTGTGACGCTGATCAACACCTATCCAGGCTTGCTCTTCGACGTCGCGCGGCGCCGCGCGGCGCTCGGCGCCGGTAGCGGCGGCATCAGCGGACCCGGTATCCTGCCCATGGGCGTGCACGCGGTGTGGCAGGCCCGACGCCGCGTGGACGTGCCGATCATCGGCGTGGGCGGAATCCGCACGGCAGATGACGCGCTACAATACCTGCTCGCGGGTGCCTCGTTGGTGCAGGTCGGAACCGCGAGTTTCGCGGATCCTCGCGCCGCGCAACGGGTAGTCACAGGCCTCGAACGGTACCTGCGTGCGGCCGCACCGGAGCGCCTTGCCGACGTCATCGGCTCGGGCACCGTTTGCGAGTAGATTGCCGATTCACGAAGCTGCGCAGGTGCCGACGGCAGGCTGCGGCGGGGAGACCGAATGCCAGAGATCATTGTCGCGTTGGACGTCGCATCCGCGAAGCTGGGGCATGCCCTGGTGGAGCGCCTCGGCGAGGACGCCGACTTCTATAAGGTCGGCTCGCTGCTGTTCAGCGCGGCGGGTCCGGAGTTCGTGCGCGAGCTGCGGCAAGCCGGCAAGCGCGTCTTCCTGGACCTCAAGTACCTCGATATCCCGCACACCGTCGCCGGCGCCGTCGAAGCCGCCGCCAGACTGGACGTCGAGCTGCTGACGCTGCACGCGTCGGGCGGCACGGCAATGATGCGCGCGGCGCGAGACGCGCTCGGCCATGATGAGGGACGGCCGAAGCTCGTGGGCGTGACGGTTCTCACGTCGTTCACCGCGGCGGAGCTCGAGCTGGTCTGGGACAAGCAGCTGCGCTCGCTGCGCGAGGAGGTCGCACGGCTCGCCGGCCTGGCCGCCGCTGCCGGCCTCGACGGCGTGGTCGCCTCCGCGCGCGAGGCCGAGTCGCTCAAGCGTCGCCATGGTGCCGACTTCATCGTCGTCACACCCGGCATCCGTCCGGCGGGCACACTCGAGGCCGATCAGGCGCGCACCGGCACCCCTGCCGAGGCGGCGCGCGCCGGAGCCGACTACCTGGTGATCGGCCGGCCCGTCACCGCTGCCGCAGACCCGGCGGTAGCGCTGCGCGGCATCCGCGCGGAGATCGCCGGCCGCGCACCCGACGAGCTGGCAGGCGCGCCGCAAACGTTGCAGGCATGATCCGCCACGTCGTGCTCAGCCTGCTCCTGCTTGGAGCGCTGCTCACACCCGCCACGGTGCTCGGCCAGGATGCCGAGCTGCGGCGCACCGTTCAAGGCATTGCGGCGGCCTGGCAGCGCAGCGATGCCGACCGCGTCGCTAGCTACGGCGGTCGCGATGGCATCGACCTCGAGCTCACCAGCTTGCGCATGAACCGACTCGCGCCCCGGCGCGCCGCCGCCGTGCTGCGCCGCCTCTTCGCGGACAGCGAGATGGTGGACGTGCGCACGACCAGCATCCAGCGAACCGGCGGGCGGCCGAGCCGCGCGTTCGCCGAACTGACCTGGGTGCTCCGTGCGCCCGGCACGACGCAGTCGGTCCGCAGCCGCGTCTTCCTCGCGCTGGTGCGCGAGTCCGGTACCTGGCGCCTGGACCAGATCCGACTCCTGCGATGAGACTTGCATTCATGGCGCCGCTGCCGAACGCTCTGCTGATGCTCCAGGAGCAGATTCTCGGACAGGCTCGCGACCAGGCCGAAGAGCGGGTCCAGCAGATCTCCGGGATCGACTGGAACGAGATCATCGCCTGGGAAACGCTCATCGTGGCCGGTGTCAGGAGCCTGGCCATCCTGCTCTTCGCCGTGCTCGCTTACCGCCTGCTGAAGGTGCTGACCGGCCGGCTCGGAGGGCGCCAGGTGCAGGACGAGGATCCGATCGTCAAGCGGCTGCGCGAGCAGCGCGCCCAGACGATCGCAGGCCTGCTGAACAACGTCGGCCTCGTCGCCATCATGGTGATTGCCGGTCTGATGGTGCTCGGCGTGTTCATCGACGACATCGGCCCCCTCGTCGCCGCCGTCGGGATCCTCGGCCTGGCGGTCTCCTTCGGTGCACAGTCGCTCGTCAAGGACGTGATCACCGGCGCGTTCATCCTGCTCGAGGGACAGTATGGCATTGGCGACGTCATTCGCATCAAGGAGACCGCCGGCCTGGTCGAGAAGATCACGCTGCGCACGACCGTGCTGCGCGACATCCATGGGGTCGTGCACGTCATTCCGAACGGCGAGATCCTGATGGTCAGCAACCTGACCAAGAACTGGTCGCGCGCCGTGCTCGAGATCGGCGTTGCCTACAAGGAAGACGTCGACCACGTCATGCAGGTTCTGCGCGAGATCGGAGCCGAGCTGCGTCAGGATTCGGATTGGGGCGTGCTGCTGCTGGACGACATCGAGATCCCCGGCGTCGAGAGCTTCGCCGATTCCGCTGTCGTGATCCGGCTCATGGCCAAAACCCTGCCGCTCAAGCAGTGGGATGTCGCACGCGAGCTGCGTCGGCGCATCAAGAAGCGCTTCGATGCCGAGGGCATCGAGATCCCGTTCCCGCACACGACCTTCTACTGGGGTGAGCGACAGCTGCCGCCCGCGCTCGCCGCTGCCGGATCGGAAGCCAACTCACAGCTCCGCCTCGGCGGTGCAGGGCGCGACGCCGCACGCCAATGACGCTGCGGCTCCACAACACCCTCACCCGCTCGACCGAGCCGTTCGATCCGCTCGAGCCGCCGCACGTACGCGTCTACGCCTGCGGGCCCACCGTCTACCAGGTTCCACATATCGGCAACTATCGCACCTTTGTCTTCAATGATGTGCTCCGTCGTTATCTGCACTGGAAGGGATTCGACGTGCGCTTCGTGATGAACCTGACCGACGTCGATGACAAGACGATCGATGGGGCGACGGACCAGGGTATTGCGCTCGAAGACTACACCGCGCCGATCATTGAAGCCTTCCTCGCGGGTCTGCGCGTGCTGGGCGTCGGTGACGGCGTTCTGTTTCCGCGCGCGACCCGACACATCGGTGAGATGGTCGAGCTGATCGCTCGCTTGCTCGAGCGCGGTCATGCGTATCAGGCCGATGATGGTTCGGTCTACTTCGACATCTCCTCGTTTCCCGATTACGGCAGGCTCTCGCGAATCGACCTGGTCGAGACGCGTGCGGGCGCCGGCCTCGCGCGCCGCGAGCGGGATCGCGTCAGCGCCGACGAGTACGACAAGAGCGACGCGCGGGACTTCGTGCTGTGGAAGGCTGCGCGTGAGCGCGACCGCGCCGTCGGTGCCGTCTGGTCGACACCCTGGGGCGAAGGCCGCCCGGGCTGGCACATCGAGTGCTCCGCCATGAGCATGGGCGCGCTCGGCGAGACCTTCGATATTCATACCGGCGGTGAAGATCTAGTCTTCCCCCATCACGAAGACGAAATCGCGCAATCCGAGGCCGCCACCGGCAAGCCGTTCGTTCGCTACTGGCTGCACGTCAAGCACCTGCTCGTCGATGGCGCGAAGATGTCGAAATCGAAGGGCAACGACTTCAAGCTCGACCAGCTGCTCGAGCTGGGACACACGCCCGCGGCGATCCGCTACCTGCTGCTCTCGGCGCACTACCGCAGTGAGCTGAACTTCACGCTCGACGGCTTGAGTGACGCGCGCGCAGCGCTGCGCCGCATCGCCGATTTCCGCGATCGCCTGGCTGCGCCGCAGCCGCCCTGGCGCTCGCCCGCGCCAGACAGCTCGGGGCCGGCCACGCTCCAGGCCGCCGCCGAGCGCGCGCTCCAGAACTTCGAGGCGGCGCTCGACGTTGACCTCAACACCCCCGGCGCGTTGGCCGCCGTCTTCGGCTTCGTCCGCGAGGGCAACGCCGCCCTCGACCGTGGCGCCGTCCCCGAGGTCCAGAAAGCCGCCGCGTTGCACACCATCGAGCGCATGGATCAGGTGCTCGGCCTGCTCCAGCTCGAGGATGCCCGGGCGACCGTGGATCACGACTTCGCGGCCTGGGTCGAGGACCGCCTCGCCCGGCGTCGCGCTGCACGCGCCGCGCGCGATTTCGCGACCGCCGACGCGATCCGCGACGAGCTCGCCACCGCCGGCGTCGTGGTCGAGGACACGCCGCAGGGCGCCAGGTGGAAGAAGCAGTAGGCACCTCGGGCGCGGGCACTCGGGATCGGCGCCCTCGGGCGCGGGTACTCGGGATCGGCGGCCCTCGGCGCGGGCACTCGGGGATCGGCGGCCCTCGGCGCGGGCACTCGGGGATCGGCGGCCCTCGGCGCGGGCACTCGGGATCGGCGGCCCTCGGCGTTTTGGTACATCTTGTACAGCTCGCTGACGGTAATGCGTACACGTTGTACCAAACCTCGTAGGGTCCCCGCAGGCTGATGGGCAGCATCCGGCGTCGACGCTCGGCGCCGCATGGGCTCACGCTCTGGAGCTTCCGGCCTGCCTCTCCATCCGAGGCCGCGGCTTTACCGTCGGTGAGCCTTTCACTAGCTTCATTCGGGCGTGCACCGCACCCCTGCGCTGACGTAGCTCAATTGGTAGAGCAGCTGATTTGTAATCAGCAGGTTCGGGGTTCGAGTCCCCGCGTCAGCTCTGTTCGCGGGAGTAGCTCAGTTGGCTAGAGCGTCAGCCTTCCAAGCTGAATGTCGCGGGTTCGAGTCCCGTCTCCCGCTCTTACAATGCGGGCCCCGGCCGACTTACGGTGCCGGGGCTTCGCGTTTCCGGGGCTTCTGGCCGCCGTTGTGCGGCAGGCCGGCGGCGAGTCGAGCCGGTGGCTCAGGCCTGCGATGTCGCCGGCGCGTGCGCTCCGCGTGGGGACAGTGCGATGGTGCGGCCCTCGGCGGCGGAGCGACGCGCTGCCTCGATGATCTCCAGACCGGCGACCGCATCGGCCGGGTCGACAGGCGGCGGCACGCCATCACGGAGCGCACTGAGGAGCCCGGCGTAGAAGCGACGATAATCGCCGGGCTCGGTGCGAACGGGGCGCACGTCATCGACGGTCCCGATCGCGCCCCACAGCTGCGCTTCCTCCTCGCCCCAGCGCGCGTCGCCGACGGTCACGCCGGCGCGCAGCGCGGCCTCCTGCACATCCAGGCCGAACTTGGTCCATGCTGCGTGGGACCCGAGCACGCGCATCCGCGGTCCGAGCTGCGCTGCGACGGCGCTCATCCAGAGGTGCGAGCGCGGGCCGGACGCATGCGTCAGCGCGACGAACGCATCATCCTCGACCGCCACGTCGGCACGCCGGCGGTCGAGCTCGGCGTACACCTGTGTGACGGGACCGAACAGCACCAGCGCCTGATCGATGAGATGGCTGCCGAGGTCGTAGAGCAGGCCGCCAGCCTCGTGCGGATCACCGCGCTCTCGCCAGCCTGGCTTCGGCGTGGGCCGCCAACGCTCGAAGCGCGATTCGAAGCGCAGCACATCGCCGAGCTCACCCTCGGCGAGCAGACGCTGCAGCGTCAGGAAGTCGCCGTCCCAGCGGCGGTTGTGGAATACGGTCAGCAACAGGCGGCGCCCCTGCGCCTCGCCGATCAGCTGGCGGGCCTCGTCCGCGCTCGGCGCGAGCGGCTTGTCCACCACGACGGGCAACCCGGCAGCCAGCGCGGCCAGGGCGAGCGGCAGGTGCGCTCGGTTGGGCGCGGCGATGACCACCACGTCCAGCCCGGCGGCCTGCTCCCAGAGACGATCCGCCGAATCGACCACCCGGACGCTGGGGTGCTGCTTGCGCGCGCCTGCAGCGCGCACGGGATCCCGCGTGACGATCGCGGTGAGCCGGAGGCCGCGAGTCGCGGCGATGAGCGGCGCGTGGAAGACCGCGCCGGCGAGGCCGTAGCCGATGAGGCCGACGCGCAGTGGAACGTCGCGGGCACGGGTCATGGCTGTGCTGACCGCAGTGATCAGTCCGGCGCCTTGCGCACGGCGTAATCGAGGCCGCCGAGATCCTCGATCATCCGCCTCGCCCCCCGTCGCTGACCGCGCCGCTCATGCCGATCATGCGCTCGACTTCGGCCAGCACTTTGCGCGGCTCGATCGGCTTGACCAGGTACGCGTCACACCCGGCCTCGCGCGCGCGTAACCGATCCTGCATCAGGGCATGTGCGGTGACCGCGACGATCGGGATCGCTGCGGTCTGACGGCTGGCCTTCAGCAGCCGCGTCGCCTCGAAGCCATCCATCCGCGGCAGCGAGATATCCATCAGGATCAGATCCGGGCGACGCTCGCGTGCCAGGCTCACGCCCTCTTCGCCGGTGCGCGCCTCGAGAACCCGGTAGCCCTGTCGCTGCAGGATCGTGCTGTAGATGAAACGGTTGTCCTCGTTGTCCTCGACGAGGAGGACGGCCTTTGGCAACATCGTTCCTCAGCGCTCCGAAAACATCCGCCCGAGTAGGCAGGGTGACCTCGGGCCGGCCGCGATGGGCCGGCGGACGCAGAGCCGCTCGGCGGACCGCACAGCGCGCGATCTGGCGGCTGTTGCCGACCCGGCCGAGGCGCGAAGGGAGTGGCGCGGATACACGTCGCGTGCCATCCATCTGTTTGCGGGGCGCGCACGGGCCGCCAGGGTGCTGCGGGCCGTTGACACCCCCCGCACCGCTGTATATAATACCTGTCTGTCCCGGAACGGCGCCTCCGAGCCCGCTCGGTGGTTCCGAGACCGGCGACTGCCACGCGCGTGAAGTTCCGCGGCGGCGCGGGCGGAGTCAAGCCACCGACTCGGCTCGCGCCGCCGATCGCGCCCGTGACTTTTTCAGCTGCGCGCACCCGAGACGAGCGACCGACAGGACCAATGGGCAAGGCGAAATTCGAGCGGACGAAGCCGCACGTGAACGTGGGGACGATCGGGCACGTGGATCATGGGAAGACGACGTTGACGGCGGCGATCACGGAGATCCAGGCGAC
>JBOHRE010000046.1:0-26273 GCA_050732635.1 Longimicrobiales bacterium | reverse complement strand
GCCTGCGGCCGCCTTGCTGGCCGCGGTCGTGGCCAGCGGCGCGCTCGCGTGCGACGACGAGGGCGGCGGGCTCGTCGGCGGCATCGAGCCGTGCCGCGTCGTGGTCGACGTTACGCCGGAGACACTGCTCGTGCCGCTGCAGCAGTCGCGCACGTTGCGCGCGTCACCACTGGCGACGTGCGGTGGCGTCGCCTCGTTCCGCTGGCAGACCACCGACTCCACGCGCATCGCACTGGAGCCGGCGGATTCGCTCACGCTGGTCACCGGCCTCGACCTGGGTACCGCCATCGTGACGGCGACCGTCGTGCCGATCGACTCGGTTGGCGCGCTGATCGGCCTGGACAGCGCCTTCATCACGGTCGAGCTGTTCGCCCCGACGGACACGCTCTGAGGCCTACCTTTCATTGCTGATCGGCGTTCCCGCACGGGACGCCGCGGTGCGTGGGGCTTCGGCGAGAGCGATGCCACCGCGCGCCGCCGCATCTTGGACGACGCCTGGCGCCGGAGGCCCGCACTTTCGGCGACCTGCCACGGCGTGCGCACGTTCTGCCCCGCGGCCGCTCGGCCGCGTCAGGCGCGGCTTGGGGTTTGCCGCGCTTCGACGACCTCCCCAACGCCGGAGGTTTCCCATGCAGCGTCGCATCATGGGCAGTATGCTCGCGTTCACCGTGGCAGTGACGGCCGGCTGCGTCGACGACAGCGCCTCGCCCGGTCCGCTCGAACCCGTTGTCGTGCCGGTGTTCGTGCACAGCGCGGCCGACGCGCCACACAATCTGCGCACGCACCTGACCGGCGACGAGGAGGTGCCGCCGACGGGATCGCGCGCGCAGGGACAGGCCGTGTTCCAGCTCAGCCCCGATGGCAGCGAGCTCAGCTACAAGCTGATCGTGGCCAACATCGAGAACGTGCTGATGGCACACATCCATGTTGCGCCCGCGGGCGTGAACGGCCCGATCGTGGTGTGGCTATATCCGGAGGCGCCGCCGCCGCAGCTGATCCCGGGCCGCTTCCAGGGCGTGCTGGAGCAGGGCGTGATCACCGACGACGATGTGATGAACCCGCTTCCCGCCGACCCGCTCGGCGGTGAGAGCGTGGCGCTGCTGATGGACGCGATCCGCGCAGGCAACACCTATGTGAACGTGCACACGACACAGTTCCCGGGCGGCGAGATCCGCGGCCAGATCGACTGACCGCGCGCGCCGACGCGCCGCCGGGTCGCTTGCGGCCGTCCCGGCGGCGTAGCAGCTTCCGACGGTTCCCGACACCTCCCCACTCATCGACGCACTCGAGCGCGCCATCCAGAATGGCTTCAGCAACCTCATCTGGATGAAGATCCCCCCGGACCTCGATGGCCTGCGCTCCCACCCGCGCTTCCCGGCTGGTCCCTAGTGCGGTCCGAGCTGCAGGAGGTCATCGAGGATTTCGAGCGTGCCCGCGCGAGGCTTCGGCAGCTCGCCGCCACGATCGAGGCGACGCGGTGGTTCGAGCGCCCGGACCCGGCCCGCTGGTCGGCCGGCGAGTGCGTGATCCACCTGAACCGGACGGGCGAGGCGTTTCTGCCGCTGCTTCACGAGGGTCTGGAAAGGGCAAAACGTCTCCAGCCGCTGGGCGCACGCCGGCTGCGGCGCGATCCGATCGGCTGGCTGCTCTGGAGGATCATGCCGCCACCCGTGCGGCTGCGAACCGGGACCGCGAGCCGGTTCGTGCCGGCCAGCGGCGGCGACCCTGTCGAAGTGCTCGCCACGTTCGAGCGGCTGCAGGATGAACAGGTGGCCTGCGCCGCTGCCGCCCGGGGCCTGCCGATCGACAGGGTGAAGCTCACCTCGCCCTTCAACGCGCGCGTGCGCTACAACCTGTACGCGGCGCTGGGCATCCTGCCGCGGCATCAGCACCGACACCTGTGGCAGGCAGAGCAGGTGGTGCGGGCACTGCGATGAGCGCCGGCTATTCCGGCACGCCGCTGGTGCAGAAGCTCGGCATCCGCAGCGGCATGCGCATCTCGGTGATCGACAGTCCTATCGATTATGGCAGGCTCGTGGCCGACCTGCCTCCTGACATTGCGATCCTCGAGCGACCGCGCGCGGCGCTCGATTTCGTCCACCTCTTCGTGGGCGAGCGGCGTGTGCTCCAGCGCCGGCTGCCGTCGCTGCGGCAGAAGCTCGTGCCCGATGGGATGATCTGGGTCTCCTGGCCGAAGAAGTCAGCGCGCGTGCCGACCGACATCACCGAGGACGTCGTGCGCGAGGTTGCGCTGCCGCTCGGCCTCGTCGACGTCAAGGTATGCGCCGTGGACGACGTGTGGTCCGGGCTGAAGCTCGTGATCCGCCGGACCGAGCGCGCCTCGGCTCCACCGGGCGCCCGCGACCGGCACTGACAGGAGGGATGCCGTCTGGTACACCTGGAGTTGACTCGCCCACGCCTCGCGTGGGCGCACTTTCACCATCGAAGGGAGGAGCCATGCGAGCACCGCTGCTGCTGCTGGTCACGATGCCGCTGGCGGGATGCTATCACGCCACGATCGACACCGGCCTCACGCCATCCGGCGAGAGCGTGGAAGTCGAGTGGGCTCACGGCTTCGTCTATGGACTGGTCCCACCCTCCACCGTCGAGACCGCCAGCCGCTGCCCCAACGGCGTGGCGCGCGTCGACACGCAGCTGAGCTTCCTGAACCAGCTGGCCAGCTTCCTCACCTTCTGGCTCTACACGCCGATGACCATCGAGGTGCAGTGCGCAACGGCGGGCAGCGCGGGTGACGCTGCGGCCATCGAGCTAACGGACGGAGCGACGGCAGAGCAATGGGCCCGGGCCATCCACGCCGCTGCCCGCCACTCCGCGCGTACTGCGGCGCCCGTCTTCATCACCGATTGAGGCTGCAGCGGGCCAGAGGCTTCCGGGCGACATCGCCCGGAGGCCTCGCCTCGCGCTCGCCGCGAGACGGCCCCTACGCCTGCGGGCTGCGACGGATCAGACGATCCAGCTCCGCCTCGTATTGCTCGACGGTGAGCCGCCCCTCGACGAAATCACGCTTCGCACGCTCGAATGGCAATTCCTGCGGCAGCACGACCGCCGCTCGGGAACGAACGCGAGGCGTGCGCGGTGACCCGCCTCGGGCGACGTCGCCCAGCCGCGAGCCGCGCCGCTCCCGGCGCCAGTCGCCGCCGCACGCGCCCCACCGCCCACGCGAGCTGACCAGGAACCAGATCACCGCGAACCAGATCAACAATTCCATGTCGCGCCTCCCTCTGCTCAGCCGCTCGTTCGCGGACGGCGGTGCCACGACTCCATCTCCCGTGTAGCACGCTCCAGGATCTCGCGCAGCGACGTCACCGACTCGGGGTCGCCCGCCGCCTCCAACGCCTTCTCGAAGCTGACCTGCGCCAACTGCACGAACGAGCGCGTCAGCTCGCCCATGCCCCGCCCGCCGAACAGCGAACCGAAATCGCTGACCCGGTCCGTCACGTCCTCCACCCGGTCGCGGTTCGCGTGCAGGAAGTCGCGACCGGCATCCGTGATCCGGTACACGCGCTTGCCGTCGATCTCCGCCGACGTCACCTGACCCTGGTCCTGCAGCATCTGCAGCACGGGGTACACCGAGCCCGCGCTCGCCGAGTAGAAGCCTCCCGATTCCTCCTCCAGCCGCTGCATCACCTCGTAACCGTGCATCGGCTTCTCCTCCAGCAGCGCCAGCACCATGTACTTCAGGTCGCCTCGCTCGAAGACGCGCCGGCGTCGTCCGCCACGCCCGGCGCCCCGGCCCGTGAACCCCGGGCCGCACCATGACGCCCAGGCGCCGAACGGAAACTCGTAGGATCGCGGTCCCATACTCAGAGAGGTTGAAGGGTGGCTGCGGCACGTCCCGCCGCGTGCCTGTGCGGTGCTCGGCGTCGGCCGTTGTCGAGCGCTGGCGACATGATACGATATATCGACAGCACCCGTCAAGGGCCGCCTGCACCCGGGGCCGCGGCGTCTGCCGGTCATTACGGCCGCCGGCGGGCACGGTCTTCGCTGGTGGCGCGGGTGCCTCCCCGAGGCGAACGCAGGTAGTGGCAATGAATCGTGCCGTAGAGATCGACCTGAGCGCGCTGCCGCAGCGCGCGGGCGGGCGGCCACGGACGACCTCGACCAATCCGCACACGCAACTCGACCAGACGACAACGCCGCTGCTCGTGGACGAGCTGGCGCGGCGCGCGCTCGCGTTGCCGGGCGTGGAGGATCGGCCGAGCCTGATCTCGGTGCCGGGTGCGCGGGCCCTGTGGCTGGCGGAGGATCAGCAGGCTTCGGGGCCGCACGCGTTCATCATCGGCCGTGAGTTCGCGCACATCCATCCACCGCCGGATGGGAGCCTGCACATGGTGCTGCCGCGCGAGGTCGCGCACGAGGCGGTGGCGCAGGGGTGGGCGGAACCACACCCTGCCGCGCGGGTCGGCTATATTCCCGAGACTGTCGTGATGGTGTACGCGCCGCGCGACGAGGCCGAGCTGGAGGTGGTGCTCGCGCTGCTCGGGCGCTCGCTCGAGCAGGCGCAGGGTGTGTAGTTGGTGGGGTGGTCGCGGGCTGGTGGATCGCGGTGACTAGGGGAGGGGCAATGCGCCTCAGCTCCGGAGGCTTTCGGGTTGTGGCGGTCGCGTGCGGCCTTGCGCTCGCGAGCGCGGGCGGTGCAGCGGCACAGCGCTTCGAGGTTCCGCCGGATCCCGGTTCGCGCTGGTTCAAGGGCAACACGCACACGCACACGCTGGAGAGCGACGGCGACTCGCCGCCGGAGGTGGTGGCCCGCTGGTACAAGGGCAATGGCTACAACTTCCTGGTACTGTCGGACCACAATGTGTGGGTCGATCCAGAGACGCTCGCAATGCTCATGGACTCGAGCTTCCTGCTCATCCCGGGCGAGGAGGTCACGTCGGCGTTCGAGCGGAAGCCGGTTCACATCAACGGTCTCAACATCCCGCACGTGATCGAGCCGCGGACGGATAGCACACTGGTGGGCACGATCCAGAAGAACGTCGACGCGGTGCGCGCAGTGGAGGGTGTCCCGCACATCAATCATCCGAACTTCGGCTGGGCGTTCGACCATCACACACTGGCCCAGGTCCGCAACGACAGGCTGCTGGAGATCTTCAACGGGCACCCACTGGTGCATAATGCCGGCGGTGGCGATGCGCCCGGTCTCGAGGAGATCTGGGATCACCTGCTGACCGGCGGCAAGCGGATCTACGGCATCGCGGTGGATGACGCGCATCACTTCGTGGGCGAGTTCTCGCGCGATCGTGCGAACCCCGGCCGCGGCTGGGTGGTGGTGCGGGCGGATCGGTTGGACGCCGAGGAGATTCTCGGTCGGCTGGAAGCGGGCGAGTTCTACGCGACGACGGGCGTCGAGCTGGAGGACATCGACGTCACGGCGACCCGCCTCGAGATCCGCATCCGGCAGCAGCAGGACTTCCGGTACACGACCGAGTTCATCGGCAACGGCGGTCGCGTGCTCGAGCGGACCGGCGCGAACCCGGCGGTGTATGTGCTGCGCGCGGCGGACGGCCTCGACGGCTACGTACGCGCGCGGGTGACGGACTCGGGCGGTGCCGTGGCCTGGGTCCAGCCGGTATTCATCCGGCGCCAGTAGGGCAGAGCCCCTGCGGACGCACGCTCGTTACACACTCGTGACCGCACAGAATGCCGAGGCGGGCTCGTTACACGGGCACGACCGCAGGAATGCCGTAGGCCGTCGCCCTGGCATGGAACCGGCAGGGAACGGCGCTGCCCAGTGTGGCGCACATAGATAGGGGGTCCCATGAGCTTCCGGCATACCCACGTCAATCCGAATCCGCTGGTCGAGCAGCGCCGCATTCAGCGCGCATGCTCGGGGATTCGAACGCGGAGCGGATCGGGCTGAGGCAGTTGGCAGTGAACGGGACCCCGGCCCCCGCGTCCGATGCACGGCGCGGGGGCCTTCGTGTGTAGGGCGCGCGCGGCGCGTCACGCAGTGCGCCATCCGTGATGGCGTTGGCGGTTTCGCGATATACGGCCGAACAGGAGGGAGGCCTTTATGATACGACATGGTCTGGTGGTCAGCGACTTCGATCAGACGCTGAGCTTCAATGATGCCGGGCTGCTGCTGAGCGAATCGCTCGGCATCGCCGGTTTCGAGGAGAAGGTCGCGGGTCTGTCGCGGCTGCACCTGGTGCAGGAGGGCGCGGAGCTCGCGTACCTGCTGCGTCACGACCCGGAGTTCCGTCGCGTGCGGCGCGAGGACCTGATCGAGGTCGGCCGGCGCGTGCGCCTGAAGCGCAACATCGCGCTGCTGGTTCGGCTGCTCGAGCGCGGCATTGACGGCTACCGCTTCGACTTCTACGTCGTGTCGGCGGCGCCGGAGGACGTGGTGCGCTCGGCACTCGACGGCATCGTGCCCGCGGAGAACATCATCGGCACGCGCTTCGGCTTCGACCCGGAGAGCGGTGAGATCGACTCGGTCCTGCGCGTCGCCGCTGGCTACGGCAAGGTCACGGCCGTCGACGAGCTGCGCCTGCGTCTGGGCGTGCCGAGCGACCGCGTCGCCTACATCGGCGATGGCAGCTCGGATCTACACGTCATGATGCACGTGAACCGCGGCGACGGGCTGACGATCGCCGTGTCGCAGGCGCGCTCGATCGCGCAGCTCGCCAAGCGCACGATCGTGACCGACGACGCGCTCGGCGTGCTGGTGCCGGTGCTCGAGGAGCTGGTCGGCTACGATTCGCCACGGATCCGCGCGGCGCTCGAGAGCTACGGTGTGCTCATCCAGGAATGGGACCGCGGCCGGACCGACTGGCTGACGCTGCGCGAGGAGCCCAGCTTCGGCGGCGACGCGCTCGAGGCTGCGGCCGGCGGCTGATCGAGCGCGCGTCGCGCAGCCGGCGCACGGAGACGTGAATGGACCTGCTGGGCCGCTATCTGCTGCTGGCGCTCGTCGTGTACGCGGTCGTGGTCGTGCTCGTCGTGCTGTTCGCCGATCGGCTGATGTTCTATCCGCCGGCTGCGTCGTACGGCGCGGGCGACGCGGACTTCGGCCTCGTGCCGGTCGGTGCGGGCGACTCCGTCGCGGTGCTGCACCTGCACCAGCCGCAGGCGCGCTACACGGTCCTCTACAGCCACGGCAACGCGGAGGACCTCGGCCACGTGGCCTTCGTGCTGCGTGACCTGCGTGAGGCCGGCTTCGCGGTCATCGGCTACGACTACCGCGGCTACGGCCACAGCACCGGCGGGCCGGCAAGCGCGCGCAAGGCGAGTGAAGATGCCGAGGCCGTGTACCGCTACGCGGTCGACACACTGGGCATCGACCCTGGCCGGCTGATCCTCTACGGCCGGTCGGTCGGCTCCGGGCCGACGCTCGAGCTGGCCGCGCGCCACGACATCGCCGGCGTCGTGCTGGAAAGCGCCTTCACCAGCGCGTTCCGCGTGGTCACGCGCATACGGCTCTTCCCGTTCGACCGCTTCCCGAACCTGGCCAACATCCGCGCGCTGCGCGCGCCCGTGCTCGTCATCCACGGCACGGCCGACGAGGTCGTGCCGTTCGCGCATGGTCGCCGGCTGTTCGACGCGGCCCGAGAGCCGAAGCAGTCGCTGTGGGTGGAAGGCGCCGGCCACAACGACGTCGCCGTCGTCGGCGGCGCGCGGTACCACGCCGCGCTCACGCGCTTTATCGCGCTGATCGACGCCGGCCCGGCCGCTCGCTGAACGGCATCCTCCTTGCCACGACAGGAGCTGAACCGAACGAGGAGGCACTGCCCATGCCCGAGAAGAAGACGGTCGAGCGAGCCCGCAAGGCAAAGCGCGAAGGCAAGGCGCCGAGCACGCAGGCCGGCGAGTATGTCCGTGAGGAGATCGAGCACGTCCGCGAGGGCAAGCACGGCGCGCGCTCGCCCGAGCAGGCCATCGCGATCGGGCTGTCCAAGGCGCGCCGCTCCGGCGTCGAGCTGCCGCCACCGAAGAAGGGCAAGGCGTCGTCCGCCACGCGCAAGCGCGCCAAGCGGGATCTTGCAAAAGGCCGGAAGTCCGGTGCGAGGAAGAAGTCGTCCACGCGCTCGCGCGCGACCCGGAAGGCGCTTAAGCGGGAAGGTCGCAAGGCCGGCACGAAGCAGGCGCTGAGCCGCCACGCCCGCAAGGCCGCGCGTAAGCGGACCCGTGCGGACCGCAGCGCCTCGGCGAGGAAGGGCGCCCGCAAGCGCACGGCCGCCGAGCGCAGCGCATCAGCGAGGAAGGCCGCACGCACGCGAGCGCGCAGGCAGCGCGGGCGCTGAGGCCTCAACGAGTGGCGCGCCGCTCCCGCTCGCGAAGGAGCACGCGCCGCAGTCGCGGGTAACGCATAGGGCGTCCCGGGCGCGATCTGCGCGCGGACCCTTTTCACTCAGCGGCGAGGCATAGTGGCTAAGCGAGCGAATTATGGCTTCAAGAAGCGGCAACAGGAGCTGAAGCGTCAGCAGAAACGGGATGCGAAGGCGGAGAAGAAACGGCTGAAGAAGGAGGCGCTCGAAGGCGGCGATCAGGGCCAGGATCCGGGAAGCGACGCGGATACGGCCGAATCGCCCGAGTAGGCCCTGAAGGCGGCGTCTGCGTCGCGGAAGTCCTCAGCGCACGTGGACGAACCATCGAGGTGGCGGCACGTCGACCCTCGCAGCGTAGCGCCAGTTGATGTCCAGCAGTCGCGCGAGCTTGCTGCGCCCCAAGGCTGTCCCCCACGTGCGGGTCAGCGCACGACGACGGGAATCTCGGTCAGGATCCGCGGGATGTCTGCAGGGCGAACGCCACGCGCGCGCGCGGCCGCGCGGTTCGCAATGGTTTCGACCGAGCTGATCGTCAGCACAAGCGTCTCGGGACGTGGCCGCACGACCTCGAAGTCGTAGGTTTCACCAGGATGCAGCACCAGTGCGGCGGATTGAGTCGTCGCCTGGTGCGCCGCCAGCTCGGCGCCATCCTTGGCGAGCGCGCGCCACTCCTGAACGATGCCACCCGACGTGAGCTGTATGCGGTGCGTCTCGAGCGGCGAGATGTTGATGAAGCGGAACCGGCGCGGGACACCGGCGCGCATTTGGATCGGCGGCGGCGCTGTCGAGCCGTTCACCAGCGGCCGTGCATCGTCGTGCGGCCCGCCGATGCTGAGAAGAAGGAGGACATCCCGCTCCGCCGCATCCAGCGACGCGTTCTCCGGCAGTACCAGCAACGCGCCGTAGAGTCCCGAGGCGAGCTCGATCCCCTCGTTCACGTGCGTGTGATAGATGAATGTGCCGGCACGCGGCGGCGTCAGGCGCACCACGAACGAATCGCCCGCGGCGATCGGCGGGGCGAGGCGTTCGCCCCAGCCGCTCCAGTCACCGACACCGTCGTAGAAGCTCTCGAGCTCCATGCCGTGCCAGTGGACTGTTGTGTGATGCGTCGCTGCGTTGATGACGGTAATCTCGGTGGGCTCGTTCTCGTGCAGCACGAGCGTCGAGCTCAACGCGCGGATGGAATCGGGTGCCGGCGGCGTGGGCCCTTCCTGCAGGACATAGCTGTAGCCCGGCCGCACGCCGTAGACGTTCGCTCGCTGCGTGACGAAGACGCGCAGCTTCCGCCGCGGTTGGGCATTCTGCACGGAGGCCGGGTCGCGTGCTGGCGATACTCGAACTCCAATCACCAGGCCACCCATAGCGTGCTCGGCATGATTGGAATTTGTGCTTCGCCCCGCGGCGCCCGAGGCGAGGCGGTTCGCATCGGAGATGTGGGTGACAATGTGGCAGTGGAAGAGCCAGTTCCCGGGACGAGTCGGGATCCAGGTCAGTGCCATCGTGGTGCCACCGGCCAGCCACTCCGTCACGACGGTCCGGCGCTGGGCCGGGGCGTACACCGTGTCGCGCATCGCATCGCCGCGCGCGTCCACAGCGAAGTAGAAGCCGTGCAGGTGCATGGGGTGCGGGAACGGACTGCCGTTGATCACGCGCCAGCGTACGGTGTCACCGATCGTGTACGACAGGCGCTCCGTGTATGGCCACGATCGGCCGTTCACTGCGAGCAGGAGCCAGTGGTCGCGCGGGATGCCTTCGCGGCGCAGGATACGGTCAGCATGGTCCGACTTCACGCCCAGCGCGGTGGACGTGTCGGCCCACGCCGTGATGACGAACACTTGTTCGTCCGGCGCCGGCGACGTGCCCGGAGCATCGACGATGAACGCGCCCGCCAGTGTCGCGTCGTGTCTGATTCCCAGGCGTGGCACGGCCGTCGGCGGTGAATTCGGCGGGTTGGGCTCCGTTCGCCCCCAGTAGTAGTACGTTCCGGGCGTGGCCGCGCGGAACCTCAGCTCGTGTGTCGCACCCGGCTGGATGACGATCGAATCGGCGGCACTCTCGGCGCGATCCCGAAGTCCGCGCAATGTCAGCGTCTTCGGCAGCGTGTTCCGCACCGCGACGCGTAGCTCCGTGCCGGCGGGAACACGGATCATCGGCCCCGGAATACTGGCGGCCTCGCCGGTCTCGGCGAAGGCGAACACCGGGATCGCCGCACCGGCCGAGTCCTCTGGGTACCAGTTGGCCTGTCGTGCCTCGAGCCGCAGCGTAAAGACGCCGTCCACGAGACGCCCGGCAGGCACGATATTGTCATTCGGCAGCGCGCGCGCTGCGCGCGCAGAAAGCGGTGCAGCGGTCTCGCCTAGCGTGATGCCGCGCCTCGCAGCTGACAGACCGGTCGTCGCGAGGGCAACAGCGAACAGGATCGCTGCACCGGCTGCGCGTCGGCTACACATGAGCCCTCAACGAACCCGCACCGCCACCACGGCCGGTTCCGGCACGCGCACGCCCTGCGGCCGGAAGTTCGGCGGGTATCCGAATCGCAGCCGTAGCTCGCCCGCCTCGCGTGGGGTGAACTCCACGTCGTAGATCTCACCGACAAAGAGCCTCTGCTGCGCGGGGCGGAACACCGCCTGGGCGGCGGGCAGCTCGGCGCCGTCCTTGGCGACATGTCGCCACTCGACCGGCCCGTCACCGGCAAAGAGCCCGACGAGAACAACGAAATTGCTGCGGATGTTGATGAGCCGGAATCGATAGGTGACGCCGGCGCGTAGCTCCATCGGCTCCGGCCGCGCACGCCCATTCAGCAGAGGGACGGCGAACGGGCCGCGGACCGGATTGATGGTGACCGCTGAATCGCTGAACAGAAGCACGCGGTCGGTCTCCGGGTCGTGAGGCTGCCCGGGCTCCAGCACGACGATCGCGCCGTACAGACCCGACGAAATCTGCTGGTACTCGTTGAAGTGCGAATGATACATGAACGTGCCGGCGCGCGGCGGCGTGAAGCGGACGGTCAGCGAATCGCCCGCCGGGATCGCGCGCAGGACGCTGCTGCCCATCCCGCTCCAGTCGGGCACGCCATCGGGGAAGCTCTCGAGCTCGATCCCGTGCCAGTGCACCGCTGCCGGATCATGCGACTGGTTGACGATCGTGATCGCCACCGGCTGATCCTTCTCGAGAATGAGCGTCGGACCGGGAACGGGGAGCGCGCCCGGATCGGATTCCTCGGCCGAGCCGCCCAGCACGTACCCATAGCGCACATTCGTGGTACCCGGTGCCGGCCGCGAGCGGACGAGGAGCCGGATCGCACGCGGCTCGGCCCGCGTCGGCTGCGCCACCTCACCTTTCGGCTTCACATGGATGCCGAGCACCAGCCGCGCCATGGCGTGCTGCATGCCCGCACTCGTATGGTCGCCGTTCCCGTGACCTGTATGCACCCGCAGGTCGCCGTTCTCGTCCGGCTCCACGTGCGGCGTCATGTGGGTGGTGATGTGACAGTGGAAGATCCAGTTCCCGGAACGCGTGGGCGACCAGACGATCGCCATGGTATGGCCGGGGAGGACCGTCTCCGTGACGGCGTGGCGCTGCTGGTCCGGTGCGTAGAGCGTGTCGCGTACGCCGTCGCCACGGCCGTCGACGCGGAAATAGAAGCCGTGCAGGTGCATCGGATGCGGCAGGTTGGTCATGTTGACCCACTGCCAGTGGAGCGAGTCGCCCTGCGTGATGTCGAATCGCTCCGTGTGTGGCCAGGACAGGCCGTTGATCACCATGACGTTGTCGCGACCCGTGCCGGTCACGGATATCGTGTCGTTGACGCCCCAGCGCGAGATGACGAAGATGCGGTCGTCGATAGGCGCGCGCGCTCCCGGCGGATCCACCACGATCACGCCGTTGAGCTGACTGTCCGACCCCATTCGCCTGAACACCGGGTGCGCGCCATCCAGAAGCGGGTCGACCTGCTGCGGCGTCTTGCCTGCGTAGTAGTACAGGCCAGGCACAGCCGCCGTGAACCGCATCTCGCGCACGGCGCCCGCTTCGATGCGGAAGCTGTCCGCCACGATACCGCGCGTCGCACCGAGCCCGTACATCGTGACTGGGGTCTCGAGCGAGTTGCGCACGAAAACGCGGACCTCGGTTCCGGCGGGTACGCGGATCAGCGGCCCCGGGTTCAGCAGCTCGCCGTCCTCCTCGGCAAAGGCCGCAACGGCACGTGCGAGTCCCTCCGGGCCCTCCGGATACCAGACGCCGTTGCGGGCCTCGAGCCGGAGCGTGAGAACCCCACCGTTCAATCGGCCGGCTGCGCGCCGGTTGTCATTGCTCGAGATGAGATCGGCGTTTGCGGGCCCGGCCGGAAGGGCGGGATGGGCATGGGCAACCGGCGTTTCCGCAGGCGCGCGTTGCGTCGCCTCGGCGGCGCGTGCCGGTAGGCCGCCCGTCGTGAGCAGGATCAGGAATGCCCCGAGGAGTGCCCGCTTGATCGGCCCTCCTCGCGTTCCGAGCGGTGGGACCATTCGGTCGACTCTGTGCATGGTGTTTGGCTCGTCCGGAGTTGAAAGGGTCATGCGCCGCGGTGAGTCGGCTCGTTGCTTCTTGCTTCGCCGGGCGGCATTTTGAACGGTGCGTGCGACCAGTCGGCGAGCAGGCGCAGCAGCGCCTGTCCGTCCGGGAACGAGCACTTCCGTCCGGTCCCCAGCCGCTCGACCACGCCGGCGCAGGTCGCCGATTTGCCCGGCGCATCGACGTGGACACGGACCATGAAGTACGCGAAGTGCCCGCCGCCGGTCGCCTCTTCCCAGGTAGGATCCGTCATGCCTTGCCTCGTGCGCCTCGTGTCTTCTGTATCCCGGCTCCGCAATCCGGGCGAGCCAAGTCTGTCACCGCCCGCGCAGCCGGGCGTCAGCCCGGATGCAACCGGCCAGCAACTGTTTGGGGCGACGACGCCTAGCCACCATGCTCCGTCTCCGCACGCTCGGTGAGCTGCGCCTGATCGGCCCGTCGGGCGAGCTGTTGCCCGGGCGCCGTAAGGAGCTAGTACTGCTGGCGTATCTGGCGCAGCGTGCCGGTCGATCGGTGCGCCGCGCGGAGCTCACAGACTTGCTCTGGGGCGAGCGCGAGGAGAAGCGGGCGCGCCACTCGCTACGACAGGTGCTCCTCATGCTTCGGCGCACATTGGACGAAGGGCTGACTATCGCTCCCGAGGCCGTGATGCTGAAGGCGAGCGTCGTCGACCTGGACGTGACCGCATTCGAAGCGGCAGTCGCGGGTAGTCGGCCCGCAGACGCCATCGCTCTCTGGGGCGGGGATTTCCTGGCCGCCACCGAGGATGTGGGCGGCGAGGCGTACCGACTGTGGGTCGAGGCCGAGCGAGAGCGGACGCGTCGCTTGCTGTCGGGAGCGTTCGAGCGGCTGGTGGTGGGCGCCGAGACGGCGGGTGACCGCGCGGCCGCGATCAGGTGGGCGGAACAGTGGGCGGAGCTCCTGCCGTTCGACGAGCGCGGCTACCATCGACTCGTCGAGGAACTCTACCTGGACGGCCGCGCCGATGCTGCGCGGGCGCGCCACACCGAATACGCGACACGGCTGCGTCGGGAGCTCGGCGTGAGTCCGTCGGCCGCGTTCGCGCGGCTGGGCGAGCGGCTCGAGCAGGACCCGTTTCCCGAGCGTCGCGTCGCCAGCGCCGGATCCGCTGCGCTGTTCACGCCGGACCTGGTCGGCCGAGACGCGGCACGAGCGGAGTTGCAGACCGCGTGGCAGACAGTGGTGAACGGCGGCGTCGCGGTAGTCGTCGTGGAGGGCGGTGAGGGGATGGGCAAGACGCTGCTATGCGCGGAATTCCTCCGGTCGCTCGAGGAGGACCCCGAGGCGCGACTGATTCTCCAGGCGCGCATGGCCGAGGCTGCGACGCCCAGTGCCTGGAGCGCCGCCCGCGAGGTGTTCGCGCTGCTCGTCGCCGCGCCAGGGCTGAGCGGAGCGTCGGACGCCGAGCTCGCCGAGCTGAGCAGCATCCTACCGCGTATTCGCGAGCGCTGGCCGGCACTCCCCGAGCGCCGTGGCGACGAGCGCGCGCTGCACAAGGCGGCCGCACAGGTGCTCGCTGCAGTCGCGCAGGAGCTTCCAATCGCGCTCTTGCTGGACGATGTCGCGTTCGCCGATGCGGAGAGCCAGCGCCTGCTTCTCGCGCTCGCGCGGCATCCGCCCGCCGGCGTACTGCTTCTGCTGACGGTGCGGACTGAGGGCGGCGGCGCGCCTGAGGTCGTGACGGAACTGCGCAAGCTGCCGCGTGTGCGGCGCCTGAAGCTGCCGCCGCTCGACGAACTCGAGATCGAGAGGCTGCTGTCGTCGATGCTGGAGCTGCCGGCGCCGGAGCGGCGGCAGCTCGCCAATCGACTGCACGTCGAAACGGCCGGCAACCCGTTCTTCGCGACCGAGATCGTCAACGCGATGGTCGACGAAGGACACCTCGCGCTCGACGCCCGCGGGATCTGGCGGCTCGATCCCGCGCTGGGCGATCGGCCGCTACCGCTTCCATCCAGCGTGCGTGATGCGGTGGCCCGCCGGCTCGATCGACTGGGCGATGCGGCTCGGCAGGTCGCCGCCGTCGCAGCCGGTCTCGCCGAACCGATCGATCGCGCACGCCTGCGCGGGGCGACGGGTCTCCCGACCGAAGTACTCCAGTCGGCATTGGACGAGCTGATCGCAAGACGTCTGCTGCGCTACACGCCAGCGCGCCCGGACACGCTCGAGTTCCTGCACCCGATCACACGTCGCGCCGCGGCCGAGCAGGCGCGCGGCGCGCGCTCCGGCAGGTTTCCCCGTCGGCCGCGGCGGCCCGTGGCTCTGGCCTCCTTGGCTGTCGTCGCGGTGGCGCTGGTCACCGGTGTACTGGTGTGGCTGCGAATCGGAACGTCAGAGCCGATTCCGACGCTCGCGATCGGGCAGCTCGAGGCTCGGCCCGATGTGCGCTCGCTGGATCTCGCCGGGCCGCTCGGCGACCATGCTCGCTACGAATCTCGCCCGCGTCGAGGGCCTCCCGGTGATCAGCAGTGCACGCATGTACGAGGTGCTCGGCCAGCTCGGCGGGCTTGCCGGAGCAGGTGCGTCGGTTGCCGACGCTGCCCGCGCTGCGGGCGCCGTCGAGCTGATCGAGGGCACGCTGCATCGCTCACCGGATGGAGCGCTGGGACTCGACCTGCGGCGCGTGGATCTGCAGACGCGCGCCCAGCGCGGCAGCTACCGGATCGAGGGCGCCGATGTCTACGAGCTGGCGGACCGCGCGACCGCACGGCTCGCTGCCGGTTTCGGCCTCACCGGCGCCGAGCTGCACGTTGCAGATGTGACGACCGACTCGTTGCATGCCTACCGCTTCTACCACGATGGACTTCGCAGCTTCGGCGCGGCCGACTACGCCCGAGCGCTGCAGCTCTTCGAGGCCGCGCTCGCGGCCGATCGGGGCTTCGCGCTGGCGGCGTTGTATACCTGGTTCAGCGGCAACGCATTGGGCCGGCCCACAATCTTGCTCGCCCGACTCGACAGCCTGGCCGCCCGCGCGCCGGACCGCGAGCGCCTGCTGAGCCGCGCCGTGGTTGCGGCCAGCATGCACGACCCGAGCTATGTCGCGGTCGCCGAGAGCCTGGCCGCGCGCTATCCGACAGAACCCGAAGCCCATCTGCAGCTCGGTGTGGCGCTGATCGACGCCGGCGACTTCCTCGCGGCGATCCCGCGCCTCCGTCGAGTGATCGCCCTCGACTCGCTCGCACTGCGCAGCAACCGCCCGCGCTGCCGACCGTGCGAAGCGTTCGCACACCTGGCAAGCGCCTATGCATTGCTCGATTCGGCCGCCGCCACCGAACGAGTCGCGAAGGAATGGATGCGCGTCCAGCCGGGTGCGGCCGAGCTGTGGCCGTGGCTGAGCGTTGCGCTTGCCGCTCAGGGCCGGCACGGCGAGGCGACGACCGCCCTGCGCACCGCCGCCCCCGTCGCGTCGCGGCCCGAGCGGCCGATAATTGGCGCATTACTTTCCGCGTGGATCTACCTGCTGGCCGGCGACTTCACGGCGGCCGAGCGAGTCCTTGCCGAGCTTCTGCGCACCGGCACCGCCGAGGTGAGGCGGGACGCCCTCTGGTACCAGACCATCAGCCTGCGCAATCAGGGTCGGCTGCGCGAGGCGCTCGAAACCGCGCGGCGGCGCGAGGCCGTTGCCCTCGATGGGCACCGCACCGGTCCGATCCAGCACCGGGCGCAGGTGCTGTTCGAGCTCGGCCGCCTCGATGAGGCTGCCTTCCTCTTCGATTCACTCGCGGTCGCGCCGGACACCACACTGAGAGGTGGACACCTCGCGCGCTATAAGAGCTGGCTGCTGACCCACCTGGCCACGACCCACGCCGCCGCCGGCGATACGGCCGCGCTCGCGGCGCTGCTCGAGCCGCTCCGCGCCTGGGGGCCGCGCAGCTCATATGGCCGCGATCGCCGGCTGCATCACCACGCTAACGGGCTGCTGCTCGTCGCCCGCGGCCAGACCGAGCACGCGGCGGCCGAGTTCCGACGCGCCATCTACTCGCCCACCCTCGGCTACACGCGCACGAACTATGAGTTGGGGCGTACGCTGCTCGCGCTCGGTCGCCCGCGCGAAGCGGCTGCCGCCATCGCACCCGCGCTGCGCGGCGCGCTCGACGGCTCCAACCTGTACATCACGCGCACCGAGCTGCACGAGCTGCTGGCGCAGGCCTACGCCGCCGCCGGCGAACCCGATAGCGCGACGATCCACTTCCGGGCCGTGCTCGCCGCCTGGCAGCGTGCCGACCCCGAGTTCCACCCACGCCGCGACACGATCCGCGCGCGCCTCGCCGTGCTTGGCGGGGTCAGGTGAAACGACGTAGGCGGGCACGTTCTGCTGGTCGGCCAGCGACGCGACCGTGCTCATCCGTGTCCCCCATCGGGCTGTATCAGGACCTTTCCAGAGTAGCAGCTCGACGCATGGCTGCGTCGGCGCGCTGACGTAGCGGCGGATCGGCAGCGTGCCAGAGCCGGGCGAGTGCGCGGTGGTATCCGGCTGCACGCGCGAAGTCGCGGCGCGCCTCATGGAGGGCGGCCAGGCGGTCGTAGACGCCAGCGAGCTCGAACGCATCGACCTCGGCGCGGAACAGTGCGCGCGTGTCGAGATACCGCACGTACACGACGATCGCGGAGTCGGCCTGTCCGGCCTGCTCGAATGCGCGCGCCAGCTCGGGCCGGGAGTCGAGCGGCAGCAGCGGCTCCTCGAACCACTCGTTCCTCGGCAGGTAGGGATGCCCGCTGCGCAGCTCGTCGATGGCACGTTGTGGATCGCGGGTGGCGAGCGCCAGCGCCGCGCGTGCCTGGCGCAGCAGCCACGGGTCATGGCTGGCGAGCGCGGGCGGCAGAGCGTCCTCGTAGGCGGCAAGAAACTCGCTCGCCCGCTGCGGGCGGTTGGCGCGGGCGAAGAACCGCGCCAACAGGAGTGCCGGCTGTCCCCACGCGGCGACGGAGTCCGCCGGCTGGCCGGCGAGGAAGTCATCGATCTCCTTCACGGCGGCGACCGTGTCGCCCGCGATGAGTCGCAGTTGTGCGAGTGCGGCGGTCGCGCCGAACGCCGCGCCGATGAGCTGCGCATCGAGCAGCTCCGATCTCAGCTCGCGCAGGTGTGTGGCAGCCTCCGCGACTCGTCCCTGCACTGCATCGAACAGCGCGGCTGTGCGCAGGCCGAACCGCACGTCCGGCGGTGACTCGATGCCGAGCGCCAGCGCGTGCGCCTCCGTGAGGTCGCCTTCGACCGCGGACCGGTGCGCACGCGCACTCCGCGTCCATGAGTTCGCCGGAAACTGCCGGAGCGCCTCGTCGAGGACGGTCCACGCCTCCTCAGCGCGGTCGAGCGAATACAGGACGCGCGCGAGGAGCGCCTGATTGAACGGCCCCGGAAACCACGTCCGGGAGTCCTGGAGCACGCGCTCGGCCGCGTCCAGGTCACCCATCGAGAGGTGAAGCGAGGCGAGCGCCAGGAACGAGACGATGACCTGATTGCGCCCGAATTTCTTCGCCTCGATGATGTGCCGGCGATAGCGGTCGAGCGCGCGGTCCAGGTCGCTGTCGATCTTCACGTCGTACTCGGCCTCGACGAGATACCGCTCGTAGGGCGACAGCCGCTCGCGCAGCCGGTAGGCCTCGACCAGCGCACCGTACGAGCGGCGATCGTGCGTGCCCTGCGCGCTCAGGAAAAGATGGAGATGCAGCCACGCCTGGGCGAACGCCGGATCGACCGCAATCGCTTCTTCTGCAAGCTCGATCGCACGCACCACATCGCCGCGTATGCGGTAAGCGAGGAACGCTTCCATGTGGAGGAGCAGCGCACGGATCGAATCAGTCGTGACCGGATAAAGCCGTTCGCGACGTTCCGTCGCCTCGAGACGTGCAGGAAAGCGGCCGGCCACCACTTCGGTGAGCCGGTCGGTCGCAGTGACGACATCCGTAGCGTTGAGGGCGACGACGCCTTCGCTGTCGAGCAGCTCGCCATTCGCCACAGACACGAGTGCAGCGCTCAGGTACCGGCCCTCGCCGCTCGCAAGTACGTCGACGCGGACGAACGCCTTGAGCCCCTCGCGCAGCGCCACCTCGCGTGCGACGTCCGGCACGAGCCGCGACTGCGCGGGCTGGCCCATGCGCTGGAGCACGGGCTCGATCGCCGGCCGTCCCATCACGGTGAGCCGCGGCGACCGCGAGAGAACCTGACGGAGTCGTTCGGAGATGAAGTCGCCCAGCACGGTGTCGCGCACAGCGTCGGCGACGAGGATCACATCGGGCGTGGCCTCGTGCGCGGACGGCCATGCGAGGGCTGCGATCACCGCGGTGAGCGAGAGCAGCGCGATGGCGAGCGCGCGCCGCCGAGGCCGCGCCGGTGACGGGGGGTGAGATCGTGAGCCATGGACGGCTGCTGGCTCAGGCGCGGGCGGCGGCGGCGCGGGCGGCTCCGGCACGGCTACCACCGGCAACGCGTGCGCGGCGCGCGGCATCTCGCTCGTGCGGAGCCGTTCGGCGAACGCGGTCACTTCCGCATCGGCGGCCATGCCGAACTGCTCGCGCACGACCAGCGCGTGTGTGCGCGCGTGCTGGATGGCACGCGCGCGATCGCCCGCCGCATCCAGTGCGCGCATGACGCGTAGCGCGACACGACCGCTCGCCGGCTCGTGCGCGGCCAGCTGGAGCCACCAGTCTGCGGCCGCGGCGAAACCGCCGGCATCCTCATGCGTCTGGGCCAGCGTCTCCAGCACACGCGAGCGCATGCGCGCGAGGCGGTCCCGCTCGGCATCGAGCCAGTGCTCGAACTCGGGCGCGTCATCGATGTGGAAGCCGTCCATGAACGGCCCGGTGTAGAGATCGGCCGCCTGCTCCAGCCGGCCGTGCAGCACCGCATCCTCGAACTCCGCGACGTCGCACGACACGATGCTGATCTCCAGTCTCAGATCGACGCCTGCGCTCACGAGGGCGGCGTCGCCGAGCTCCCTCCGGATCAGGTAGACCGAGTCGGACAGGTAATGGCGGGCGCGCTCCGGCTCGGCCTCCGGCCAGAGCAGCGCGAGCAGCTTGTCACGGCTGATGGGGCGTCCCCGTCCGGCAGCCAGGCCGGCGAGCAATGCGATCCGGCGACGCTGGGCGACCCGGCCGCCCAGCATACCCGCCGGCCCTTCGATCAGTGCACCGCCAAAGAGCTTCAGTCTGAACATGCTACGCGTCAGGCCGTCCGCGGATGGGCAACGCGAGAGGGAAACGATCCGGCGCGAGAAGGAGACGATGCCGGCCTCTTAACATGCTCGCGGGCAATTCGGGCGGCAAGCCGTTCTGGCCCCGCGCGCGCGCCCGTTCATCACCAGCTACCCGATCCGGAGGAGCTCCATGCCCGCACACCCGCAGTCCTTCCGTCGCCTCGCCCTGCTCGGTCTCGCTGCTCTCGCCGCCGCATGCAGCGACGGCGGCGATACGACGGCGCCCGTCGCGTCGGCGGAAACCCTCAGCCCCCGCCGTACCCTGGGGTCGGGCTCCACTTCCACGCTGCTCGGCCGCGCCACGTTCAGCGACGGCCAGAACCTCAAGGTCAAGCGGATCACCGGCGACTGGCACGTCGAAGTGAAGGCGCACCGCGAGCTGGACATCGCCGTGCAGCAGATCGTCTTCCAGCCGGGCGGCTTCAGCGGCTGGCACAGCCACCCGGGGCCGGTGTTCATCCAGGTCGTCTCCGGCACGATGACGTTCTACGACTCGACCGACCCAACCTGCACGCCGATCGTGCGCACTGCGGGACAGGGATTCCTCGACGTCGGTGACCACGCCCACATCGCGCGCAACGAGACGTCATCGCCTGCGGTGAATGTGGTGACGTATCTGGCGCCGCCGGGAGCGGCGCTGCGCATCGATGAGCCTGCGCCGGGGAACTGTCCGTTCTGAGCCGTGAAACTCGCCGGGCCTCAGCCGCCGATCGCCTCCAGGAACACCGCGCCGTAGCGCTCGAGCTTGGCTGGGCCGACGCCGCTGATCGCGAGCAGCGCGGCGGGTGATGTCGGCCGGCGCGCCGCCATCTCGCGCAGCGTCGCGTCGCTGAAGACGACGTAGGCGGGCACGTTCTGCTGGTCGGCGATCCTCTTGCGCAGCTCGCGCAGCCGCGCGAACAACGCCGCCGACTCGGGGTCGTCGCTCACGACATCGCGGGCCGGGGCCGCGCGGCCGGCGGTAGCAGTGGCGCCCGCCGCGCGACGTCGCCCGCCGCCGGACGCCGGCACAGCCGCACCACCACGCAGCATGGCGGCGGCGGCCAGCTCGGCCACGCTCTCGCCGCGGCAGACGTCGCAGGCATCGCGGCAGGCGTCGAGCGGCTCGGCGAAATAGGCGAGCACCGCGCGGTGCCGGCAGCCGCCTCGCTCGACGAGCTCGAACAGGTCGACTGTCGCCTGGCGCTTGCGACGGAACAGCTCGGCATCCTGCACCTCGTCGAGGAAACGCTGATGCATCATGACATCCGCCCAGGAGTAGAAGAGGAAGCAGTCGCTGGGCAGGCCATCGCGGCCCGCGCGGCCGAACTCCTGGTACCACGACTCGACGTCCTTCGGCATGTCGCGGTGGATGACGAAGCGCACGTTCGACTTGTCGATGCCCATGCCGAACGCGATCGTGGCGACGACGACGCTCACGTCATCGCGCGCAAACGCCTCCTGGGTCACCGTGCGCTCGGCGTCCGGCAGCCCGGCATGGTAGGCGGCCGCGCTCACACCGTTGGCGCGCAGGAAGGTCGTCGTCTGGTCGACCGCGCGCCGCGACAGGCAGTAGACGATGCCGCTCTCGCCCGCGTGCCGCCGCACCAGCGCCAGGATCTCACTGCGCGTGTCGCCCTGCCCCTTCTTGCGGCAGTGCAGCCGCAGGTTGGGCCGGAAGAACGAGCCGAGGTACCCCTTCGGCTGGCGCATGCCGAGCTGCCGCAGGATGTCGCGCGCGACCGGCCGCGTCGCGGTTGCGGTCAGCGCCAGCACGGGGATGTCGCCGAGCGCTGCCTTCAGCCCGTGCAGGTTGCGGTACGACGTGCGGAAATCATGGCCCCACTGGCTGATGCAGTGCGCCTCATCGACCACGAGCAGCGCGATCGGCCAGCCGCGGATGACGTCGCGCAGCCCGCCATCCAGCGCCTCCGGCGCGAGGTAGACGAGCTCGTACTCGCCGGCGCGCAGCACGCGTAGCCGGCGCCGCCGCTCCTCGCCGTCGATCGTCGAGTTGAGCGACGTCGCCCGGAAACCCCACTGCGCGAGCGCATCCACCTGGTCCTTCATCAGGCTGATCAGTGGCGAGATGACGAGTACCGTGCCGTCCAGCATGCGCGCCGGGAGCTGGTACGTCAGCGACTTGCCCGCGCCCGTCGGCATGACCGCAATGCAGTCGTGGCCGCCCAGCACCGCGTCAATGACCTCGCGCTGGCCCGGCCGGAACGCCTCGTAGCCGAAGACGGTGCGCAGCACGACCTCCGGGTCGCGGAGCGGGGAGGCTGAGCTCTCGGCGCGCGTGTCCTGGCTCATGCCGCGGCGTGGAGGATCGTGGTCGCCACTAGCCGGTGGCCGTTTCGAGGCGCAAGCGTACGACGTAGTTGACCCCGAGCTCGTCCTCTATGACTGCCCAGACACGGTCGGCGCCAAAGAGCGGGGTGGGGGAGGTCTGGAAGCCGTCCGGCGCATGGACCTCTCCGAGATAGGTGCCGTCCGGACGGAATACGTCATACACCACGGGCTCCGCCCAGCGGGCGGGCGCCGGTGGCTCGCCGGCCCGTGTGCCGCCGTCCTCCGGCGCTGCATCAGCGACCTCATGCCCGGGCTGGTGGAGCTGGACCCAGATCCGGCCGTCGGTTGCGACCGCGATATCACGGAACGGCGGCTTGGTTTCCGGGATCGGTGGGCCGTTCCAGCTCCACGCCGGGTCCAGACGACGCATGGCCCGGCTCACACGATCCTCCTCGTACGCGCGCTCGCTGGCCGCGACCGGGACCGGCTCGGTCCGGCGGCCGATCCGCAGCACGCCGGCTTCGCCGCGCAGCAGGTCCACCGCGTAGCTCGTGCCCACCCCCTGCACGAAGTAGCCATGCGGGCTGTACGTCCAGGCGGCTCTTGGAGAGAATGGCACCAGCCAGGTCTGACGAGCGCCCTCCACGGCGGCCGTGATCGTCGGTGCCTCGTAGTCGCGCTGGGGCAGGTCCAGCGTGTCCAGCACGTCACCCTGTGGTGAGTACCGGATCAGCGCTGCATCGCGCCCGTCGCCGCGGTCGAGGCCGAAGACGTAGCTGTAGACGTTGCCGGCCGTATCCGAGTAGAACGGTCGGGACGAGTAGTGGCTGGCGCGCACCGGCCAGGAGTCGAGCGGCGTGCCATCCGGACCGTAGACATTGATCCGGCCGTTCCCAGGATCGCGCAGCAGGGTGCGACCGTCGGGCAGAACGATGAGCCCCGCATCCGGCTGCTTGTACTCGCCAGGACCGCCACCCTCGCGTCCGATCGTGCGCACGAAGCGGCCGTCGGCATCGTAGACGCGCAGCGCCGGGACCTGCCAGTCGAACACATAGATCCGGCCGGCGGCATCGACGGCCAACGACTGAACCTGTCCGAACAGGTACTCGTCCGCGCCCTCCAGCTCGCCGATCCGGACCTCGGGCACCAGCGCTCGCGGTCGCTGCCACGTGCTCCCGGAAACGGTCGTGACCACGATCGTGTCGCCGATCGTATTCCGGGTCGCGCGCCAGTCGCCTTCGGCGGTCGCGGCGCCGCCGCCGCCACACGCCGCAGCAAGCAGCAAGGGCACAGGTCGGAATCGTGCTCGCATGGTCAGTCTCCTCGCGGTACGGCGCCAGCTCGTTTCCGAGGTCGACCGCTCCGGTCGGTGCCGCCGCGAGCGGGATGGCCGCGGAGAAGAACACCACGAGCGCGCTCGTATACTCGCGTTCGGACTCCCGAGCACTTACCCACCGAGCGGTCTGCGCCGCCGCCGCCGCCTGATCAGGCCAGCGCGCTGTCGACGAGCTGCTCGAGCTGTGCGCGCGGGATGGCGCCCGTCTGCCGAACTGCTTCCTGGCCGTCGCGGAACACGATCAGCGTCGGGATGCCGCGGATCTGGTAGCGAAGCGACGTGTTCGGGTTCGCGTCGGTGTCCAGCTTCGCCACGAGCAGGCGGCCGCGCCGGCTGTGCGCGATCTCGTCCAGCAGCGGCGCCATGATCTTGCAGGGGCCGCACCAGTCTGCGTGGAAGTCGACGATGATCGGGACCTCCGAACCGGTCACGACGCGCTCGAAGTCGTCATCGGTGACCTTGATCGGCCGGTCCAGCAGCAGCGGCCGGCCGCACTGACCGCACTTCGGCCGGTCATCGACGCGCCCGAGATCCACGCGGTTGCTGGTGCCGCAGAACGGACACGTCACGACCGCTTTCCTGCTTGCCCGCGGCTGGGCCTGTGCTCTGTTCATCGGCTCAATCTCAGTGAAACCCGGCAGATACGAAAGCGTGCCCCCGCGCGTCGCCGCCGGCCAGCGGATCCACTTGACGCCGGGCCGCCGCGAGTATTACATCAGAATCTGATGTAACCGGCCGCGGAACGCTGAAACCGGGCGGCCGGCATGCCGGCCGCGCCCGGCCGCGTCGGCGGACCAGTGAGCGAAGCGAGGAGTCATGGGCGGCGAGGCGGTGCAACTGCTGCGAGGCACGTTGGACCTGCTGATCCTGAAGACGCTGGCGGTGGCGGGCCCACTGCACGGGTACGGCGTGGCGGGCCGGATCGCGGAGCGCACGGGCGGCGCGCTGGGTGTGGAGGACGGCGCGCTGTACCAGTCGCTGCACCGGATGGCGGAGCGCGGCTGGGTAGAGTCGGCGTGGGGTCACGCGGAGAGCGGCAAGCGTGCGAAGTTCTATCGCCTTACGCCGGCCGGGCGGAAGCGGCTAGGGGCGGAGACCGCGGACTGGCTGCGGTACGCGGAGGCGGTGTTCCAGGTGCTGGAGCTGGGAACACGGACGGCGGCGCATGGAGTGGCCTGAGGATCGGGACCCGGCGCGGCACGCGCGGCGAGGGCGCCGCCGGATCCGAGCAGAGGTCGAGGACGAGATCCGGTTCCATCTCGAGCGGCGCGCGGCCGAGCTGGAGCTGCAGGGTCTGAGCCGGGACGCGGCATGGGAGGAAGCGATGCGGCGGTTCGGTGACGTGGAGGCGACGCGCTCGTCGCTGATGATGTCGAACCAGCGTCGCGAGGCGCGACTGCGGCGGCGAGACTGGCTCGGCGATCTGCGACAGGACGTCGTGTTCGGGGTGCGGCAGCTCGTGCGGCGTCCCGTGTTCACAGTGGTGGCGGCGCTGACGCTGGCGGTCGGGATCGGCGCGAACACGGCGATCTTCAGCGCGGCGGACCACGTGCTGCTGCGGCCGTTGCCGTACGCGGAGGTCGAGCGTGTGGTGACGCTGTGGGAGACGGACAGCGAGACGGGCGCGCGGAAGCGCGAGGTCTCGCCGGGGAATTTCCTGTCGTGGCGGGAGCGGAGCTCGAGCTTCAGCGCGGTGGGCCTGGTGGAGCCGTACAGCTTCGATGTCACGGGTGCGGACGGCCCGCCGGAGGCGGTGCGTTCGTGGCTGGTGACGGCGGAGTTCTTCGAGGCGCTGGGGGTCCGGCCGGTGCTGGGGCGCGGCTTCCCGCCGGAGTCGTTCGAGCGGGGCGGCCCGCGCGCGGTGATGATCTCGTACGGTTTCTGGCAGCGCCGCTTCGCCGCGGACCCGGGCGTCATCGGCCGCGCGATCCAGCTCGACGACGCGCCCGCCACGGTGGTCGGCGTGCTGCCGCCGGCCCTCGCGTATCCGGAAGCCACGGATCTCTGGATGCCGAAGGTGTTCCGTCCTGGCGAGACGGAGGAGCGGAGCTCGAGCTACATGCTCGCGGTGGGTCGGCTCGCGCCGGGCGTGAGCGTCGCGCAGGCGCAGGCGGACCTGGATCGCGTCGCGGCGCAGCTCGCCACGGAGTACCCGCGCACGAACGCGACGCAGGGTGTGAACGTCGTGCCGCTCGAGACGCAGATCCTCGGCGAGATCGGGCCGCCGCTGCTCATGCTGCTCGCCGCGGTCGGGTTCGTGCTGCTGATCGCGTGCGCGAACGTGGCCGGTCTGCTGCTGGCGCGCGGCGCGGAGCGGGAGCGCGAGCTCGCGGTGCGCGCGGCGCTCGGCGCCGGGCAACGTCGCCTGACGCGGCAGCTCGTCACGGAGAGCCTGGTTCTCGCCGGGGCCGGCGGCGCGCTCGGCATCGCGCTGGGTTGGGCGGGCGTGCGGGCGCTGACGGCGCTCGCGCCGCCGGACCTGCCGCGTCTGGACGCGATCGCGATCGACCTGCGCGTGCTCGCGTTCGCGATCGGCGCGACGGCGCTGACGGCAATGCTGTTCGGACTCGCGCCGGCGGTGCGCTTCTCGCGGCCGGAGCTGCTGAGCGC
>JBOHRE010000045.1:0-26529 GCA_050732635.1 Longimicrobiales bacterium | reverse complement strand
CCGCCGCTCAGCCAGGTGCCGGCGCCCGCCGGCTGCACCGGCGTGCGCGCCTCGGCCGCGATGCGCAGCACGGCGGCCGCCTGCTCCGTGGTCGAGGGTGCGACGACGACGGCCGCTGGGCGGCCGTGGATGCGCCATGCCGTACCCGCGGCCTCGGGCCGAAGCAGTGCTTCAGAACCGAGCAGTGCCTCGAGCCGCGCGATCACGGCAGGCTCGCGGTCTCCACCCGGCGCGTCGCCGGGCCACTCCACTCACGGCACGCGTGCACCGGCAGGACCTTCGACGGATTCGCGAGAGTGCGCGGGTCGAAGACGCGCCGGACCTCGCACATCGTGGCAAGCGTCTCCTCGCTGAAGACCAGATCCATATAGGCCCGCTTGTCATAGCCCACGCCATGCTCACCGGTGATGGTGCCGCCGGCCTCGATGCAGGCTTGCATGATCTCGGTCGACGCAGCCTCGACCCGCTCGATCTGTGCCGGGTCACGGCGGTCGAAGAGGATGTTGGGGTGCAGGTTGCCATCGCCGGCGTGGAACACATTGGTGACGACGATCTGGTGACGCCGGCCGATCTCGGCAATGCGACGGAGCACAGCCGGCAGCCTGCTGCGTGGCACGACCGCATCCTGTACCAGCAGCTCGGGTGCGAGGCGGCCGAGCGCGCCGAACGCCTTCTTTCGTCCCTGCCACAGCCGCTGGCGCTCGGCATCGTTGGCGGCCTGGCGCACCTCGCGCGCGCCGTGGGCCAGGCAGATCTCGCGGGCTCGCGCGGCCTCGTCGGCCAGGCCTGCTGCCGGCCCGTCGAACTCGACGACCAGCGCGGCCTCGGCATCCTGCGGATAGCCGGCCGCGTAGATGCTGGCCTCGACCGCCCGGATCGTCGGGCCGTCGATCATCTCGAGCGCGGCCGGTAACAGGCCGGCGCCGATCAATGCGCTCACCGCCTGCGCAGCTTCGTCGAGCTGATCGAATATGCCGAGCAGCGTTTCGATCGCCTCCGGAACCGGCAGCAGCCGCACCTCGATCTCCGTGGCAATGCCGAACGTCCCTTCACTGCCGACGAAGAGTCCTACCAGGTCGTAGCCGACGGTCTCACCGGCTCCCGGACCGAGCTCGATCACCTCGCCGGAGGGCAGCACGACCTCGAGGGCCGTGATGTGGTTCGAGGTCGTGCCATGCTTGAGGCAGTGCGGCCCACCCGCGTTCTCGGCAACATTGCCGCCGATCGTGCACGCCGTCTGCGAGCTCGGATCGGGTGCGTAGTAGAGGCCATGCGGCGCGGCGGCGCGCGACAGCACGACGTTGATCACGCCGGGCTGCACGACGGCGCGGCGGTTCTGCGGATCGAGCTCGAGAATCCGTATCATGCGCGCGGTCGAGATCACGACTGCGCCTTCCAGGGCCAGTGCGCCGCCCGACAGACCGGTGCCGGCGCCGCGCGCGACGAACGGGATGTCGGCGTCGGCCAGCTCGCGCACGACGGCCGCGACCTGCTGCGTATCCTGTGGCATGACGACCGCGCGGGGCAGCACGCGATAGGCGGTCAGGCCGTCCGACTCGTAGACCAGCAGCCGACCAGGATCGACGATCACGCCAGCCTCGCCCACGATCGCCTCGAGCCGGCGCGCGAGTCGGGCCGCCAGCGGCGCCGGAGCATCGCCGCTGTGGGTCGCCGCGTCGTGGCCGGCAGCGTCCTTCGGCCCGCTACCACGCTTCATGCCCGTAGCACCCAGCGTTCGCCCGACTGTTCGATGCGGCCCTGGCGCGCGAGGTGGTCGAGATAGGCGCGCAGCGCGCCGGCCGCGGTCGCGCTCAATGTCGGCTCGATCGTGTCGCCGTAAACATGGACGAGCAGCTCGTCCGCGGTGGCAGGGCCGCGCGTGAGCCGCTCGAGCACCTGCGCCGCGCGTGCCTCGCGGTGCCGAATGTAGCGCGCCAGCGCTTCCGCCGGCTCCTCGAAGGGCGGCCCGTGCGCGGGATAGATCCGCCGTGGCTCGAGGTCGGCCAGCTTGTGCAGCGATTGCAGGTAGCTGGCCAGGTCGCCCTCCGGCGGTGCGACCAGTGCCGTGTCCAGGCCGCCCAGCATGAGGTCACCACAGAAGACGCTCGCGGCGGCCGGCCAGTGGAACGCCAGATGATCCGGCGTGTGGCCGGGCGTCGGCACGGCCACGACCGTGCCCGCATCCGTACCCACGGCGATGCGCATGGGCAGCAGGCCCGAGTGGGCGGAAAACACCGGCGCATCGAGCGCACTCGCCAGCTGGTCGGCCGCTTCGGCGTGATCGGGATGCTGGTGCGTGAGCAGGATCGCGGCCTCGCTGTCGCCGGCCGCAGCGATCAGCGCGTCGACATGCTCCGGCAGCGATGGACCGGGATCGATGATGGCGATGCGCCGCTCACCGATAATGTACGTGCGGGTCCCGTCCAGCGTGAGCGGCGACGGGTTCGCTGCGAGGATGCAGCGGAGCGCGGTCGTCGCGGGTATCTGTCGTCCCTCGCCGCGCCGGTCGCCGAGCACGAGCTCTTAGCGCTTCTCGGCCATCAGCACCTCGGCCAACTTGTCGGCGACTGCCTGAACCGCGGTCTCGTCCTTGTCGCTGAAGGCCGCCTGCTGATGGCTGTCGATGTCGATCTGCCCCAGGATCTCGTCGCCGGCCCGGATCAGGACGACCAGCTCCGACTTCACGTGCTTGCTGCACGCCAGGTAGTTCTCGACCTTGGTCACGTCCGGGACGTTCTGGTTCTGCCGCTCCTGCACCGCCGTGCCGCAGACGCCAGTGCCGACCGGAATCCGCGCGTGCTCGGTCGGCTTGCCGAAATAATTGTGCAGCCAGAGCGTGTTCTCCTCCGGATTCAACAGATAGACCCCGACCCAATCGTACTTGCTGTCCGCCGACTTGATGGTCTTGACCGCCTCGCGCATGATCGCATCGGAAAGGTAGCCGTCCTCGCGCATCTCCTGCAGCCGCTTCACCGCCCCCGTAGAATCCATGTTCCCATCCTCGAAGTGTGTCGTTCCAATATGGCTCAGAATCCGTCGATCAGCACTGCTCGGGCCGGGCTGCTGTCCGCGTCCAGCAATTTCAATGGCAGTACCACAAGGAAGTAATCGCCAGGCGCGACGTCGTCCAGCACCAGATTCTCGACGATCGCGATGCCACCGCCAATGAAGGCGCGGTGCGCATCCAGCGTGGTCGACCCGAAGGGATCGACCGAGGGCGCATCCGTGCCGACCAGGCGCACCCCGGCAGCCGCGAGCGTGCGTGCCAACTCGGGCGTGAATGCCGCAAAAGTGTCCGGGAACTGCTCGGGCCGGGACGCAGCGCGGGTGCGGAACAGCAGGCGCTCCGCGGTGCGCAGGGTGTCGGGCGGCAGTGCGGACGCGTCGAGGCGCTCATGGCCGCGCGCATCCACCACGCGAGCCGGGCCGACCAGCGCTGCGAGATCCGCCAGGCCGATCGGCGCGCCGCCGTCGACCACATGCAACGGACCGTCCACGTGCGTACCGGTGTGCGTGCTGAGCGACACGGCGGCGACATTGACGCTGTCACCTCGCTCGCGGCGCAACGTCCAGTCGATGGCGAAGGTGCGGTCGCCCGGCCAGACGGCCGTCCGCGCGCTGACGGGCATGCTGATGTCACGGACGCGGGCGCGCTTCACCGCGGGACGAATTCCGTGCCCGCGTCGATGTCGCGCACGAATGCGGCGATCAGCCGTGCGGCCGTCTCGAGGTCGTGCAGGCTGACGATCTCGTTCGGCGAGTGCATATAGCGGTTCGGGATCGAGATGATGCCGGTCGGCACGCCGGCACGGGACAGATAGATCGCGTCCGCGTCGGTCGAGGTGTAACGGGGCGACGCGCTGATGGTGTACGGGATGGAGTCGCGCTCCGCTATTGCAATGAGTCGTTCAACCACGAGTGGGTGTGCTGCGGACCCCCGGGTCAAAACCGGCCCGCCACCCAGCTTGTGCTCGCCCAGCTCCTTCTTCTCCAGGCCTGGCGAATCGGTGGCGAAGGTCACGTCGACCACGATCGCGAGCTGCGGATCGATCGTGTAGGCGCTCGGCCTGGCGCCGCCACCGGAATAGCCGATTTCCTCCTGCGTCGTCGCGACCGCGGTGGTGCGCGCCGCCGCCGGCTCGGCGGCGAGCAGACGCAGAGCCTCGAGCACGACGAACGCGCCGATCCGGTTGTCGATCGCACGGCTGGCGATCAGGCCGTCCGCAAGCTCGACGACGGCCGCATCGATGACGCCTGGATCGCCGACCCGCAGCCCGCGGCCGAGGGCGTCGTCACGTTTGGTCGCGCCGATGTCCAGCCAGAGATCGGTTAGCTTCGAGGCCTTTTCCTTCTCCTCGCCCTTGATCAGGTGGACCGGTTTCTTGCCGATCACGCCGATCACGGGCCCATCGCGGCCGAGCAGCCGGACCCGTTGCCCCACCAGAACCTGCGGGTCCCAGCCACCGATCCCGTCGAAATAGAGAAAGCCTTCGTCGTCGATGTGCGTGATCATCACACCGATCTCGTCGATGTGTCCAGCCAACATCACGCGCGGCGCGCCCTGCCCATCGAGCGTCGCCATCGAGTTGCCACTGACGTCGACCGCGACCGCGTCCGCGAAATGGTCAGCCTCCTCGCGCCAGACACGGGCCGCGGCGGTCTCGAACCCGCTCGGGCCGGGCACATCGAGCAGGCGCTTCAGGAAGTCGATGGACTGCAACTCGTCTCGTCGATCGGGGGTGCGCGCGGCACATTCGGGGCGCGCAAACTACCGTCGCACATATGGCTGCGCCACCCCCGCAGCACGCACCGAAGCTTGATCCCGAGGCCGGTTTCCGGTAGCATCCGACAGGGTCCGCGCACTTACACCGATGTGAGGACGCGGCATAGGCATACAGCCGGGCGGGGCAAGGCGTGGAGCAGACGTATTTTCGCCGAGGGTTCGGCCTGAAGCAGGCGATCGAGCCGGTGCTTCAGGCAGAGTACCACAGCAACCTGGTCGAGCAGATCCGCGGCCGCGGTTACACCGCAAGGTTCGGCGATGTCACGATCCGGCTGGCGGAGGAGTTCGGCTTCTGCTATGGCGTGGACCGGGCGGTCGATTACGCCTACGAAACCGCGCACAAGTTTCCCGACCGACGGATCTTCCTGGTCGGCGAGATCATCCACAACCCGTTCGTGAACCGGCGCATGCAGGAGATGGGCATCACCTTCCTGTATCCCGATGACGGCGGCACCTTCGACTTCGCCGGACTCACGCCGGATGACGTGGTCATCCTGCCGGCGTTCGGCGTGACGCTGCGCGACTTCGAGCGGCTACGCCAGATCGGCTGCATCCTGGTCGATACGACCTGCGGCTCCGTGCTCGTCGTCTGGAAGCGAGTCGAATCGTACGCGCGCGAGCGGTTCACCGCCCTCATCCACGGCAAGGCGCAGCACGAGGAGACGCGCGCCACCGCCTCCCAGGCCTTGAAGCATCCGGGTGGCCGCTACCTGATCGTCCGTGACATGGCCGAGACGCGGCTGGTCTGCGACTTCATTGAGCAAACCGATGGCGCGCTCGACGCCGCTGCCCTGTTCGCACGATTCGCCGACAAGGCGTCCCCGGGCTTCGATCCGGCGACCGACCTGGAGCGAATCGGCGTGGCCAACCAGACTACGATGCTCGCCGGTGAATCGCTCGCGATCGCCGCCGAGGTGCGCAAGAGCATGATTCGCCGCTACGGCGAGGATGCCATCGATGCGCATTTCCGCTCGTTCGACACGATCTGCTCGGCGACGCAGGAGCGTCAGGACGCTGTGCGCAAGATGATGGACGAGCCGCCGGACATCATGCTCGTCATTGGCGGCTACAACTCGTCCAACACGAACCATCTGGCTCACATGTGCCGCCAGCACACCACGACGTATCATATCGCCGACTCGGCGTGCATCGATGTCGAGCGGAACGCGATCCGGCACAAGCCGGGGCTCGCTCCCGATCATCCCGAGGAGCTCGCGGGTGACTGGCTGCCGGGCCGGCCGTTGACCATCGGCCTGACGGCCGGCGCATCGACGCCGAACAGCAAAATCGGCGAGGCCGTGGAGCGAATCCTGGCGACGCGGGGTCTAACAGCCGTGGCGGAGCCGGTCTGATGGCCCGTGACCTGCATCTGTTTCGGCCGGATAAGTTGCTGGAGCATCAAGTGTTTGGAGATTTCTGGCATGGCTGGTAAGCGTCGCCGTTCGCGACTCGCGGCACTTCTGTTGATCGGCGGGCCTCTGGCCGGTGTCTACGCGTTCGCGGACGGCCCGGCCCTGAGCGGCTCTTTCGACACGGTCGCCGAGGGCGCCGGGCGGCTATTCGCCGACGGCTCCGAGGGCGCCGGGCGGCTCTTCGCCGAGGGCTCCGAGAGCGCCGGGCGGCTCTTCGCCGAGGGCTCCGAGAGCGCCGGGCGGCTGTTCGCCGAGGGCTCCGAGGGCGCCAAGCGGCTGCTCGGCGCGGGCTCTGCGCGGGTCATCCGACCACTTGTGTCGCTGGCTGCACGCGCTGAAGCCGCCGACGTCGACGAAGTGGTGGAGGCGGCGGAGGAGCCGCTTGCGGCCGTCGACGTCGATGCCATGACGCGGCAGCTGGGCCCGCGCTTCCGGATCGAGCCGGTAGCGGCGAGCGAGACTGGGGAGCAGGGCCGAACCAGCGAGGGCGAGGCAGCGGCGGGCGCGTCGTCGGACTGGACCGATGAAGAGGCGGCCGAGGCGCTGGCCGCCGACGGCGCGCGGCAGCGCATCATCGTCGCCCTGGATCAGCGGCGGCTGTGGCTCCTGGAAGGCGGTGATACGGTGCTGACCGCGGAGGTCGCGATCGGGCGTGGCACCACGTTCAAGTTCCAGGGTCGGACCTACCGATTCGAGACGCCGCGCGGCGTGCGCCGGGTGAGGGCCAAGGCGACGGACCCGATCTGGACGCCGCCGATGTGGCACTATTACGAAAAGGCAGCCGCCCGCGGGCTGGAGATCGTCGAGCTGAAGGATGGCGAGCGCCACATGCTCGAAGACAGCACGGTCATCGAAGTGCGTGACAACGTGGTGGGCCGCGTCAACCGTCGCGGTCAGTGGTGGGCGTGGACGCCGGGCATGGAAATCATCTTCGACGGCAAGATCTTCGTGCCGCCGCTGGCGAGCCCGCAACGGCGCGTGCCCCAGGCGCTCGGTCCGTACAAGCTCGACCTCGGCGAAGGGTACCTGATCCACGGTACCCACGTGTACAACGAGAACAGCATCGGCCAGGCCGTGAGCCACGGCTGCATCCGGATGCGGAACCAGGATCTGGAGCAGCTCTACCCACGCGTGCGCGTGGGCACGACGGTCCAGATCCTGTAGTGCGGCTCAGCCCGCGCGAGCGGCGGGGATGCGAGCGAGCGTTTCGGCGATGCGCGTGATCGCGGCATCGAGAACCGAATCGGCAGCCGCGAAGGACAGGCGCACGTAGCGGTCGTCGCCAAAGGCGACGCCGGGCACCAACGCAACACCCGCCTCCTCGATCAGCCGCTGACACAACGCCACCGAACCCGATAGCTCCTCGCCGTACCAATCGTCCGCCCGGAAGAAGAGATAGAAGGCGCCCTCCGGATGGATGTAGTGGGCGTCGGGCAGCAGCGCCGCGACGCGCGCGACGACGAGGTCGCGCCGGCCGTGAAACGCCTCACGCATGCGCTGTACATCCAGCTCGGCCGGATCGCTGAAGGCCGCGACCGCGGCGTACTGCGCGGGCGAGCTGGCATTCGCTGTCGTATGACTCTGCAACGAGGTCATGGCGGCGGTCAGCTCGGCGCCCGCGTAGGTATAGCCGATGCGCCAGCCGGTCATCGCATAGCTCTTGGACGCGCCACTGACCACGACGTTGCGTGGCTCGAGGTCGGGCTGCACATCGAGCACCCCGGGTGCCCGCGGATCGGTGAAGCAGATGCGGCTGTAGATCTCATCGCTCACCACGGCGATGTCATGAGCGCCGGCCCACGCGACGATCGCCTCCAGCTCGTCGAGGGTATAGACGACGCCCGAAGGGTTGCAGGGGGAGTTCAGCAATAGCCCGCGAGTCGACGCATCGCGCACCGCTTCGAGCTCGGAGGGTCCTATCTTGAAGCCCCGGTCCTCGGGTCCGCGCACGAGTACCGGCTCGGCGCGTGCGAGGCGGATGATGTCCGGATAGCTGGGCCAGTAGGGTGCCGGCACCAGCACGCGGTCGCCGGGGCCGAACAGCACGAAGCAGGCGTTGAAGAGCGACTGCTTGGCGCCGTTGCTGACCACGACCTCGGCGGGCCGCGCGTCGACGCCATGCGCGCGCGACAGATCCCGCGCGATGGCCGAGCGCAGCTCCGGAATGCCGGCCACCGGCGTGTAGCGAGTCTTCCCAGCACGGATCGCCTGGATGCCCGCCTCACTGACCAGCACGGGCGTGTCGAAGTCGGGTTCGCCGGCGCTCAGGTCCAGAATATCCACGCCTGCCGCCTTGAGATCACGCGCGATCGCGGCCACGGCGAGCGTCGCCGAGGATTCGATGCCGGCGACATTGGGACTGGTTCGCACGGGTTGCCTCCGGGATCACGGTCGGTGAATCCCTGAAGAATGCCATCGGCGAGCGGGACTGACAACGATCACGGTGTCGCTTGCCGGGGACGCGGGGTCCGGCGCAGATTGACCGGCGAAGCGAACCGGGACCGGAACCAACCAATGCGTTACGAACGAACGACAGCAGCCCCAGTGCGGCAGGCGCTGCGCATCGCCTCGGATTTCCTGCGGGCCAGGATCCCGCTGGAGGAGCAGGTCCCCGATGCGCATAGCGTGCGGCTGAGCGGTCGGGACGGAACGGCGTTTCTGACGGCACACCGTCATGGTCTGGCGACCGTCGTCATGGCCGAGACCGACCAGGTGTCGACCTCCCGGCTCGACATCGAGGTCCAGCATACGCTGAACCAGCTGCCCTACCAGCCTGGCGACGTGCCGAAGCTCTGATCACGGCACGATTCGTGGTGGGTCGATTTGACAAAACGGGTACGGAGCGGAGCGATGGCGGGGTTCGAGGAGCTGGGCATCCGCGGCGAGCTGGTCGATACCGTGGAGCAACTCGGCTACCGCGCGCCGACACGGGTGCAGCGGGAGGCCGTGCCGATGCTGCGGCGCGGCGGCAATGTCGTCATCCTGGCGTCGGCCGGGTCCGGCGCGTTGGCGGCGTACGGTCTGGGCGTGCTCGATCGGATCGGCGACGCCGGGAACGAGGCCGCGGAGTCGTCACCGAACGTTCTGATTCTCGGCCCCACGGTCGAGGAAGTCGAACGCCGCGGCCTGTCGATCGCCCGGCTCGGCCAGCGCCTGGGCGTGCGCGTCGCCGCGACCGGCATGGCCGCGAGCGCGCAACCCGCGGCCGTGCTCGTCACCACGCCCCGAGAGGCGGCGGCGGCGATCCGCGCCTCGCGACTGAAGCTGGACGCGCTCGACGCGCTCGTCGCTGATGGCCTGGATGCGATGATGGTGCTGGGAGCGGGCGAAGCGATCGAGCTCATCTTCGGCTCGGCGCCTGCCGAAGCCCAGCGGATCGTCGTCACTGGCGAGTTCGCCGGGCTCGACGGTTTCGTCGAGCGTCATGTCCGCCGCGCCGTGCACGTGCCACCCCGAACCATGAATGCGCAGGCTACCGAAGGCGCCGCGCGGCGCGGCGCGCGGGCGCCGCTGCGGCTGGGCTATGCGGTCGCCACGCAACCCGAGCTGATCCGGATGTTGACCCACGCACTGAGCGGCAGCTTCCGGGGCGCGGCCGTGATCTGTCGCACGGCCGAAGAGGCAGCCGCAACGGCGGCCCAGCTGCGACTTCGCGGCATCGAAGCCGTCACGGCGGAGGGAAGCGGCGCTGTGCATGTCCACGCGGCTGCGGAGGCCGGCACTGGCGATCAGCCGGCCGTGAGTCTGCACGCGCCGTTCGACGAGGAAGACCTGCTGCGCCGGCACGGCGCGGGCGGCCTGATCCTCGTCGAGCCGCGCGAGCTGCCGCACCTGCGTCGCACGGCGCGGCGGGCGGATGCCGAGCTGGGCCCCCTGCCCGATCTCGAGCCGCGCCGGACTCGCGAGTCCCTCGAGGCGTTCCGCAGCGAGATTCGCGATGCACTCGCCAGCGACGATCTGGATGCCCACCTGCTGTTGCTGGAGCCGCTGCTGGCCGAGCACCCGGCGATCGAGGTCGCGGCCGCCGCAGCGGCATTGCTGCGACGGCGGGCAATACCGACGCCGTCACGGGAGGTGGCCGCGGGCGGCGCACCGGCGCCAGCGCCCTGGACGCGGCTGTTCATCAGCGTCGGCGAGCGGGACCGGATCGCGCCTGGCGATCTGCTCGGCGCCATGACCGGTGAAGCGGGGATCTCGGGCGATCAGGTCGGGAAGATCGAGATTCGCGATACATTCGCGATCGTCGAAGTGCAGGAAAGCGTCGCGCAGCGCGTCATCGCGGCATTGAACGGTACGACACTGCGCAACCGCAGCGTACGCGTCGACTACGATCGCCGGACGGGCGGGGCGGTCTCGCGACGGCGACCGCCGAGCCGGCCACGGCAGCCGCGGGGTTGAGCCGCCCGCAGCCGCCGCTCGCGCCGGGGTCTGACATGAATCGAGCCACGCGGCGCGCAGCCGCGTGGCTCGAGCATCATCGCACGAAGGCGTAGCTCAGCGCACGAAGTCCTTGAGCGCTTTGCCGGCGCGGAACGAGGGGCTGGTCGACGGGCCAATCTTGATTTCCTTGCCCGTCCTGGGGTTGCGACCCATGCGCGCCTTGCGCCGCCGCGTCTCGAACGTGCCAAAGCCCGTGATCTGCACGCGATCGCCCTTCTTGATCGCCTGCGGAATGATACCCTTCGAGCCGAAGAGCGAGTCGATCGCCTTCTGGGCATCGGACTTCGTGAGACTCGCGCGGGTCGAAAGCGCTTGGACCAACTCCGACTTGTTCATCGCGTTACTCCTCGCCGAGGTGGATGTAAAGGCGGCCCTCTGTGTCGTCGTATCGCGCAATCGCGGGCGATCCGACCGATCTCTCTTGCGGCACCGCACGTGCCGCCGGCAACTTGGCGCGCTGCGGGAACCCGCACGAACGTTGGTGTTTCTTCGCTGCCCGGCTCACGGTCGCCCGTACACTAGAGCGCTGCTCCGATCGCGTCAAGGGATGGGTCCGTGTCGTTTCACCTGCAAAATATCGCGTCGCGGCGCGGCGAATCACGGCCCGAATCGTGCCGCTCGGAAGTCCGATGAACCTGCGATGAACTCGTCCAACGAGCGGCCGGACGCGGAGGCGCAACATGTCATCGACGCGCTCCGCCTGGCCGGTGAGCAGGCCGACTCGGTGGTCGAGCTGTTCCGACGCGGGTTGCAGGTGCTGGTGCGCGCGAGCGACGCGAGCTTCGGCTCGGTCTTCGTGCGGGACCCGGATGACACCGGCCTGCTGCGTCTCGCCTGCGCATCGAACTGGCCGCAGGCCGCGGCGCGCTACCTGGGCTCCTTGCGGTTGCGGGTGGGTCGCGGTCCGACCGGCCGCGCGGTTGCGGAAGGTCGGCCGGTCGAGGTGGCGAACGTATTCGCCGATCCCGCGCTGAACGACTGGTGGCAGCCGGCCCGCGAGCTCGGCTACCACGGACTGCTGTCACTACCACTGCGCACGCATGGTTCAACGCCGGGCGCGGTGACGCTCTACTTCACCGAGGCGCGGCACCTCGCGCGGGATCGCCGCCTCGTCCTGGAGGCCGGCGTCGACGCGCTGGCGCGGGCGTGGACCGAGCTGTCGGACCGCTCGCCGCCACCTTCGCCCTCCGGTCAGGGCTGAGGAGGCCGGGCGCCACCTGCGGCGTCACGCCGGGCCTCGAGCAAGATCGCCTCGAGCGTCGCCGCCCGATCCCAATCGCCCGACCGGAGCACCCGGATGAGCTCGCCGTCGTGCAGCACCCAGATGCTGTCGGCGATGGTGGCGACCTGCTGGAGCTGATGCGACGAGACCAGCACGGCCGCTCCCCGTCGTGCTTCGGCGGACAGCACGTCTCGCAGCCGCACCTGCAGCACCGGATCGAGCGGCGCGAAGCTCTCGTCGAGCAGCAGCGCGGCCGGACCTCCGAGCAGTGCCTGCGCGACGCCGGTGCGCACCAGATTGCCGCGCGACAGTGCGCGAACGCTTCGGTGCAGGATCGGACCGAGCTCCAGCCGCTCGATCGACCGGGCGAGCGCGGTGTCCAGCGCAGGGCCATACAGGCCGCGCAGGCCGCCGAAGAAGCGCAGCGCCTCCTGCACGGTAAAGGTCGGGGGCAGTGCGGGCACGTCCGGACAGAAGCCCAGCCGAGCGCGCACCGCGGCGGCGGGACGTGACGAGCCGAACCAGTGCACTGTCCCTGCCGTTGGCACCTGTGCGCCGGCGAGCAGCTCGAGCAACGTGGTCTTGCCGGCGCCGTTCACGCCGATCAGCCCCACGATCGTGCCCGGCTCCAGCGAGGCGGTGATGCCGCGCAGCGCGTGGATGGCGCGCGCGCCGCGGCCATAGACGACATCCGCGGCCGTGATGCGGAGCGTGGCGTCGGTCATGTCGCTCATTCCTGAGCGCCCGTGCGCGCGCGCGCAGCGGGGCGCGCCAGGATCCAGGCGGCCAGCAGCAGCCCCAGCGCGATGTGGCTGGCAGCGGACGCGACGCGCAGCCAGCGCGCGACGCCGACGAACGCCTCGGCGGCGCCATGCGCGGTCGGCAACAGCCAGCCGACCGCGGCGATGACCGAGCCGAGCCAGGCTGGCGACCCGACCGGAATGAACCGTTCCGGCGGGCCGAGGCCCCAGACGACCAGCAGGATGCCCAGCACCGCGGCCGCATCGCGCGGCAGCGCGAGCGCGATGGCCTGCGCGAAGGCGGCGATGCCGAGCGCCCCGAGCAGCGCGAAGCCGGCGGCGCCGAGCGCCGCTGTCGGGCCGGCACGCAGCGCGATGTAGACGGAAAAGACGGCACCGGCGCCAGCCAGTGCGACGCAGGCGCCGGCCCACCAGCCGCAGGCGACATCGATCGGCCGTGCGGCCTGCAGCAGCACCAGCCGCACCGTGCCGGCGGCGCGCCAGCGCGAAGCGAAGGTATGCCCGGCCAACAGTCCGAGCACGGCCGCGGTCGGGAACGTGACGGTGGCGCTGCCTGGCCCGATTCCGCTCCCGAGCGCCCGGTCGGCCCAGGCCGACACGGCCAGGAAGATCAGCCAGAGCAGCGGAGCGCGGGTGCGACGCCAGTCCAACAGGTAGCCGTGCGCCAGCGTACGCACGATGGTCAGCCGACGGCGCGCCGGCAGCGGCGCCGGAGGCAGTGCCTGCATCAACGTCCGGGAAGCGCGAATGTGCGCACCATGCCGGTGGTCGCGTCGAGCAGATAGAGCCGACCGCCGTCGGGCGAGACGCCGATGCGGGTCGCATTCGTGCTGACGAGGTAGCGCCGAATCGCGCGATCATCCGCTGCCGCGATGTCGACTGCGACCGTCGTGGCTTCTCCACCCGCCGGTTCGAGCGCGGTCAGCACGTACGCGGTGCCACGCGCGTCGACCGCGATGTCGAGCGTCACCGCGTCGAACGGCGGCGCGCTCCGGCGGCCCGGCGCGAGCGACGTGGCCGACGGCCTGAAGTCGTCGGCGAGACGGCGGAACGCGAACGGCGCCGGCCGGCTCACCTCGGCCCACGCGCCGGTCGCGACCGAGTGCCGCAACAGCGTTGTGTCGTTGAGGAACGCGACCCAGAGCAGCGCGCCATCGGCGGTGCCGGCCGCGATCGCGAAGTTTCGAATGTGGCCGACGAACGGATTGGCGGCCGCGCGACGGCGGCCGATCTCACTGCGCACGCGGCCGTCCAGCCCCAGCCGCAGCAGCAGCGGTGCAGCGCCGGCACGCAGCGCCCAGAGCGCGCTGTTTGCGAGCAGGAACGCATCGGGCCCGGCCGCGCCGATGAAGTCGACGGCTTCGGGCCGTGGCAGCAGCGTCGCGACGCCGAGGCTGTCGAACGTCACCAGTCGGTCCAGCAGCGGGTCCAGCACGACCAGGTGCCCGGCGACCGCGACGAGTCCCTGGATGGACCGGAACTCGCCCGGTCCCGAACCCGTGCCGCCACGCGCCGCAAGCGGCCGGCCCTCGGCATCGAACGTCTTGATCTGGCGATCCCCGTTGTCCCCCACGTGCACGCGTCCCACCTGGTCGACCGTGATCGCACCGGGATTCAACAGCCCCGGGAAGCCGCCGCCGTCGACCGGCTCGACCGCACTCAGCTCCGTCAGCCGCGGGGCCGAGCCATCGCACGCGCTGACCGCGATCCAGGCGATCAGCACAGCCGGACATCTCATCAGCATTCCTCCCTTACGCTCGAGCACCGGTGACGCCCCCGCCGCCGACGAGCTACGACGCACTCCGGTGACGGAGCACGCCTCCAACGAGCATCAATCCGGCATCAGCACGCAGCGAATGATGTAGCACCAGCCGCGCATGGATGTCTCGATATGCCCCGTGCCCGGGAAATCCTCATCGCACGATTCGAGACACGCGCGCGACTGCGCGGTAACCGGCGCAGGCGCCGCCACACCGATCCCCAGGACCAGCGCCAGCGTCAGCGTGAGCAGTGTCTTCCTCATCATCGAGCCCTCCTCTCATTGAGTCGGTGGCACGCGCCAGGAATGGCGCGTCCGGGAGCGGTGACGGGGGCGCCGCCGTCGCGCTCGGAGGGCAGTTCGGGTGCCGCTGGCATGATCAGCTAACGCGGTGTCCTGCAACGAGTTGCGAAATGGGCGCAGGCGACGGTTTCGCGCAGCCGGCGCGAGGAAGCGGACGCATCCGCTCAATCGACGGCGGCGCCGCTGTCGCTGTCGGGCTCGGCGCGCTCGCTGGCGTGCGCCGGGCCGGTCGTCGGCGAGTCGATGCCGAGCGTGAGCAACTTCTGGCGCAGCGTGTTGCGCGACATGCCGAGCCGAGCGGCCGCGCGCGTGCGGTTGCCGCGGCAGCGGCGTAGCGCGTCGAGAATCGCGTCGCGTTCAGCGCCGGGAGAACCGAAGAAGGAGTAGCGGGAGCGCGCGCCGGGCATGGCGCTGCCGGCGTCGCCCGCGTCGGGCGCGGGCTCGCGGACGGGCGAGACGGCAGTGCGGGGACGGAGCACGTGCTCGGGGAGATCGCGCAGGCGGATCCGGGCGACGTCGCAGGCGAGCACCGCCGCCTCGATTGCATGGGCCAGCTCGCGCACGTTGCCGGGCCAAGTGTGCTCGCGCAGGCGGCGCAGTGCGGCGGTCTCGAAGCCGCGCGCGGGTTGCTGGTAGCGCAGCCCGAAGCGGCGTAGGAAGTGCTCGGCCAGCACGAGCACGTCATCGGCCCGCTCACGCAACGGCGGCAGGCGCAGGGACAGCACGAGAAGCCGATGGTACAGGTCCGGCCGAAAGCGTCCCTCGCGGACCGCGCGGCCCAGGTCGGCCGCGGTGGCGGCGAGCAGTCGCGCATCGAAGCGCACCAGCCGTTCGCTGCCGAGCCGGCGCAGCTCGCCATCCTCGACGGAGGTCAGCAGCTTCGCTTGCAGCGGCGGTCCCATCTCGGCGATCTCGTCCAGGAACAGCGTGCCGCCGTCGGCCTGCTCGAAGTAGCCGGCGTGCTGCTGCTGTGCGCCCGTGAACGCACCCCGCGCGTGGCCTAAGAAGGCGCTCTCGAACAATCCCTCGGGCACGCCCGCGCAGTTCACCGCCACGAACCGCCTCGAGGCCCGCGCCGACAGCTCGTGGATCGCCCGCGCGACCAGCCCTTTGCCGGTCCCGGTCTCGCCGGTGATCAGCACCGGTGCATCGACGGCCGCGGCGCGGCGCACGAACGCGCGCACGCCCCGCAGGCTGTCCTCGGATCCGAGCAGCCGCTCGAGTCCGGCGTCGCGCCGCGGCGCTGTCGTCATGAGGTGCGTCACGCTCATGCGGGCGAGAGTGCGGTGTGGCGGCGGGCCCGGCCATAGTTGGATCGGCCAGCCGCGCGGCAGGGGTCGGGCGCGCGCAGTGCTGCGGCGCTTGGCCGGGGGTCCCGCTCGCCTGTAGATTCGCGGCTTCTGTAGCGGCGCCGGGCGGCGGCGCACGGCGCTGGAGGCCCCGAAGCCAAGGAGGCACACGGGAATGGTGAAGGATCCGAGGTCGGAGCTCACGAGCGGCGGCCCGGAGACGGTGCCGGTCGCGGGTGCGGGCGCGGTGGCGTTGGACCGCTCGTTCTTCGGGCACCCGCGCGGGTTGCAGGTGCTGTTCTTCACCGAGATGTGGGAGCGTTTCAGCTACTACGGCATGCGGGCGCTGCTGATCCTGTTCATGACGGCAGCGGTGGCGGGCGCGAATCCGGGGCTGGGTTTCGACGCGGGGCGAGCGGGCGCGATCTACGGTCTGTACACGTCGATGGTGTACCTGCTGGCGCTGCCGGGCGGCTGGGTGGCGGACAACCTCTGGGGGCAGCGCAAGTCGGTGTTCGTCGGCGGCTGCATCATCGCGCTGGGGCATTTCACGCTGGCCGGTCCACTGATCGGTCTGCCCGACACGATCACGTTCTATCTCGGCCTGCTGTTCATCGTCATCGGTACGGGGCTGCTGAAGCCGAACGTGAGCACGATGGTCGGCGAGTTCTACCCGCGGCCGGAGAGCCAGGCGGCGGCGGCGGCGGCGGAGTGGGGCGCGAGGCGGGACGCGGCCTTCTCGATCTTCTACATGGGGATCAACCTGGGCGCGGTGCTGGGCCCGTTCGTGTGCGGCACGCTCGGCGAACGGGTGAACTGGCATTGGGGCTTCTCGGCGGCGGGCTTCGGCATGGTGCTCGGCCTGATCCAGTACCGGCTGGGAGACCGGCACCTGGGCGAAGCCGGCAGACTGGCGACGGGCGAAACCGCCGAGGTGGTGCGCCGGCGCGCGACGCGCTTCTATCTGATCGCCGGCGCGGTCGCCGCCGTGGCGACGCTGTTCGTGGTGCTGGCCACCACGGGCGTATTCGCGCTCGGCCTCGAGACCTTCGCGACCTGGCTCGGCTACGGCATCTTGCTCCTGACCATCCTCTTCTTCGCGTGGCTCATTTTCGACGTGAAGTGGGCGGCCGCGCTGCTGGCGCTGTTCCTCGTGCTGAGCGCCGTGCTGGCGCCGCAGGCGGGCAACGCGACGCTCGGCGGGCAATGGGCGATCGTCGCCACACTGGGCCTCTTCATCGCGCTCAACCTCGGACTGCTCGCCGCACGGCGGAAGGAGGTGTCGATCGATCGCAAGCGGCTCATGGTCATCTTCTGGCTGTTCCTGTTGGCGGCGGTGTTCTGGTCGGGGTTCGAGCAGGCCGGCTCCTCGATGAACCTGTTCGCGCGCGACCTCACCGACCGCAACATCGGCGGCTGGGAGATGCCGGCCACCTGGCTGCAGAACGTCAACCCGTTCTTCATCATCGTGCTCGCGCCCGTGTTCGGCTGGCTGTGGACCTGGCTCGCGTCCAGGCGCACCAATCCCTCCACGCCCGTCAAGTTCGCGCTCGGCGTCCTGGGCCTGGCGGCGGGATTCTTCGTGCTGGCGTGGGGCGCGGCGCAGGCGACCGATGTGGCACGCGTTTCGATGGCCTGGCTGATCGTGACGTACTTCCTGCACACCTGCGGTGAGCTCGCGCTCTCGCCGGTCGGCCTCTCATCGATGACGAAGCTCGCGCCGGCGGGTCGCGTGGGTCAGATGATGGGCGTATGGTTCATCGCTACGGCGCTCGGCAACCTGTTCGCCGGCCTAGTCGCCGGCAGGCTCGAGATCCTGCCGCCGCAGCAGCTCTTCTGGAGCGTGGCGCTGTTCACCGGCGGTGCGGGGCTGGTCGCGCTGGTCGCGAGCCCGGCGGTCAAGCGTCTCATGGCGGGAGTTCAGTAGCCGAGCGCAGCGGCATCACAGAGGAGGGTGCAGTGTCGACACGTCGAGAGAAGACGGAAATGGCGCTGGCGACGGATCAGATCCGGGACCTGGCGCGCCGGCTCGCCGAGGAAGCGGACGGTCGGGTACACGAATCGAGCGCGCCCACCGAGCACCAGCGGCTGTGGGAGGTGGCGCGCCATGCGTGCCATGCGGTCGCCGCGGTCGCGGAGCTGGAGCGCGAGGAGCTGGCGCGCGCCGAGCGCGCCAAACGCGCACGCTACGTGGTCACCGAGCTGGAGATCGCGCTCGACGCGGCCAAGCGCACGCGCGCGGCGTTGCGACTGCGCGAGGACGGCGATGTCGAGTAGCGGCCCGACCGCAGTCCGCGCGCTCATCCTTGCTCTGGTGCTGCTGGCGACGGCGCTCGGCAGCGCGCCGGCCGCGGCGCAGCAGCCGACGCGCGCCGACAGCGCGGCCGTGCTCTTGGATGCCGCGAGGCAACTGGATGCGGCCGGCCGCGGCGAGGCGGCCGACGCGCTCTTCGACCTGATCCTCGAGCGCTACGGCGACACGCCCGCCGCCGAGCAGGTGCGAGCGCGCCGCGTGCAGCCCGGCCAGGCGCGCATGTCACGCGCCGGCAACACCGAGCTCGTCGTGTGGAGTGCGCTGTACGGGCTCTGGCTGGGCGTCGCGATTCCTGCTGCCGCCGACGCCGACGGGCCGAAGGCCTATGGTGCCGGGCTGCTGCTCGGCGGGCCTGCGGGGTTCCTGGCCGGGCGCGCCTACGCGCGCTCGCGACCGGTCACGCCCGGCCACGCGCGCGCCATCACGTTCGGCGGCACCTGGGGCACCTGGCAGGGCTTCGGCTGGGCCGAGGGGCTCGACTGGGGTGCGCAGCAACAAGCCTGTGTGCCGCCCGACTTCTGCGAGGTCGACGTCGACAGCGAGACGCGCGCGCGATTCGTCAGTGCGATCGTCGGCGGCCTGGCCGGCATCGGCATCGGCGCCTGGGTCGCGGACACCCACGACATCAGCCGCGGCACGGCGACCATGGTCGACTTCGGCGCGCTCTGGGGCACCTGGTACGGCTGGTCGCTGGCCGAGATCGGCGGCGTGCAGCAGGAGATCGAGGCCGCGCTGATCGGTGGCAACGCGGGCCTCCTGGCGATGGCGCTGCTGGCGCCACGCTGGAACCTCAGCCACTCGCGCGCGCGGCTGATCAACATCGCCGGGGTGGTCGGCCTGCTCGGTGGCATCGGCATCGATCTGCTGGTGCAGCCCGACAACGACGACGTCGCGCTCGCGATCCCGGTGTTGACCAGCGCGGCGGGGCTGGCGTTCGGCGCACTCGCCACGCGCGATCGGGGTGTGGGCGGCGACGGGGGCGGGGGCGGGCGCGGGGGTGCGCTGCTCGAGCGCCATGGTGGGGACTGGGATCTGGGGCTGCCGGCGACGACGCCGCTGCTGGTTGCCGGGCCGGACGGCCAGCGCCGCGCGTCGCTGCGCGTGCCGCTGCTGCGCGCCAGCTTCTGACGCGGTTCCGGCGGCCGATCGCGGGCACCGCAGAGTTCGCAGAGGTCGCTGAGCTGAACTTCCTATGCAATCCCGCCGCAGCATCGTAATCGCGTTGGCTGCTTGGGCTCCGCTCACTCCGCGGCCTCGGCGTGATCAGTTGGGGTTTCCGGGCGCCCGAAGACTGTGGTCCGAGCCCGTGGAGCCCCAAGAACCTAAGACGAGCAGGTGCAGATCAACCGATGGGTTGTAGTCGCGGTGCTGCTTGGTGCGTGTGGCTCGCTTCCCGGAAAGGCTGCAGATCCGACAGTGTACGCCGCTGCAGGCTGCGACACGCCAGGTCCCGATACCGACCGGGACGGCCTGTCGGACGCCTGCGAGCTCAGCCTGGCCCGCGTGTTCGCACCAACACTCGTCACCTCTGCCTCCGCCTGCAATGTCGTTGCTGATGCCGGGGGAGCGCAGCTGGGCGGCGGTTACCTCTTCGTCGTTGGGCCCAGTCCCGCCGGTGCTCGGGTGGGCTACCTGCCGGCGTATTATCGAGATTGCGGGTGGAGTGGCGTGAAGTGCCGGCTGCCCGGTGTGAACTGTGCGCCACACGCGGGTGACTCCGAGTTCATCATGGTCGACCTGCGTCGCGACGGCCCGAGCTGGCGAGTGGCTGGGGTGTTCCTCTCAGCGCATTGCTTCGGTCGAGCGTCCGGATATGAAGGCCCCGATCTGAGCCGCTTCGAGTGGCCGGTGGAGCCGGGATTCGGCGGGCCGGTCGTGTGGGTCGCTGACGCACGCAACGCGAACTATCCTTCGCGAACTACGTGCGAACGCGGGCACCACTTCGTCGAGACCTGTAGTGGTCAGAGGCTGCGGTACCGGTATCCGGTTCACCACGACAGGAACATCGGCAGCCGCGAGAGCCCGGCACGATTCCACCCGGCCGCGCCCGGCTGCGTCGGGTCGGATCATATCGATCCAGTGCAAGCTTCGACCGTCCCGGGCGCCCGCGAGTGCTTCTGGGACCATGAGGCACGGTTCCGCGGCTGGCAGGAGAGCGGCAGCGGCGTCACGCCGTACGATCGCTATCTCAGGGAAGTGGCGGGATTCTAGCTGACGCGGCGCCGGCGGCTGGCGCGAGGAAACCGCAGATACGGCGACCGGCGGCCACGACCGCCCGGGGCCAGGCTAGCGCAGCTTGCGCTTCAGCTCCTCCAGCTTCGCGGCGGCCTCACGCTCGCGAGCCTCGCGCTCCAGGCGGCGGAAATGGACGTCGTCCTCCTCGGTCGGGCGGCGCGGGCCTGCGGGACCGGCGGCGGCCGGTGCGGGCTCGAACGCGTCGGGCGACGTCGCCCCGAGCTCCGCGAGCGCTGCGGCCATGCGTTCGAGCTCACGCTGGCGTAGCGCGATCTCGGCCTCGAGCGCACCGGCCACGCGGTCGAGGACCTCGGCCCGCTCGGTGTGCTGCACGGCGAACTCGGCCGCGATGCGCGCGGTCTCGGCATCCTCGATGCGCAGCGCCATGGTCTCGCGACGGCGGCAGACCTCGGCCTCGCGCCGCTCGCCATCGGCCTCGCGGCGCGCGCGGCGCGCCTCGCGCTCGGCATGACGCAGTGCGTTGCCCGCGAGTGCGTGGTCGCGCTGCAGCGCCGTGCGGCGGCCGGCCTGGCCCGGCGACTCGTGCTCAGCGCGTAGCTCGCGGTAGAAGTTGTCGACCGCCTCGCGCCACGCGCGTCTGAGATCCTCGAGCATGCGCGCCAAGCTAGTGGGCGAGGCTGGAGACGAACAAGGAACCAAGGCCGGCCGGCAGCGGATCGTCTGCGCGCGCCGCGGCTTCGCGTCTCGTGGTGCGATGACCTACCCGGCCCGAACCTTGCGCCCGTGAGGCGCCGCCGGCAGCCACCTTCCGTGCCCTCGCGACCCAACGATGACCACTTCGCAGCCGAGCACAGGGGCCCGCAATCGACCGCACTACGAGCGGCCGGAGCTGACGAACCTCACCTCCGAGGAGCAGAGGTCCGTCACGCACGGCGAGTTCTGGATCCCCGAGGCGGAGCGCAACGTCTACCGCGAGGCGCTCGAGGTGCTGAACCGGGCCGGAATCCCGTACGTCGTGACCGGACTGTACGCGCTCTACGAATACACGGGCATCTATCGCAAGACCAAGGACCTCGACCTGATCCTCGATCCGGGCGCGTTGCTGGACGCGGCCGCCGAGCTGAAGCGCCACGGATTCCGCATGGAGCTGGCGCAGGCGCATTGGCTGGGCAAGGCGTTCAAGAACGATGTCATGATCGACCTGGTCTTCGGCATCGGCAACGGTCTCTCCCTGATCGACCGGGCGTGGTACGAGCACTCGCGGCCGGCCGTGCTCGCGGCGACACCGGTACGGGTCGCGCCGGCCGAGGAGCTGATCTGGCACCGCATCTTCATCTCGGAGCGGCACCGCTCCGATGAGTCCGATATCCTGCACCTCATCTTCACGCAGGGCGACAAGCTCGACTGGAAGCGGATCATGAAGCGGATGGGCGAGAACTGGCTGCTGCTGCTCTCGCAGATCCATTTCTTCGATTACGTCTACCCGGGCTACCGCTCGCGCATCCCGGACTGGCTGCGCCGGGACCTGCTGGAGCGTGCCCGCCAGCTGCTGGAAGCGGGCGACGATGGCGTCGAATTCCGCGGCACGCTGGTGTCACGCTTCTCGTTCGCCATCGATGTGAACGAGTGGGGGCTGCCGGACCTGCGCTCGGAAGCGGTCGCCGCGGCGCGCACGCTCCCGATCATCCGTGAGATCTGTGAGAGCACAGTATGGGACGCAGAGGAGAATCTGAGCATCGCCCCCGCGGCACCACCGCCCGGCGACGAGATGGAAGCGACGCCGGAAGGATGAACGATGGGCGCGAAGTCCGCCTTGCAGCCGTCGGCGACCTTCACTTCGACGGGGCCTCACGCGGTGCGCTCGTCGACCTGTTCGCGGCCGCGTCCCGCGCGGCGGACATCCTGGTGCTGGCCGGCGACCTGACCACCCACGGCAAGCCCGAGCAGGCGCGCGGACTGCTCGAAGAGCTGGCCGGTGTCGAGACGCCGATCGTCACCGTGCTCGGCAACCACGATCACGAATCCGGACAGGAGGACGAGGTCAAGCAGGTCCTGGTCGATGCCGGGATCCACGTGCTGGATGGCGACCACGTCGTCGTCGAAGGGATCGGCTTCGCCGGTTGCAAGGGGTTTGCCGGCGGCTTCGGTCGCGGCGCGCTCGCACCCTTCGGCGAGCGGCTGATCAAGGAGTTCGTGCAGGAGGCGATCGAGGAATCGCTGCGCCTGGAGAACGCGCTGCGCGGACTGAATACACAGACCCGGGTGGTCGTGCTGCACTATGCGCCGATCGTTGATACGGTGCTCGGCGAGCCGGAAACGATCTACCCGTTTCTCGGCTCGTCACGACTGCTGCAGCCCATCGACACGATCGGCGCCGACGTCGTCTTCCACGGCCACGCGCACCATGGCGCACTGGAGGCGACCACGCCCCAGGGCATTCCCGTCTACAACGTCTCGCTCGCCCTGCTGCGCCAGCACCAGCAGGCTTTTCGGGTATGGACGGCCGCCGCGCCGGACCGCCGCCGGCGCGGCGCGGTCGCCGCCGCCGAGCACGCGTCCAGCGAGGGGGAGACGCACAGGTAGGATCGACGCCTTCAACCGTATCGCTCCAGGAAGCGCACCAGCGCGGCTTCCTCCGGATAGAACTGGGGCGCGTCCTTGCGAACGCGACGCTGCGATTTCCGCATGAGCGGGTCGATCGTTCGGCCGGCCGCCTCGTACTCCTCCAGTACCGCCGGATGCACGTACGCCTTGCGGCAGATCGACGGCGTGTTCCCCAGCTCCGACGCGACCAGCTTGCAGCACAACACCAGATTGCGCTTCGCCTCGGTCCTGCTGCGCGCCGGACCCAGATCGGCCAGCACCGTCGCCGCCCGCACGGTGCCGCCGAACGTGCGGATGTCCTTCGAAGTGCAGCGCTCTCCTAGGATCTCGCACAGGTAGGCATTGACATCGGCCGCTGTCACCGGGTGGCGGCGGCCGCGCTCGTCGACATACTGGAAGAGCCGCTTGCCCGGCAGCGCCGCCAGCTCCCGGATGATCTCCACCAGCGGCGTGTCCGCCACCACGCGGCGGTGATCGATGCGACGCTTGCCCTTGTACGTGAAGACGAGGTCGTTGCCCTCGATCGACAGGTGCCGCTTGCTCAGCGTGCAGATACCGAACGTCTTGTTCGTGACCGCGTAACGCTCGCTGCCCACACGGAAGTAGCCGCGGCTCATCAGGCGGACGATCGTCGCCAGCACCTTCTCGCGACCCAGACCCTCCTGCTTCAGGTGCGCGTTCGTGACGTCGCGGATCCGCGGCACCTGCCGCGCGAAGCGCAGGACCGCCTTCCACTTGCGACGGTCTCGTTCCTTCACGTGCGACGCGCTGTAAATGTACTGCTTGCGGCCCGCCGCGTCGCGGCCCCACGCCTGCACGCGTCGCGTCGAGACCGGCGCGATGTGCACGTCGCGCCAGCCCGGCGGGATCGCCAGCGCCGCGATGCGACGCAGCGCCCGCTCATCACGCAGCGGTTCACCATCCGCCTTCAGATACCGGAACCCCCTCCCGTGCGGCACACGCCGCCACCACCCTCCACTCCGCTGCTCGCTCATCCCCGCCGCCGGGTTCAGGGTCTGTGCCAGACACGGCCTGCGCCTCGCGCCGGGTCGCGTCGCTTGGGGTCGCCGCCGGGCCGCGGATCGCCTTCGACGGGCGATCGCCAGGGCTGAGGCCAGAGGCTGCCGGGCGGGGATTTGCGCCGCAGCGGGTTCGCTGATACCGTAGGAGGGTATGGTACCAGCGACGGAGGAGAACCGTGGCAACCAAGAGCAAGACGCCGCGGCAGGCGGTGGCGGTCGAGCCGGCGATCCGGGAGGAGTCGCTGGAGCGGCTGCGGCGGATCGAGGGGCAGGTGCGCGGCGTGCAGCGGATGGTGGAGGAGGAGCGCTACTGCGCGGACATCCTGGTGCAGATCTCGGCGGTGCACGAGGCGTTGCGCGGGGTGGGCAAGCTGCTGATGCGCAACCACCTCGAGCACTGTGTATCGACGGCGCTGCGCAGCGACGATCCGGTGGAGGCGGAACGCACGTACGGGGAGGTGTTGGAGCTGATGTACCGGCATGCGCGCTGAGGCGGAGACCGGGGCCATGACATCGGGCGTGGAGCGGACCGAGGCAGAACGGTCTGAGCGCGAGCGGAGCGATGCGCTGGGGCTGCCGATCACGGGGATGACGTGCGCGGCGTGCGCAAGCCGGATCCAGCGGAAGCTGGAGCGGGTCGAGGGCGTGCGCGAGGCAGCTGTGAATTTCGGCAGCGAGCGGGCCTGGGTGGTCTATGATGCGGCGCGGCTGCGCGTGGCGGCGTTGGTGGAGGCGGTCGAGCAGGTGGGGTACAGGGTGGCAGTGGCGGACGCGACGCTGCAGATCGAGGGCCTGGATTCGGCGGTCAGTGCGGAGCCGATCGAGCGCGAGCTGGGCCGGCTGCCGGGCGTATTGCGGGCGCATGTGAATCTGGCGACGGGGCAGGCGCGGGTCAGCCTGGTGCCGAGGGCGACGTCGCCGGAAGGCCTCGCGGCGGCGGTCGGCCGGGCCGGATACCGGCTGGCGGCGCCGGTGGAGGCGGCCGACGCCGTGGAGCTGGAGTCGGCGGTACGCGCGCGCGAGCTGCGGGTGCTGCGCGGCAAGCTGGGGCTGGCGCTGGCGGTGAGCATGGTCGCGATGCTGCTGTCGCTGCCGCTGATGAGCGGCGAGCTGGCCGGTCACGCCCCCTTGGACCTGCTGCAGCGGCTGATGCTGCCGCTGGCGAACCTGACGGCGCGCCTCGCGCCGTGGCTGTTCGCGCTGGACGCGGGGGTGCTGCGGTGGACGCTGCTGGCGCTGGCGACGCCGGTGCTGTTCTGGTCGGGCCGTCAGTTCTTCCGCGGTGCGTGGAGCGGTGCGTTGCACGGCACGGCGGACATGAACACGCTGATCGCGCTGGGCACGGCGTCGGCCTATGCGTACAGCGTCGTCGTGACGGTGGCGCCGGGCGTGTTCACGCGCGCGGGTGTGGGCGCGGGCGTCTACTACGAGGCGGTGACGTTCATCATCGCGCTGGTGCTGCTCGGCAAGTACCTGGAGGCGCGCGCGAAGGGGCGGGCCTCGCGCGCGATCCGTGACCTGCTCTCGCTGGCGCCGCGCACGGCGCAGGTGCTGCGTGCCGGCGAGCTGGTGGCGGTGCCGGTCGAGGAGCTCACGGTCGGCGATGTCGTGCTGGTGCGCGCCGGCGAGCGGATCCCGGTCGATGGCGTGGTCGAGGATGGGCGGAGCGCGGTCGATGAATCGCTGCTGAGCGGCGAATCCGTACCGGTCGAGAAGGGGCCGGGCGATGAGGTGATCGGCGGCACGATCAACGGCAGCGGCAGCTTCCGTTTCCGCGCGCTGAAGGTCGGGCGTGACACGGCGCTCGCGCAGATCGTGCGCCTGGTGCAGGAGGCACAGGCCACGCGTGCGCCGATCCAGCGGCTGGCGGACCGAATCGCCGGCGTGTTCGTGCCGGTCGTGATCGTGCTCGCGCTGCTGTCCGGTGCGGTGTGGTTGCTGGTGGGGCCGCAGCCGGCGCCGCTCTACGCGTTGGTCAGTTTCGTGACCGTGCTGATCATCGCGTGCCCGTGCGCCATGGGTCTGGCGACGCCGACCGCACTGATGGTCGGCACGGGCGCGGGCGCCGAACGCGGCATCCTGGTGCGCGATGCGCAAACGCTCGAGCGCGTGCGCAGCATCGACACGATCGTCCTGGACAAGACCGGCACGATCACCGAAGGCAGGCCACGCGTCGTGGAGGTCGTGGTCGCGGGCCATGAACGTGCCGCCGGGGTTCAGCGCGAGGCGGAGCACGAGCTGCTGCGGCTCGCGGCAGCGGTCGAGCGCGGCTCGGAGCACCCGCTGGCCGCGGCGATCGTGGAGGCCGCAGCGGAGCGCGGCATCCGGCTGCCGGCCGCGGCCGACTTCGAGGCATTCGCCGGAAGTGGAGTGGCCGGCCGGGTCGAAGGCCGGCGCGTGGTGGTCGGCAGCGCGGCGCTGCTC
>JBOHRE010000044.1:0-26785 GCA_050732635.1 Longimicrobiales bacterium | reverse complement strand
GAGCAACGGCCCACGCGGCGCGGCCGCCGCCACCAGCTCCTCCGGGTACGCGTTCGCGAATGCGACGGCCGCGCCCTGCGCGCGCGCGCGGGCGAGCACACTCCGCTCCCGCACGAGGCTGCGCAGCGCCGTAGGCACCCATGGACCAGCGTGACGACCGAAGCGGCGCGCCGTGTTCTCGCCCGTGAGCAGCGCACTCTGACCCGTGCCGCTCTGCGGCAGCCCCGCGACACCGAGCTGCGCATCCAGCGCAGCGAGCGACGCGTCGGCCCGGACGAGCGGCGTCATGCAGCGTAGCCAGTCGGCTCCGAGCAGGGCGGCGAACGTCGGCAGCTCGGCCACTGCGAATGGGTTGAAGTCGGGGTCGGGCTCCCCGAGCCCGACCCCGTCGACGAAGATCAGGAGCACTCGCATCGGCTTCCGGCGCGAGCACCTCGGCGCTCGAGCTCAGGTTTCTGGCGGCGCGGCGATCCGCTCCCCGCCTGCCGGTCGGCGCTCCACCGGCGCCAAGCCGTTCTCCCGCAGCAGCGCGTTCAGCGCCGCAAGGTCTCGATCGAGGATATCGTTCAGCCGCGTGAGCTGCTCGTCGAGCGCCACGGAAAGTGTGTCGAACACCTCATACATCGCGTCCGTCGGTCGGTGCTCGGAGCTTTCGATGGCGCCGAGCAGTGCCGCCAGCTTGTTGTTCAGCTTGATCGGGTAATTCAGCGGGTCCTGATTGCTCTGCAGCCGCACCTGGTAGATCTCCTCCTCGACTTCACTCAGACCGCCGCGAACGCTGTCCGCCGCCTGCTCGACCTCGGCATCCTGCGTACGCGTGAGCCGATCGTCGATCTGCTCCTTCACACCCCGGATCAGCAGAACGGCCTCATTGGCCTCGCTGACCCGGTCGCGAACGCGCATGGCCAGATCGAAGCGCTGCTGCAGGTCGGCAACAGTGACCTCGCCCTCCAACCGCGGGTCCAACCTGATCTCGAATTGCTCCGTTCGCGTCTCGCCGCCCGCCGCCAGTCGTACCTGGTACGTGCCGGGCATCACCACCGGGCCGCGGTTGCCCGCCGCCCAGAAGATCCTGCCCTCGAAGTCGGTGTAACCCGCGTGACGCAGGTCCCACGTGAAGCGGTTCAGCCCCACGTTCCGCGACGGCGGCCGCTGGCCTCCGCCGAAGAAGCTCGGCTGCTCATCGGCCTCCGCAGTGTCCGCAGGCGTCGCCTCGAAGCTGCGTATCAGGTTGCCCTGCAGATCCAGGAACTCGAGCTCCACGGTGTCCGGCGGCTCGCTCAGATGGTAGTAGACGTTCACCCCGCTATCGACGCCGCGCACGGCGTAGCTCGGGCGGTACAGGTGCACGGGCCCGCGCACGACCTGCGCGCCATACTGCCGGAGCGGCTCGATGTCGTACATCACCCAGAACGAGCGGCCGTGCGTCGCGATCGCCAGGTCACGATCGAGCACGGCGAGATCGGAGACCTGCACGGTCGGCAGGTTTCGCTGTAATGGTTGCCAGCTCGCGCCATCGTCGAGCGACACCCACACGCCGCGCTCGGTCCCGAGGTAGAGGAGCCCCGGCCGCACAATGTCCTCGCGAATGCTGCGCGTGACCTCGTCGGCCGGCAGGCCGTCCGTGATGCGTGCCCAGCTCTGGCCGTAGTCGTCGGTTCGGTACGCGATCGGCGAGAAATCGTCCAGCAGGAAGCGATGTGCCACGACGTACGCTCGCGCCGGGTCGTGCGGCGACGGCTCGACGGTCGTGATCTTCGCGAAGTCCGGCATGTCCGGCGGCGTGACGTTCTGCCAGTCGCCGCCGCCGTTCCGCGTCACGTGCACGAGTCCGTCATCGGAGCCGGCCCAGATCAGGTCGCCGTCGTGCGGCGACGGCCCGAGCGCGAACACCGTCGCGTAGGTTTCGACACCCGTCTGATCCCGGGTGATCGGACCGCCAGACGCTGCGAGCGTGCTGGGATCCGCCCGCGTCAGGTCCGGGCTGATCCGTTCCCAGGTCTGGCCCTCGTTCGTCGACCGCCAGACGTGCTGGGACGTCGCGTACAGCACGTTCGGGTCAGTGGGCGAGAACATGATCGGGAAGGTCCACTGCACCCGCTGCCGCAGCTCGCTGGCAGACCAGCCCATCGGGTTCTCCGGCCAGATGTTGACCGTCCGCGTCTGCCCCGTGCCATAGTCGAAGCGGTCCAGCGCGCCGCCGTAGCAGCCGGCATAGAAGATGTCGGTATCGCGCGGATCGTTCGCGACGTACCCGCTCTCGCAGCCGCCCGCGGCGTAGAAGAAGGCACCCCGCCCGCGTGCCGCGAGGTGCTCCCAACCCCTGGTCGGCACGCACACTGTGCTGTTGTCCTGCTGCCCGCCGCACACGTGCGGCGGCTCGTGATGCGTCACGCTGAGCCGATAGATCTGCGCTGTGCTGTAATCCTGATCCGTCCACGTCTCGCCGCCGTTGACGCTGACGTTCGCACCGCCGTCGTTCGCGTTGATCATCCGCTGGTTGTCGTTCGACGCGATCCACAGATCGTGGTTGTCGCCGTGCGGCACGCGGCTGCGCAGGCTGTCCGGGAAGGTCTTGCCGCCGTCCGTCGACTTGTAGAAGCCGGTGTTCAGCGCGTAGACGACGTCCCTCTCCTCGGTGTCCGCGTAGATGCGCGTGTAGTAAAACGCGCGCTGCCGCAGTTTCCGTTCGTTGTTCGCGCGGGTCCAGGTGCGGCCGCCGTCATCGGACACGAACACGCCGCCGGAGTCGGCCTCGACCAGCGCGTAGACCCGGTTGCCGTCCACCGCCGAGACCGAGACGCCGATCTTGCCGATCACCTGATCCGCGGGCGGCATTCCGGGATTACGTGTCAGCTCCGTCCAGCTCTGCCCGCCGTCGGTGCTCTTGAACAGGCCACTTCCCGGCCCGCCGCTCGACATGCCCCACGTCTTGCGCCATGCCTCCCAGAGCGCTGCGTATACCACATCCGGGTTGCTCGGATCGATCGAGATGTCGACGGCACCGCTTCGCTCATCGCGGTGCAGCACCTTCTCCCACGTCGCGCCGCCGTCCGTGCTCTTGTAAACGCCCCGCTCCGGGTTCGCCATGCCGTAGTGCCCGAACGCGCCGGCATACACCACATCACAGTCCGTCGGGTGCACACGCACGCGCGAGAAGTTGCGCGCCTCGCGCAACCCAATGTGCGTCCACGTCTTGCCCGCGTCGGTCGTCTTGTACAGGCCGTCGCCAGGCTGAATGTTGCCACGGAACTGGGTCTCGCCCGTGCCGATGTAGACGATGTCGGGGTTGGCCTGGCACACCGCCACCGCCCCGACCGAGGCGCTGCCGATCTGGCCGTCGGTGACCGCCCGCCACGTGGTGCCGCCATCGGTGGTCTTCCACAGCCCGCCGCCCGTCGCGCCGAAGTAGTACTCGAGGGGCCGGCTGTCGCTGCCGCCGACTCCGATCGAGCGCCCGCCTCGCGCCGGTCCGATGCTGGTCCATTCGAGGCCGCGGACCGCCGCCGTATCGAACGGCGGCAGCTGCGTGCCCCGTTCCACCTGCGCCGCCGCGTTGGCCGCGCCCGTCGCCAGCAGCAGAGCGACGATCCCTGCCTGCGCGATTTGGATTCGCATACGAGTATCTCCTTCGTGTTCCGGTGTTCCGGTGTCCCTCGCCCAACGATCAACCGCAGAGCCCGCAGAGCTCGCGGAGTAAAACAACAACAAAAAATGATGTTGGCATCGCTGCAACGATCGCTCGCGGCCGCGAGCAACCTCCGCGTCCTCTGCGTGCCCCGTGTGAGAGTCCTCCGCGCTCTCCCGTACCGCTAACGCACGCGGCCACGCGAGCCCGGGAACCACCGTTCCTCGATGCCGAACGTCTCCGTCAAACTCTCGTCACCGACGCGCAGTGTAACGGAATAGCGGCCGGGCTGCGCCTGCCGCAACTCGTTGGGCGAGGTCGGAGCGCCCAGCTCGCGCGCCCGGGGCTCGCGCAACTCCAGATTCCACGTGACCTGGTGCACGCCGGGCCGGCCCGAGCCGGTGAGTGTCTGGGCGATGTCGCCATCACCGTCACCACTCTCCGGCAAACGTCGGATCGTGAGCTGCACGTCCTCGCCTGCGTCCTGCCTCAGGTAATAGCCGATCACGGCCGTCTGTGGCGGATTCGGCGCCGTGAAGCGCGCGTCGCCGAATGGCGCGTAGGTGTCGCGCAGCTCGAAGCGCCGGGCATCGCGCACCTCGAACAGGTGTGCGCTGCGCGCGAGCGTTGCGGGCGTCAGCTCGCGGATCGCGGAGATGTCGAGAAGGTAGATGCTGCGGCCATACGTGCCCACGGCCAGCTCGGTACCGCCGGGCGCAAAATTCATGTCGCGCACGGGCGCGGTCGGTATCCCGGCCTTGGCTCTCGCCCAGCTGCCACCACCATTCGTCGAGACGTACAGGCCACGCTCATTGCCGAGGTAGAGCACGTTCGGATCCACCGGATCCTCGCGGATCACGTAGCTTCCCGCGTCCTCCGGCAGGTCGGATTGCAGCCGTGTCCAGCTCTCGCCGAAGTCGTCCGTGTGATAGACGTACGGCCGATAATCGTCCCGCATGTGGCAGTCGAATGTGGCGAAAGCGGTGGCCCGGTCGTGCACGGACGCCTCGATCTCGCTGACCCAGCAGCGGCGCGCCGCCTCGTCCGGGATGCGGTCGCTGCGGTTCTGCCAGGTCCGGCCGCCGTCCGCCGTGACCCAGACCAGGCCGTCGTCGGAGCCGGTCCAGATGATCTGCGGATCGAGCGGCGACTCGGCGATCGAGTGCAGAGCGCCGTAGGACGTGTGCGACGTGACCGGCTCCGGCCGCTCGCGGTTCTGCCGCGTCATGTCGGGGCCCAGGATCTCCCACCGGTCGCCGCGCTCGGTCAGACGGAACAGGAAGTTGCCGCCCAGATACAGCACCGTCGGGTCGTGGTGCGAGATGACGAACGGCGTGTTCCAGTCCCAGCGAAACGCGTAGCCGCTTTCCGGCCCCGCATCCTCGGCGTGCGGCTGGAGCGCCGTCGTCTCCCAGGTCTCGGTGTTCAGCCGGTAGATGTTGCCGAACTGCGATTCGGCGTAGCGGATGTGCGCGCTGTCGGGCGAGACGTGCGAGACGAAGCCGTCGCCGCCGAAGATCGTGTACCAGTCGTGCTCGGTGATGCCCAGCTCCTCACGCGTCCGCGACGGGCCGCACCAGGTGCCGTTGTCCTGCAACCCGCCACAGACGTGGTACGGCGTCTTCGTGCTGTCGACCGACACCTCGTAGAACTGGCCGGTCGCAAGCGGGTGGTGCAGCCACGTGTCACCGCCGTCATAGCTCTGGTAGATGCCGCCGTCATTGCCGAGCACGAGGTGCTGCGGATCGTCCGGGTCGATCCACATCGCGTGGTGATCGACATGCACGCGCTCTAGCCGTTGGCTGCGGATGGTCCGGCCGCCATCCTCCGAGTAGCCCAGCAACGTGCCGGCGAGCCACAGCCGATCGGCATCGCTCGGGTCGACCCAGACCTCGTTGTAGTAGTAGTCCGGCACGGCGCTCAGGTCGTTCACCCGCGTCCAGCTGTCACCGGCATCGTCGCTCCGGAAGAGTCCGCCCTCGGGGCTGATGGTGGGGGTACGCGCGCTATGCGCGACCTGTATCACCGCGTAGATCACGTCCGCTGCTGCGGCTGTGACACCGAGCCCGACCCGGCCGAGCGAGCGACTCGGCAACCCGTTCGTACGGTCGGGATCCGTCAGCCTCGTCCAGTTACGACCGGCATCGGTGCTCTTCCAGATGCCGCTGCCCGCACCCGCGCCTTCCATCCGGCCGCCGCCCCAGCGCAGCCGGTGCCAGCCCGCGGCGTAGACGACGTCCGGGTTCGTCGGGTGTAGCTTGACGTCGATGAAGCCCGTGGTGTCGTTGACGAACAGCACCTTCTCCCAGCTCTCGCCTCCGTCCGTGGTCTTGTAGACGCCGCGCTCGGCGTTCGCGCCCCACAGGTGCCCGAGCGCCGCGACATAGACGACCTGGCTGTCCCGCGGATCGATCGCGATGCGGCCGATCTCGCGCGTGTCGTCGAGCCCCATGTGCGTCCAGCTCGAACCGCCATCCGTCGACTTGTAGACGCCATTGCCCCAGCCCTGCGAGCGCAGCGAGTTCCGCTCGCCGGTGCCGACCCATACCACGTTCGCCGCCGCCGGCGCCACGGCCACCTCCGCGACACTGCCGAAGGCTTCATCATCGAAGATCGGCTGCCAGGTCACGCCCGCGTTCGCGCTCTTGAAGACGCCCCCGGTCGCGAAGCCGGCATAGATCGTTCGGTGCCCTGCGCTGTCGGGCACCGCCAACGCAGTAACGCGACCGGACTGGTTCGCCGGCCCGATCAGGCGTGCACGGAACGGCTCCAGCAGCGCCTCGGTCAGCGCCGGCTCGGCGCTCTCCTGGGCGCCCAGCAATGTCGGCTCGAGGATGATACCGAGCAGGAGCAGCAGCCCGCGTTGGAGGCCCATCTCTTACTCCCTTTCGTCGGGTGCCACGGCCGCCCGGGATGAATCCACCGCAGAGATCGCAGAGGCCGCCGAGTTAAAACAATTCAAAATGTGTGTCCGGCGCGAAGGACGCCCGGTCAGCCGATCACTCTCCGCGTCCTCTGCGTACTCTGCGGTTGATCACCAGAGCCGGAGCTGCAGCCGGAGCGTGCGTCCCGGCTGCGGCAGCCCGCACTGGTCGTACACGACCGCGTCGGTTGCATTGTCCACCAACAATGCAATCTCCCCACGGGCAAGCGTCCCGGCCCGAGCGCCGAAGCCGCGGCGCAGGCCGATATCGAGCTGGCCGCTCGCGCCGATCGTCTGGCGGCTACCGGCGGCCTGCGGATCGACGCAGAACTGCTCGCCGGTGTAGCGTACGCCTGCGCTCCCGCGCAGCGCGGCGGGCAGCAGCAGGTCCGCGCTCAGCTTGCCGAATAGCGTCGGCTCATACTCGGGCTCCTGGCTGACGCCGCTGCCGTGGATGCGCACGCGCTGGAGCGTCAGGTCACCCGTGATCGATAGAGGCGACGTCGCCCAGAGACCCAGCAGCTCGAGGCCGGTACTGCGGATCTCGTCCCGGTTCACGCGCATGAACCTCGGTCCGCCCCCTCCCGGCGGTACGACCACGGTGCGCACGATCGCGTCGCGTAGCTGCTGATGGAAGCCGACGGCCTGCAGCTCGAGCCGCCGGCGACGGAGCGTAAGACCAGCTTCGCCGCCCACCAGCACCTCCCCTTTCAGAGCCGGGTTGGGCACGAACCGGCCGAGCGCGCCCGAGTACAGCTCCCGCAGCGCGGGGAAACGAGCGCGTCGACTGACGCCGGCGTGGAGGAGCAGATCGCCATCCCCCATGGCGCCGGTCGCGCCGAGCCGCGCGCCCCAGTCCCAGAGCCGGCCAAGCGGCGGTTTGTCGCCGGACTCCGGTGTGTCGGCGCCGTCGACGGCCAGGCCGAAGCTCAGCCGCGTCGCGGCAGACGGTCCATGCCGTCCGAGCGCCCACTCGGTCTCCGCGCCCAGGCTCCATAGCCGCTGCCGGTAGACGTCGGCACCACCGGGCGTCAGCACCTCGTCCCGCGACACTTCGGCGAGCGTCAGTGCGCCGCGCAGCTCGCCCGTACCGCGAATGCTGTGGTCGCCCAGGAAGCGCAGGGTCAGGGTTCGGTCGTCCGCGGATTCACCGCCGACCACCTGGTCATAGCTCGGTCCATCGTACGCGTCGATGCGGGTGTGGCCGAGGTCGACGCCCAGGCTGAGCTCGAGATCGCCCTCGCCCCAGGGCGTCAGCCGCTGCCCGGTGCCGCCGGTCAGCGCCGCGAGCACACGTGATTGCTCGGGATACCGCCAGAAGCGCGGCTCCTGCGTGTGGATCTCCGGTGGTACGCCACGCTCCGTGGTGTAGCCCGACGCGGCCAGCGACAGCCAACGCCCACCGTCCGATCGGTAACGCGCCGCGCCGAACGCATCGACATGCAGCACATCGCTGTTGCGACGCACGTCATCGTCGCGCAGCAACTGCCGCCAGTCCCAGCAGTCATCGACGCACTGCAGCGGCAGGACGACGTCATCGCTCACCGCGAAGCCGGATTGTCCGCGGTAACCGAGCCCGCCACGCACGATCCAGTCGGCCGACGGGCGCTCGAGCAGCGTGCCGCCGGTAAGACCGATGCTGCGTCCGCCCAGATGATCGACCGCACCGCTCAGCGTGAGCGGCTCCGGCGCCGCCTGCCGCTCCGCGCCTCGCGCGACATCGATCTCGACCACGCCGCCGAGGACGTTCGGTCCGTGCAGCACCGAGGACAGGCCGCGGATCAGCGTGATCTGGCGTGCCGCCGTCAGTGGAATGACCGACAGGTCCGTTCGATGGTCCCAGCCGAGTGTCAGCGGAATGCCATCCACCAGGACGGCGACCTGGCGGTCCTCCGAGCCGCGCAGCGCGGGCTGGGCCTCGCCGCGCGAATTGATGCGGATCTGCACCAGTGGTAGCCGCCGCAGCACCTGCTCGAGTGTCGGCACCGGCTGCACCAGCAGCGAATCGATCTGCACCGAGACCGCGCTGGCGCCGCCCGTCGTCGTGGTCGGCCGGGGCACGACGACGCTCAGCTCCTCGAGCTCGTAGACCTGCGCGGCGAGGGTGTCGCCGCGGGCGGTGTCCTGTGGCACCTGAGCGGCCGTGGAGTCCGGCAGGAGCAGCACCATGGCGAGCACGCACGGGTTCCGACCGAGTGAGCGCATGCGCGGCCGTCTCGCCTGCAGATTGATTCTGGATCGCATCCGGGAACTGCTGGTTCGGCCCCTCGGCCTCCGTGCGCCCCGCACAGGGGACTGGAATCGAGCGAGTCGGGCCCCGATCTTACAGGGTGGTACTCGGATGCCGCAACCGCCCACCGCCCCGTCACAGCATGGGCGACGCCAGCGTTCTCTTCGGGGTGCCCTTTAGACTCATAAATGGCGCCGCACCTTACATTTCGCGCCGCTCCATCGATCCGTCAGCCGCTTCAGCGACCTTCCAGAGCGACCTCGAGGTCGGCCAACATCTGGCGTGCAGTGCTGTTGGACGGCTCGAAATGCAGTCCGTTGCGCACGGCGTTTCGTGCGCGCTCGTACTCGCCCGTGAGAATCAGCGCCCGGGCCAGGTAGAAGTGAGCGTTGGCGTTGGACGCGTCGAGCTGCGCCGCCTTTTCATAAAGCGGGACCGCATCACCGCTGCGTCCGGCGCGGAGGTGTGCGTTGGCGAGATTGAAGTAGCCGAGCGGTTCCCAGGGATTCACCTCGATCGCGCGACTGAACGCGTCCTGCGCCGTGGCCTGATCACCGGCCGCATTGAGCGCGATCCCCGCGTTGACCCAGACCAGTGCTTGATCGGGTTCGAGTTCCAAGCTGCGGCCGTACGCCTCGAGCGCGCGTTGCGGATCGCCGCCAGCCGCGTACGTCAATCCGAGGCTGTGGTGCAGCGCTGCGTGATCCGGGCGGATCTCCAGCGCTTTCTGATACGCGGCGATCGCGCGCCGCGTGTCGCCGTCCAGGCGGAAGCGGTCACCGCTGAAGCCGAGAATGGTCGACCACCGCAGCCGTACCCTGTGCTCCCGCGGTCCGAGCGTACGCAGCCGATCGGCCAGGAACGCCCGCACGTCTGCCCGCTCGCCGTTAGCGAGGTGCAAGCTGGCGAGGCCGAGCGCGGCCAGATCGTCGTCGCTGCTCCCCGCCAGTCGCTCCAGCGAGCCCGTCGTCCCGGTGTCCAAAGCGTGCATATCCGGTGTCAGAAATCGCTCGTAGAACTCGGCCAGCGCCCGGAATTGCGCGACGGGGCTACGCGCGTCAGCGTGTAGCAGAAGCTCGGCGGCACGACGCAGATCGGTGACGTCGCTCGCCTCGAGTGTCTGCGCCACGATCTGCGGCTGCGGCTTCAAAGCACCCCAGAGCTCGTGCGTCTGCTCGGCCAGCCACTCGACAGAACGATCCGCATGGCATTGGGCGCACGCGCTCTCGATGCCCAAGGCCTCGTCATAGGCGGGGCGCGGCACGGAGATCGTGTGGTCGGAGCGCGCATACCGGATCGCGTGCCCGATCCCTTGCTCCTGGAGATACGGCATATGACAGGCGACGCAGCGGCTTCCAGCCGATCCCTCCGCATGCTTCGTATGCGACGGGATATTGGCCGCTTTCGCGGCATGACACGCGAGACATTGCTGGTCGCTGAAGCGATCCTCCAGCGGCGTGTGCGTGATGTCGCGGTATTGCTGTCCATGCGGCTCGTGACAGTCCACACATGTCATTGAACCGCTGACATAGCAGTCGCTGTAGAGGTGCTGCTCCTGATACGCGAACGTTTTCACGCGGCCATCGATGTGCAGTGCGGCCTCGCCGAGCAACGGCAGCTTCAGACTGTAGTATTCCGCGAGCGGCCGCCCCGGCAGGAAGCCGGGCATGAGCGCGTCCTTGAGGGCGTGACACTCGAAGCACACCTCCAGCGATGCATCATCATCCAGGGCGTGCATGGTGCGGATCGCAGGATCCGTCGCCTTCGCGAGTTCACCCGAGCGCGCAAGGCTCACGTGAGCGCGGCCTGGACCGTGACAGGACTCGCAATTCACACCAAGGCTCTGGATCCGCGTCACGTACCGATCCGCGGCCGTATCGAAGGCGAGCTCGATCTGGCTGCCGTGGCAGTTCTGACAGTTCGAGAAGCGCGGGTCGGTGCCGAGGACGCGGGCCGGCGGCCAGTCGGCGCAGTCTGCAAGCGCCATCGAGTCGGTAATCGGCTGCCAGCCCTTGTCAGCACGCGTCACCGTGTTGCAGAACCACACGCCCGCGTGGCGCGAGAAGTCGAATGGTAGGAAGCGAACAGTGCCGTCCGCCGAGCGGGTGACGAACCCCTGTGTCCCCCCGCCTATCATGTGTCCCCCTCCGACTACGCCGTCGACGCGAAGCACGACGTCGGTCAGATCCGGCCGGACCACGCGGAACGCGTACTCGCCGCCTCGGCGCTGCGGGTAGACGACCGCGTCACGGAAGCGAATCGGCCGACCGTCGAACCCCGCAATCACCTGCGCCGGCTCCGGCGGGAGCGAACCGGCCCGCCCGTGCGTCGATCCGCGCCAGGCGTCGTATTGGGCGCTATGGCATTCGCCACATGTCTCAGCGCCCACGAAATCCGCAAAGGCGATATCGCCATCTTGGACACGGGGCGTCGGCGCCGGCAGCTCGATGCGTGCCGAGCCCGGCGGTTCACCGTCGCGGCGAACGGCGAGCACCAGCGCCGCCACGACGAGCAGGGCGGCAACGACGACCACCGCTAGGAGGGGCGTACGTGTCATGGCGCCGAAGGTTTACTCCGTGGGTATAGCCCGAGCAAGTCACCTGGAGCGGAGCGCTCGGTGAGAGCGGAGGACCCATCGCGCGGCAGGCCTCACGCGGCCTCCGCGACGCCGCGTGTGACGAGGTCTGCCCGGAAGGTCCTCGCTCCCTCGGGCCCCTCGCGCATATCTTCGGCGCGTGCGCATCCAGCGAATCACTCTGCGCGAGATCCGGCTGCCACTGCGCGAGCCGTTCCGCATCTCGTCGGGCGAGGTTTCCGCGCGACGCATCCTGCTGCTGGAACTCGAGGAGGCGGGCGGCGCGGTGGGCTGGTCGGAGTGCGTCGCCGACGAGCTGCCGAACTACAGCCCCGAGACGGTCGAGACGGCGTGGCTCGCATTGCGGGCATGGCTGGCACCGCGCGTCCTCGGCCGCGACTTCGAGCACCCGCGCGACATCGCGGCGGCGCTGGACCGTGGCGTGGCGGGGCACCGCATGGCGAAGGCCGCGCTCGAAATGGGCACCTGGGAGCTGTACGCTCGCCAGTGCGGTCAGCCGCTGGCGCGCGTGCTCGGCGGCGAGCGCGACCGCATCGAGGTCGGCATCTCGCTCGGCATCCAGGCCTCACCCGACGCGCTCGTCGAGCGCGCGCTGGCCGCCCGCGAGCGCGGCTACCGCCGCATCAAGCTGAAGATCGAGCCGGGCCGCGACCTGGAGTACGTCGCGGCGGTGCGGCAGGCGCTCGGCACCGAGGCGACGCTGTCGGTCGACGCGAACGCCGCCTACGCGCCCGCGGACGCGGACGACCTCGCGCGGCTGGACGAATTCGGGCTGGCGATGATCGAGCAGCCGCTGGACCGCGAGGACCTGGTCCGGCATGCCGCGCTGCAGCGGCGGCTGCGCACGCCGATCTGTCTCGACGAGTCGATCACCGGCGCCGATCGCGTCGAGGACATGCTCGCGCTCGGCAGCGGCAGGATCGTGAACATCAAGCCCGGCCGCGTCGGCGGCTTCACGTCGTCGCGCGCGATCCACGACCTCTGCGCGCGCAACAACGTGCCGGTCTGGTGCGGCGGCATGCTGGAGAGCGGCATCGGCCGCGCGCACAACGTCGCGCTCGCCTCGCTGCCGAACTTCCGCTACCCGGGCGACCTCTCGCCGAGCGACCGTTACTGGGAGCGCGACATCGTCGTGCCGGAATGGACGATGGACCCGCAGGGAATGGTGCGCGTACCGCTCGACCGGCCCGGCATGGGCGTCGAGCTCGACAGCGAGCGCATCGAGAGAGTGACGGTGCGGCGCCACGTGATCGTCGACGCTGCCTGAACAGCGTTATCAGGGAATCGAGAACTTCAGAAGCGGGAAGGCTCGCCACAAGATAGAGAGCGGCAGCACCGCCGCCTGTGAACCGTTGTCTCCTGGTTCGCCCTCGTTGCCACCGGTTATCGCGCTGATGCCGGCGACCGCGAGCGCAACCCCGGTCCCGAGCGCGGCCGCGAACAGGATCGACCTTCCGACCGCGATCTCGCGCGCCGTAACCGACTGTAGCTCGCTGACCCGGACGCTGATAGTGTCTCGGATCGTTATATCCTGGAACACACTCGTGCTGCGGGCGATGAGCACATCCAGCGCCAATGTGTCCGGTCCAGCCTCGACCACGCGGCCATCGAGGTACAGAATGGGTTCGTCCAGTCCCTGACTGCGCCGGATCGCGGACTCATTCGTGAACCGTGCACGCACTTCCATCCCAGGCCGTGGTTGTTGCACGGGCGTCTCTCTGTAGCAGCCGGTGTGCAAGCTGAAAGCGAAGCCAGCCACCAAGAGCCTGCACGTCCTCATGCGGCCGATCAAAGGACCACCTCGATCTTCGGTGATAGGAAGCGGTTGAACACGTAGACGAATCGGAAGGGCGCTGCATCCACCAGCGCACCTTCCTCGTCGAACTCTTTCGAGGTGTCGATGAAGACTTGCATGCGGAGATCCGCTATGTCCGCATCCACTCTGGATGCCTCAACAAAGAACTGCTGATCGCTACGGATCGTATACGTCTGCTGGAACGGAGTCGTCACGAATGTCGTGTCCGCACGGATGATGACGACCCGGGTCGTTCCCTCTGGCGTCACGCCGGCGACGAATCGGGTGGACGTTACCAACTGCACCTGACTCTCACCCGCGGAATCCAGCACCAAGCGAGCCTCGGACGGAGACAGGTCTTCGAACCAGTCGCAAGCGGCTCCGGCAAAGAGCGCAACGGCGGCAGCGACGGCGCAGTGGGCCGATCTTCTCATCTCGATGTAGCCCTTCGCGCAACGGTCCGCGCCGGCTGCCCGGCGCGGACCGTGCACGCACGGATCACGTCACTGCTCGGCTCAACCGCCGAGCAGTGGATTGGCACGAATCTCCGTGATCGTGATCGGCATGAGCGTCCCGGGCGCTTGCACCACATCCGAACTCGAATGCCAGTGCCGATCCTGGATGCCGAACCGATACATGTCGTTCAGTCGCAGACCCATCAGGAACAGATTCACGCGACGCGCGTGCTGCAGCATCTCGAGCGCGGGAATCTGCCCGGTGTAGTCGGTGAGGTTGTCCAACCGACGGATCACATTGATGTGCTCTCGGAATCCGGCCTCGTCGTTCGCCTTGAGCGCCGCCTCCGCAAGGATCAGGTGCAGCATCCGCGCGGAGACGAGCGTCAGCGGCGGGTAAACGAACGCGGCCGTGGTGAGAGTTCCGCCCTTGAACTCCAACAACTTCGCCGTGACCACCGGATCGGGCACGTTGTCGATCGGGTCGAGCAGCCGAACGCCCTCGACGATTTTCACAGTCTGCTGTTGGACCGTTACGATGCTGGCGGTGTCGAACTGATTCTCGGCGCGGTCGTTGATCCAGGCCGCCATATTGTTCGTTACCGTGCCCGAACTGTATCCCAGCTGGTATTGCCAGTCGTTGCCGACACGAGCGAGTACCGCCTCCGCGTCCGCGACCGCGCCGGGTGCATCGACGAGCGGATCGGCGGTGTTCGGCGAGGGCTTGATCTTGTCCCAGATCGCGCGGGAGTGCTTCGCCCGTGCTCGGATCGCGAGCGCGCGCGTCTCGAGCTCCGCATTCCCCACCTCGCGCGCCAGCGTGACCGCCTGGTCCAACTTCTCGATCGCACTGTCGAGAAGTTGGTGCATGTTGCCCGGACCAATCGCCGGACCGGGCTCCTGCTTGTCTGAAAAGGCGAAGTCCTCCTGCGTCTCACCGAGCACGGTGTACATGATGCCCGAGAACAGATGCGCCCGCGCCAGATCCGTCTTCATCTTCGCCGTGGGCGTGTTCTCGACGTGCTGGGCGAGGATCTCCTCGGCCTCGTCCGCCATCCAGCGGGCCCGCCCGATGAACGGGAAGTTCTCGTCGGAGAACTCGTTGCTGGGGTCCGAAATGAAGCCGGCGTCCAGACGTCCCCAGGCGTCCCGGGAGCCGATCCAGACCAACTCATCGGCCACGATCAGGACCGGCTGCCACGCGCGGGAAACGGCGATCGCGACGGTTGACAACGCACCATTCACGACGGCTTCGGCCGCCGCCTCCTGGCGGATGTCGTCCTCCAGAAGGTTGTTCGGGTTGGTTACATCGAGGATGTCGCATCCGGACAGGAGCGGCGCTCCGGCGACCAGCGGCAGCGCGATCGCGCGCGCGAGCCCGGGCCTGAAAGCGATCATGTTGATCATGCCGTCATCCCTCCTCAGAAGCTTACGCGCGTGGAGATCGTGTACCGTCGCGTCAACGGCACACCGAAGGCTTCTACGGCGGCGAAGTTGCAGTCGAGGCCTCCGTTGCAGCGGCTGTAGAGATTCGTCTCAGGATCAATGCCCGGATACTCGCCATTCACCCAGAGCTTCAGGTTGCGCGCGCCGAAGTTCAGCGCGGCACTCGCCAACCCGAGCCGGTCGACCAGCGACACGGGCACGTGATACGTGAGCGACAGCTCACGCCAACGCACCATGTCCGCCGGCTTGACCGCGTTCAGTCCATCCATCGGCGTCAGGCCCTCGAAATTGCGCACCCACTCCACGGCCGCGTCGAGCCGCTCCTGTGCGGTGCTGGCCGGGTCGAGCAGTGTCGACTCGAGCTCGCGCGCTCGCGGGGTGTTCCGCCCAATGACGGGGTTCGCACGGCGGAACTCGCCGCCCAAATCGTGCCAGGCAAAGTTGCCGGCCTTGAACTCGAACAGGCTGCTCAGCTCGAAGTTGCCGAGGAACGAAGCATTGAATCCGATCGAACCGCTCCAGTCCGGCGTCGGCTTGCCGAGATAGCTCAGTAGCGCGCCCTGGCCGCAGTTGTCGGAGGCGAGGCCCGAGCGCTGGCCGAAATCGGTGTTGCCGTATACCAGCGGCTTGAACGCGCTCGGATTCTGCGGCGTCGAGAAGTACGCCAGCGCGGCCTCGAGGCTCGGCTCGGTGCAGCTGCCATCAATGTTGATGGGAATCGCCAGTTCTCTCGCGACCTCCGCGCCGAAGTACGCGCCGGGCGCGAACCCCTCGACGTTGAAGTTTCGATAGCGCGGATAGCTGCCACCCACCTTCAGCGGCGGCGCGCCGCCCATGTCCGCGATCTCCTCGGTGATGTAGGCGGCGCCTGCGAATAGCTTGAGCCCGAAGTTCTGCGTTTGAATCACGCCGCCGGAGACAGCGAGCTCCAGCCCGTGTGCTTTCAGCTCGCCGATGTTATCCGCCTGGGGATTGATGAAGCCGCCCGTGACGGGGAACTGACGATTCACGATCGCGTCCTTGACCTCGCGCGTCCACCACGTGACGTCGAGACTCGCGCGGTCATCGAAGAGACCGAGCTCGGCCCCTGCCTCGATCTCCGTCGAGACCTCCGGCTTCAGCGCATCATTGCCCAGGTTGTCCGGGCTCACGCCAGGACCCTCCTCGGAGGGCAGCGGCGCGAACGTGGTGAACTTGTCGAACGCGCTGGGCTGCAGCCCGGAACGTCCGATTGCCGCGCGCAGACGCAGGGTCGAGAACGTGCTGCTCTCCCAACCGAGCGCCTCGGTCGGCATCACCGACAGACTCGCCTTGGGATAGAACGCGGTGTTGAAATCCTCGCCGAACGCGCTGTTCGCGTCCCAGCGGCCGCCGACGGTCAGGAACGCCCAGTCGCGCCAGCCGATCTGGTCTTGCAGGTAGCCGCCCACCTGCGTGTTGCGCACCCAGCTTTCGAACACGGACTGGAAGGCGCCGGCCTCTACGACCTCGAGACCCGGGCCAGGGAACTGCGTTCCTGTACCGCCCTTGCTCGTGCGCTCCCGAAGGAAGCCCTGTACGCCTGCCAGGAACGTGTTCGAGACGGACTCCCCGAGTCGCGCGTCCCAGGCCGCTTTGGCATCCGCGGTCAGAATGTGATTGCGGATCTCGTCCACCGTGCGGCTGCCCTCCGGCGTCGAGGACGTGAAGCCGTCCACGTTCCAGTTGAACGGCCGCATCCTGACGCCCGCTTCACTGACGAAATCGACACCGAACGTGCCATCGAGCCTCAGCGACGCTATCGGCGAGTAGTTGACGTTCGCGCTGCCCGCGAAGTGCTTCGTGTTGTTGCCGTTGACCTGGTACTGGCTCTCCCGGCTGGTTGCAAACGCCGGGCTGCCCAGCAGGTTCGACGCCGTCGCGAGCCTGGGCTGCCCAAACATCGACAGCGTGTACAGGGCGTAGATGTTGTTCGCGTTGTCGGGAGACTCCTGATCCAGCTCCGTATACAACGTATTGATTCCGATCCGCACCTTCTCGTGCGGCGTGATGGACAGATTCGCGGTCGTCTGCACCCGCTGCACCTCGTCCTGCGCGGGCTCGAAGCCGGGCACCGGGTCGAAGAATTTGTCGAACCCGAGCGGCCCATTCTCGGTCTGATACCGCCCCGACGCATAGTACGTGATCAGATCGCCGCCGCCGCTGACCGACAGGCCATAGGCCTGCTGCAAGCCGGTCTCGAAGAACTCGGGCGCCAGGTCCTCCTGGAACACCTCGTAGAGCTGGACAGTCCGGCCCCAGCGTTCACGAATCCGGTCGATGTCGGCTTGCGAGCGCGCGAAATCGGCGAGCGGAAGCATCCGATCCGTGGGCATGCTGACCGCGGAAATGTCGGTCTGGAACGTGAACCGCGGCGCACCGGAGCGCCCCTTCTTGGTGAAGATCTGAATCACACCGTTGGATGCCTCGGTGCCGTACAAGGTCGCGGCCGCCGCGCCCTTGAGGATCTCGACGCGCTCGATGGATTCCGGTGGGATGTCATCCAATCGAGACGCATCGGCCTGTGTCCCGCCCATCATGTTGCCGCCGGAGTTGTCGACACGGATCCCATCGACGTAGATGATCGGCTCGTTCAGCTGCGAAAGGCTGGACGACCCGCGGATCCGGATCTGCGTCCCCGCACCGGTGTAGCCGCTTGCGGGTAGCGACAGCACGCCCGGCTCGCGGCCTTGCAGGATCTGAGAGAAGTCTGTGATCGGCGCGTTCTCGAGGTCACTCGCATCGATTGTCGAGATCGTGTTGCCGAGCTTGCGCTTCGCTGTGGCGACCCCGGCGCCGGTGACGACGATCTCATCGAGGTCGATCGCCGTTTGGGTCAGGCGGAGCTCGATCGAGACCACCTCGCCGGACGTGACCGTCACCTGCTGCTCGGCCTGGCGATACCCGATGATCTGCGCAGTCACGGTCTGGGGCCCCGGCGGCACTTGCAGCAGCAAGAACCGGCCGCTCTCGTCGCTCAGGCCGCCGATGCCGGTTGGTGGAATGAAGACCTGCACGCCCGCGAGCGGGCGGTTGTTTGCCGCGTCCACAACGCGGCCCGTAATGCGGCCGGATTCCTGCGCCTGAGCCGCCGCGGCCAGCAGCGCGGACGTTGCCGCCGCGGCCAGGGTGGCCGCGAGGCAGCGAGGCATACGATACTCCATGTCACTCCTCCACGCATGAGGGTCGAAGAGGGTGTTTCCAGAGGGGCTCGAAAGCCCGAAAAGCGCCGCCCAATCGCATGGGCAAGCGCGGCTCTGCCTGTACGACGTCACTTGTATATGAAATCGGGCGCCCGAAAACGCGCCTCAATCCATCAATAAGAACGTTCGGAGCCGGCGCCCCGTGACACCCGGGTATGGCAGGCGACACTGTTCGGCTGGAAAGTGGCGCAAAACGGCGGCGCGCCATGCCGCGCGGCATAGATAGGGCTCGCGTCTACGCGATGTCAAGACCGCTCGAGGGGTGCGCGGCGGCGGCCGCTCCGGGGCCGCTGTTCAGCCGCGGCCCTCCTCGGGGCCGGTCCACAGCGTGATCGATTATCCGGAACACCGCAGAAACGCGCGGGGCGGCAGCGGCTGCTCGCCCCGGCGTTCTGCGTTAGGATCGCAGGTCGTGCCCGCAGGGGCGACCGGTGCTGAAGCCAGTGGCCGACCGGCGGCTGGACGGCTCGGTGGTCTAAAATTGGCGGCACGCCTCAAGGAACCAACACCTGCGCGAATCCCGACGCCGCGCCTCTATCGAACCCGCTTCGTCCGCTTGCGCATGAAGTCGCGCATGATGTACTGGCCGAGCGTCATGGTCGTGGTGAAGTAGGCCCGTCCGCGCGAGATTTCGCAGACCTTGCCGATGAAGCCGACCAGCGCCGGGTCGCGGGCGAGCATGAACGTGTTGATCGGGATGCCCGCGCGCCGGCACGCCGATACCTCGCGGAAGGTCTCGCGTAGCACGCGGGGGTCGAGACCGGCGGGGTTCTTGTAGACGCGCCCGTCCGAGAGCGTGATCGCCGATGGCTTGCCATCCGTGATCATGACGATCTGCCGCATGTCCTTCTTCTGCGCGAGCAGCACGCGCCGCGCGATCTTCAGGCCCTCGGCCGTGTTCGTGTGGAACGGGCCGACCTGCGCGCGCGCCAGCTCGCCGATCGGGATCTCCTCGGCGCGGTCGCCGAAGGTGACGACGCGCAGCGAGTCGCCGGGGAACTGCGTCCGGATGAGGTGCGACAACGCCAGCGCCACCTTCTTGGCCGGCGTGAACCGGTCCTCGCCGTACAGGATCATGGAATGCGAGACGTCGAGCATCAGCACCGTCGCGCACGAGCTGCGGTACTCCGCCTGGTGCACCATCAGGTCCGGATAGTCCAGCCTCAACGGCACACCGAGGCCCTCGCGTTTCAGCGCGTTCGACAGCGTGGCCGGAATGTCGAGGTTCAGTGTGTCGCCGAACTGATACGGCCGTGACGCGGCCTCGGCCTCGATGCCCGTGGCCAGTCGGCTGGTGTCGTGACTGCCGTAGGAGGCCTGCCCGAGGCCGGCAAGCAGGTGTCGCAGTGCACGGTAACCGAGAAAGTCCAGCCCCTTCTGCGTCAGCTCGAACTGCACCTGCTGCGCCGCCTGCTTGCCCTCATCGATCTTGCCGCCGCCGACCGCCTCGTGGGAAGCCGGCAGCTGCGGCGGCGCGCTGGTGTTGAGGTAGCCCTCCTCGACCAGCCGCTGCACCAGGTCGTCCAGCAGTTGCGCGATTTGCTGGCGCACGCTCTCGTCGCCCTCGCCCTCGCCGCGCAACTGCTCGAGCATCTCCGGCGTGAGCTGGCCGCTCTCGATCAGCGCCTGGAGCAGCGCCTCCTTCAGCGAGTCCAGCGAGCGCTCGTCTTCGTCGCCGCTCCACCCCCACCACGGATGGTAGTGCGGTCCACCGGAGAAGCCGCTCTGCAGCAGGAAATCGGCGAGCCGGTCGAGCAGATCCTGCAGGTTGAGCGCGTCCAGCAGGCCGCCCTTGTACTTCGTGTACGTCGTGAATCGCATCTGCACCTCCTGCTCTCGCCCAGCGGCCATTTCCGGGCCAACACAATGCCCGCACCCTGAAAGGTAGGCCTCGGCTCGGCTGCAGCGCCACCTCGAAAGAGCAGCGGGGGCGCCGCAACCGGCGCCCCCGCTGTACCCCTCCTTCAACCTGACCGGCTCAACCCGCCGACGTCACATCACACAGGTCGTGCGAGTAGTTCTCGTTGTTCTGCTCGTCGAAGTCGAGCGGGAATGCCACATCATCCCCGAACGTCCCGCCCTTGTGGTAATCGCCGGTCGGAAACGCTTCGTCGTCGGTCAGGCCATACTGCCTCATCAGCCGACGCAGGTCGCCGAGGCGGTGACCGGTCAGGTAAAGCCAGAACGCCCGCTCACTGAACATGATGTCCCGGCGCCCGGCCGTGGTGCCGGGATCGACGAGCGGCGCCAACACCGGATCAGCGACTGGGTAGCTCGCCACCTGTGCATTCATGATCGCGGCCACATCCGCACGCAGCGCGTTCAAGATCGACAGCCACGTCGCCGCGTCGCCGGCCTGCAGCGCCGCCTCCGCCTCGATCAGACGAGCCTCGACACCGCTGGCCAGTACTACGGGATCCGTGAAATCCGTGTACTTCAGGCTCTTGAACAGCGCGTACGCCTGGTCGAAGCCATTCGGCTGGTTGGGGTCGCGGAACCACGGCGCCCGCGGGTCGTCAGCCGAACGGAAGGGCTGCCCGTTCGTACCTTCCCTGTCCGACACCGAGAACCGTCCATTGCCCTGCAGCGAGTAGATCGGGTTCGTTGCCCCCGACACCGAATGGTGGATGAAGTAGTTGAACGATGTCGGCACCGCGCTGACCGCCGTGGCAGCTTCCGCGAACCGGCCCAGGTTCAACAACGCTCGACCCTTGCCGATCGCGGCCGGGTGGTACGCGGCATCCGCCGAAAGCGCATCATCGAAGCGCGCGATGCCTTCACCGAAGACCTGCTCGAGCGGGATTGGCTCGCCAAAAACGAACTCACCGCCCTCGACATTGCTGAACGGGATCGGGCTGCAGTATCCCTCGCCCAGCGCGACATAAGTAAACCCTTCCAGTGTTCGCAGCTCCGGGTACGCCGGGTCGTCCGTGCCGCGTACCTCCGCGACTCGGGCCGCGGCGTCCTTCAACGCACGCCGGGCCTGCTGCAGATCGACGTACGCCGCGTCGGAGGTATTGCCATTGGCGGGCTCGAACTGATCCCGCCGGTCCGTCGCGGTCCGCGTCGGGAACGTGCCCGATGAGAAAACTTCGTCGCTCATCGCCGCCACCACCGCGATGAACCTGTCGCCAACGCCGGTACCGTCGTAGCCCAGCGTGAAATCACCCTTGGCGCCCGCGATCACGACATCCAGCACCGCCGGGTCCTCCAGGGTGGCGGGGTTCACGGTGTCCGGATCATCCACCTCAAGCAGACTGTCGAGGTCACACCCGGTGAGTGCCAACGCGGCCACCCCCACGATTACGCCCGCTCGCTTCCCGCGGCGAGGCCTTTGCATGCTCCTGTTCATTGCAGTCTCGCCTCGTCAGAAGTTGTAGTCGAGCCGGAGCATCAGGTACCGCACCGGTGGCTGCGTGTTGAACTCGCTCTGGTTGAAGTTCGAGCCGGCGGCTTCGACTGTCTCAGGATCGAGTCCGGTGTAGTCCGTCCAGGTCGCCAAGTTGCGCCCCGCCGCAGTCAGCCGCAGTCCCTGCAGGCGGCTGAATCGCTGCGCGTAGCGCGCCGGCACGTCAAGCGTGACCGACACCTCCCGCCACTTGTAAAAGTCCGCCTCCTCGACGTAGCCAATGGCCGAGCCGTGGTAGCGGTTGGCGATGTGCCGCGCCTGCAGCTCCAGTGGCGCGTTTGGATCGGCCACCGCGGGGCAGCCGCGCGTGCTGCGGAACCCGCAACGGAACGACTCGGAGAAGTTGCCCGTAAGATTCCCGCCGCGTCCCTCGACCAGTGACGAGAGATTGATCCAGTCGAGCAGCCGCAGGTTCGCCTGCAGCGAGCGCTGCCACTTCGGCAGCGACGGTCCCAGGAACACGTCCTCGTCACCGACCGAGACCTCATCAATGCTCAGCAGCCCGTTGCCATCCGCATCGTTCCACTCCAATTCCTTCTGCCAGAAGCCGCCGGCCGAGAAGCCCTCGTCGTGCCGCTGCAAACCGCGGTTGAGAATGATCGGCTCGACCCCTACACCCAGCTCCTCGACCTCGTTCTCCAGCGTCGAGTTGGCGAGCTGGAAGCTGAGGCCGACGTTCTCCAGGTCCAGCGCCGTGACCCTCAGCGACAGCTCGGTGCCGGAGTTGCGGATGCTACCCAGGTTGTCCCAGAACGTCGTGGTCAGGCCGAGCGATCCCGGCAGCCGCCGCTCGATCAACGCATCCTCCGAACGCTTGTTGTAGTAGGTGAAGTCGATACCGATGCGGTCGCGAAGGAAGCCGGCGTCGAAGCCGATCTCCCATTCCGTCGTCTTCTCGGGCTCGAGCGTGACGTTCCCCGTGCTGCTGAGGGTCACGCCGGGCACGTCCCCTTCCTCCGATGCGACGGTGATCGGCGCGAACAGTGTGACCGCATCGCGGAAGCCGGGCCGCAGGCCCGACACGCCCCAGGCGCTGCGCAGCCGCAGCGTGTTGAACCACTCGGTCGTCGGGAACCAGTCCTCCTCGCCGATGACCCACGAAGCGCTGAGCGAGGGATACCAGACGAAACCGAAATCGGCGCCGAATGCGCTGTTGTCATCGCCGCGAATGCCGCCCGCCAGGAACACGCGGTCCCGCCAGCCGAGCTCCTGCTGCAGGTAGCCGCCAACCGTGCGGACCTCGAAGAAGTCCTCGTCGATATCGAACAGCGCCGCGGTCGTGCCGCACGAGGAGGTGCCCGGTACGAGCGAGGAGCCGAAGCATTCGGTGCTCGTGCTGTGATCCTTGCTGTAGCTGCCGCCGAGGGTCGTCGTCGACAGCAGCTGGTCGGTGAGCTGGAAGCTGGACACGGCCGACAGCAGCCCGGAGTACAGGTAGTCCGACGTGCGCGTCGAGGCGCGGAATCCGTTCGCGAACGAGACCGCGATCGGCAGCTCACCGGGCTGCAACGTCTCGAAGTCGTGCCGCGAGCCGAGGTCCAGGCCGCCATTGCCGTTCACCGTGAGCCACGGCGTCGGCCGGTAGCGCAGGTTCGCGCTCGTCGTATAGCGGTCGACATCCTGGAAGATGACCAGGTTCTCGAGCTCCGTCATATTGAAGCCGAAGCCGTAGTTGGCATCGTTGACCTCATCCGGCCGCGTCTCCGATGGCGGAATGAAGTTCGCCTCACCGACCAGCCCGTTCAGGATCGGGCTGAAGATGCTGTTGTCGTTGTTGTTCAGCCCCAGATTGCCGTCCGTATAGCCAAACGAGACGGACAGGTCGGCCTGCTCGCTGAGCGCCGCGTCCAGGTTCGCCCGGAAGTTCAGCTTGTCCTGCGTGTTGTAGTGGATGACGCCGATCTCGTCTTCCCACTGGCCCGAAACGAAGAAGCGCACCTGCTCCGTGCCGCCGCGTACGCTCGCGCCGTAGCGCTGCCGCGTACCCTGCGAGAAGACCGTCGTGCGCGGGTCCTCGAGCGTGTTGAACGAGAAGGTCCCGTCCTGGCGGCAGACCCCGTTTGCCGCCTCGATGTTCGAGCAATAGCGGTACGCGGCCGTGTTGAACCGGCCATCGGAGTCCCGGAACAGCGGCTGGGAGGCATCGTTGGCCTGGAAGCTGGCCACGTTCAGCGGGTAGTCCGTCACATCCTCGACCTCGCCCGTTTCCGCGTAGAAGCTCCACTGCGTGTTGCCGGGCCGTCCGCGTTTGGTCTGGATCAGGATCACGCCGTTTGCCGCGGCGGTGCCATAGAGCGCCGAGGCGGCCGGACCCTTCACGATCTCGATGCTCTCGATGTCGTTCGGATTGACGTCGTTCAGCTGGCTCGCCCTCTGTCCGCCAACACCGAAACCCGTGAAGCCAGCCGAGATCTGAATGCCGTCCACGTAGATGAGCGGCTCGTTCGAGAGCGACACGCTATTGGCTCCGCGAATGCGGATGCGCTGCGACGTGCCCGTCGTGCCGTTCACGTCCTGCATGGTGACGCCACTGGCGCGCGCGCCCAGCACGTCGGCGAGCGTCGTGATCGGCGCGGGATTCAGGTTCTCGACGTCGATGTTCGCCACCTTCGAGCCGAGCTCACGCGCGCGCTGCTCGCGCCCCGTGGCCCCACTCACGATGATCGCCTCGAGATCCACCGCCGATTGGCTCAACCGGAAGTTCGCGGTCGCCGCCTCACCGGTCGTGACCGTAACGGGCTGGGTCGCCAGCGCGTAGCCGATCAGGATCGCTTGCACCTGGCGCGACCCGGTGGGCACTCTCAGCAGCAGATACCGGCCATTCTGGTCGGTCAGGCTGCCGATGTTGGTGCCGACCACGACCACCTGCACGCCGACCAGCGGCGCGCCCGTCGCGGCGTCGGTTACCTGTCCGGTGATGTTGCCTTCCTGCGCGGTTGCAGCGCCGAAGGTGGCGCCCGCGCCGGCAAGCGCCAGGAGCCCGGTCAGGAGTATGGTACGAAGCGCGTTCATGCGTCCTCTCGATAGTGAGGGGGTGGCTGCCTGATGCTTCGGCTATCAAGCAGCGCTCGAGCAATCGCTCGAGTGTCCCAGCGCCAGTCCGACAAAACGCCGCGGGCGGGCAGTGCACAGGCGGACCACGGCCGCGAGCGCCCGTGAATGGGGAGGCGTTGACCCGCAAGGCCGCCGTGGCGCGGCTCTTGGACTACTGAAACGCATGAGCGCCGACTTTTCTTACACCTGAGGCATTTTCGGCGGTGAGACGAGTTCGACAATTGCGAGCCGGCGAATCGGGTGCTAACACACGTGAACGGACCGCCAACATCGAGGGAGTTGCGCCATGGTCATGAAAGATGCGCCGTCCGGTATTCGCCTCAGCCTGGTCGTGCTTGCGCTGGCGGCTTGCGCCTCGTCGGGTCGCGGAGGTTCCGATAGCGCGGCGTCGTCCGGGGCGGACGTCCTGAGCGAGTCGCAGCTTGCAGACATCGACAACCTGAATGCCTTCGAGGCGTTGCAGCGGCTACGGCCGATGTGGTTACGCCAGCGCGGCGTCGATTCCTTCGGGGGCGGACGCCCGGAGGGGATTCGGGTTTACGTGGACGGCGTGCTGGAGGGCGGCGTTGCCACCTTACGCGCGATTTCGGTGCGCAACGTCAGCGAGATCCGGTTCCTCGACTCGCGGCAGGCGACGCTTCGCTTCGGTACGGATCACGGTGATGGCGCGATCCTCGTGAGGACGGGGTAGGGCTGGCCGCGATCGCCTAATGCGCAGTCGTGCGGACCACGATGACGCCGTTGCCGCCATCGGAGCCGAACCTGAGCGTCGCCTCCCGATCCGATAGGATCTGGATGAACTCGATGCTTTCCGCCGGGATCGCGCGCAGGTCACCGACCACGGAGCGCACACGACTGCCATCGACGACGACCAGGATCTGCGGGCTCAGATTGAAGGTGTCGATCCCGCGGTGCGTCACGCGCGGCGGAACGCCCCCCCGCGTACGCTGAATCTGCAGGTGCGTAATCGTGCGCTCCACGACCTCGAAGGCGTCGCGCGCGCCGGAGGCATCGATCTCCTCACGCGTGATGACCAGACCGCCGGGCTCCAGGCCATCATCTGGAGGGCCGCTTCGGCTCGAGCACGACACGAGTGCTGCGACCCCGACCATGATGAGCAAGCCGCGTTTCGGGGCCCACCGATCCACGCGCATTGTCGATCCTCCGCAGGGGAGCGCCGTGAAATAAAACGTCACCAACGGCACGCATTGTGACACATGCCCGTGCGGCTCGCGTGATGCGCTTGGCAGTCCCTGAGCTGCAGCTCACCGGTGAACGTGCGCTCGAGCTGCGCGTCGCGCTGCTGGCGTGGTACGAGGCTCACCACCGCGACCTGCCGTGGCGCGCCACGCGGGACCCGTACCGCATCTGGGTCTCCGAGGTCATGCTGCAGCAGACCCGCGTCGACGTGGCGGCGCCGTATTACGAGCGCTGGCTCCGGCGCTTTCCCGACCTGCGGGCGCTCGCCGATGCCAGCGAGGCCGAGGTGCTGAAGGCGTGGGAAGGGCTCGGCTACTACAGCCGGGCCCGCCACCTGCGCCACGCCGCGATCCTGGTCCGCGACCGCTTCGGCGGCGCACTGCCCGGCCGGCCGGAAGCGCTGCGTGTCCTGCCGGGCATCGGGGCCTACACCGCCGCGGCGGTCGCCAGCATCGCGTTCGGCGTCGCTACGCCCGCCATCGACGGCAACGCCCGCCGCGTCCTCGCCCGACTCTTCGATCTCGCAATACCCTCGGGGCGTCGGCTCCGGCAGCTCGCCGGGTTGCTGATCGACGCCGAGCGCCCCGGCGAGTTCAACCAGGCGCTCATGGAGCTCGGCGCCACTGTCTGCACGCCTCGCTCGCCCGCGTGCGCGGCCTGTCCGCTCGCGTCGCGGTGTCTGGCCCGCACGCGCGGCTCCCAGCTCCAGCGCCCGGCACGCCGCGCCGCCGCGCCGGTACCCGAGCGGCGCATCGGCACTGCACTGGTCCGCGATGCCGCTGGCCGCGTGCTGCTGCGCCGTCGTCCGCCACGCGGCCTGCTCGGCGG
>JBOHRE010000043.1:0-26964 GCA_050732635.1 Longimicrobiales bacterium | reverse complement strand
GCCACCGAGCCGGAGCCGCTCGAACCTTCCGCCGCGGCGCTGCGCGTGGCCGATCGCAGTGAGGTGCTCGGGACCGAGCTGGGAACCATGTGGACGGTCGAGAATCCGCCGCTCGAGTACTGGGCGGACAGCTACGACTTCCGGCCCGACGCCGAGTTCCTCGAGCACCTTCGGCTGTCCGCGCTCCGCTTCGCGGACTACTGTACGGCGTCGTTCGTCTCGCCGGAGGGCCTGGTGATGACCAACCATCACTGCGCCAGGGAATGCGTGGAGTCGGTCTCGACCGAGGAGCAGGACTACGTCGAGACCGGCTTCTACGCGCCGACGCGCGAGGAGGAACCCCTGTGCGAGGGTCTGTGGCTGGACCAGCTCGTCGGCGTCGAGGATGTGACGCAGCGCGTGCGCGCTGCCGTACCCGCCGGCAGCAGCGAGGACGAAGCGCAAGCTGCCCGGGCAGGAGCCAGCGCCGCGATCGAAGACGAGTGCGAGTCGCAGACGGCGACCACCTGCCAGGTCGTGGTCCTGTTCCGCGGCGGGCAATATCAGCTCTACCGGTACCGGCGGTATCCCACGGTCAAACTCGTGTTCGCGCCGGAGCTGCAGGCCGGCTTCTTCGGTGGCGACCCCGACAACTTCACGTACCCGCGCTACGCCTACGACGTCGCATTCGTTCGGGCCTACGAAGAAGACGGTACGACACCGCTGAGCCCGGATGACTATCTGGAGTGGAATCCGGAGGGCGCCGACGAGGGCGACCTGGTCCTCACCATCGGCAACCCCGGCTCGACCAGCCGCCTGGCTACGGTGGCGCAGGTGCTGTACGAGGAGCGCTTCCGCCACCCGTTCCTGGTCTGGTTCCTGGAGAAGCAGCTCGCGTTCCTGAATCGCATAGCAGAGCAGGGCCCGGAGGCCGAGCGTGCCGTGCGCGAGGACCTGTTCAGCGTGGAGAACAGCCTCAAGGCGTTCCGCGGTCAGCTCGCGGGCCTGCGAGACACGACAATGGTGGGCCGCAAGATCAGCTGGGAACGGGACTTTCAGCAGCGGATCTCCGGTGATCCGGAGACGCGCCAGGCCTTCGGTGACGTCTGGGATCGGATTGCCCGGGTCCAGGCTCGCAAGCTGGCGATCGGCCCGCGGCTCAACGCGAGCAATCCGCAGTTCAGCGGCTTTGCCGCCCCGCACCTGACGCTCGCTGGCATGCTCGTGCAGTACGTACAGGAAAGCGCCAAGCCCGAGGCCGAGCAGGATGAGGAATTCCGCGCGAACCGGGCGCAGTTCGAGCAGCGTTTGCAGGCGCCGCTGCCCACGAACGCCGACGTCAGCGTGCAGCTGCTCACCAACCAGCTCGAGTTCGCGCGCGAGTGGCTGCCGCCGGATGATCCACTGCTGCAGCGCGCGTTTCGGGCCGGCGAGTCGCCAGAGCAGGCTGCGCGCAGGCTGGTCCGCGACACCCAGATCGGCGACACCGAGTTCCGCCGCAGGCTGATCGCCGCCGGCCCAACGGGCGTGAACGCATCGGGAGATCCACTGGTGCAACTCGCTCTGCTGATGCTCGAGACCCACCAGCCGCTCGAGACCGAGTGGCAACAGCTCGAGGCGGCCGAGGCCGCGCAAGAGGAACGGCTCGGCAACGCGCTCTTCGCCGCATTCGGCGAGCAGCTGCCGCCCGAAGCGACGCTCACGCTACGCATCTCCGACGGCGTGATGCTCGGCTACACCGATGCCACAGGCGAGGAGATCCCGCCGTACACGACCTTTGCCGGGCTCTACGAACGGGCGGATCGGTTCGGCAACGACGGACCGTATCGCGTCCCCGAGCGGTTTGCGGAACACAGAAATGATCTCGATCAGGATACGCCGCTCAATTTCGTGACGACCAACGACATCAGCGGCGGCAGCAGCGGCAGCGCCATGGTCGACCGCGAGGGTCGCATCGTGGGGATCGCCTTCGACAGCAACCTCGAGGGACTCCCTCACGAGTTCCTCTTTGGCGGCGGTGCGGGCCGCACGGTCGGCGTGCACTCGGCCGGCATCATTGAGGGGCTGCGCGCGATCTACGACGCCGACGCGCTGGCGGATGAGCTGCTCCAGGCAGTCGGCAGCGGCCGGCCGAGCAATCAGCGATGAGCGGCGCGGAGAGCGAGCCGTGAGCGACGTCCATACCTACATCGACACGCAACGCGAGCGCTTCCGAAACGAGCTGTTCGAACTGCTGCGCATCCCGAGTGTCAGCGCCAAGAGCGAGCACCGGCAGGATGTCCGCCGCACCGCTGAATGGATCACCGAGCACATCCGCTCGCTGGGCCTCGATGCGTCCGTCGAGGACACCGCGGGCCATCCAATCGTGATCGGCGAATGGCGCGGCGCCGGCAAGGGCGCGCAGACGCTGCTCATCTACGGGCACTATGACGTCCAGCCCGCCGAGCCACTGGAGCTGTGGAGCTCGCCGCCGTTCGAGCCGACGCTGCGCGACGGCCGCATCTACGCGCGTGGCTCCGTCGACGACAAGGGCCAGCTCTGGGTGCACCTCAAGGCGATCGAGGCGCACCTGCGCACGCGCGGCGCGCTGCCGCTCAACATCGTGCTCGTGATCGAAGGCGAGGAGGAGGTCGGCAGCGAGCACCTGATGCCGTTCGTCACGCGCCAGCGCGAGCGTCTCGCCTGCGACGGCATCGTGATCTCCGATACCACGATGGTGGCGCCCGGCGTGCCCACCATCGGCGCGTCACTGCGCGGCCTCGCCTACTTCGAGATGCACGTACACGGCCCCGCGCAGGACCTGCACTCCGGCAGCTATGGCGGCGCCGTGTTGAACCCGGCCACCGCGCTCGCCCGCATCATCGCGAGCTGCCACGACGGCGACTGGCGAGTGACCGTGCCGGGCTTCTACGACCGGGTCGCTGAGGCGCCGGAGTTCCGCGAAGAGATCGCGCGCGTGCCGTTCGACGAGGCGTCCTTCATCGCCGAGACCGGCGCGGCAAAGCCGGTCGGAGAACGCGGCTTCTCGACCCCTGAGCGGCTCTGGGTTCGCCCGACCCTCGAGGTCAACGGGCTGCTGTCAGGTTACACGGGCGAGGGCTCGAAGACCGTGCTGCCGGCCTCGGCTATGGCCAAGATCAGCTGCCGCCTCGTGCCGGATCAGGACCCCGCAGAGATCTTCCGCCTCTTCGACGCGCACGTTCGGCGCGTCGCGCCCGACGGCGCACGCGTCGAGCTGCGCGACCTGCACCGCGGACGACCGTGGAAGGCCAGATTCGAAGGCAGACTCTACGAGGCCGCGCAGCGCGCACTCGAGCAGGCCTTCGGTCGCAGCGTCGTCTTCGCCGGTGAGGGTGGATCGATCCCGATCGTGCCCGAATTCGAGCAGGTGCTGAACGCACCCGTGCTGCTCATGGGCTTCGGGCTGCCGGGCGAGAACGCGCACGCGCCCGACGAGTGGATCAGTGTGGAGAACCTCGAGAAAGGGACGCACGCCGCCGCAGCGCTGCTCGACGCTTACGGCGGCGACGCCTGAACCGCTCTACGGCGATGCCGCCATTCCCGGTGCGCGGCCGTCCAGTTCCAACCGCTGCCACTCCGCCAGGATCTGGCGACGCTGCGTGGCCACCTTGTCGGGGTACAGGAAGCAATCCTTGGTGAACGTACCGCGCACGCAGCCGTTGTAACCCAGCAGCGCACGCCGCTCATCGCCGTACCGCCGCAGGTACCACGAGAGGATACTCGTGCCGTAGCACAGATTGTCTTCGATATCGTACAGATTGCGCCCGCAACCGACCCAGCGGCCCGAATGCATCGGCATCACCTGCATCAGCCCGCGCGCACCGACCGGGCTCGTCGCCCTCGGCTGGCCGCGGCTCTCGATCAACAGCACGGCGAGCACCGTCGCCGGATCCAGCGCCCGCGTCTGCGCCTGCTCCACCAGCGGCCAGGCCACGCGCCGTGCCGTCTCGTTCGGCACGCCGCGGATACGCAGCGAATGCTCGACCGGCTTCACATGGTCGTGATAGAGCTTCACATAATCCGCCGTCTCCGCACCGTCGTTGTGCAGCCGCGACATGAACCTGCCGAGCAGATCCAGATGCATCCGCGGCACGTGCGTGCCGCTACGCACCGGCGTGTGATCAGGCAGCTCGAGATAGTGCGTCGTGACCTCGCCCAGGCTGAACCCCGTCAGCAACAGAAACGGGGCCGCGAGCGGAACCACCAGAATGCGCTTGATCCGCCGCTCCAGATCGTGGAGCACGGAAATACGAGGGGGGCCGTCATGCACTGACGTACGTTTGAACAGCCGCATTGTTATCGAAGAGTTGTCCGGGGAGGACACCCCCAAGGTCGCCTGCGGCGGCGCTGGCCGCAAGGGCGGGCACTACATCAGTTTGGGACGCGCGCCGTAAGCGACTGCGGCAGAACAGCTTGAGGCGATCAGGCCGGCGTCAGGCCGCGGCGGCGAGCAGGCCGCGGACGTCGGCGGGGCTGAAGCGGTAGGCGGCCGCACAGAACTCGCAGGTGAGGTCGGTGTGCCCACGCTGGGCGGTGTCGTCGGCAATGCGGACGAGCTCGTCGCGGCCGAGTGCGATGAGGGCGCGTTCGGCTCGCTCGCGACTGCACGGACAGTGGAATCGAACATTCGTGCGGCCGAGCAGCTCGACACCCTCGGGAAAGATGCGGTCGAGGATGCGCTCGGGGGTGTCGCCCTGGCGGAGCATGGCGGTGGGGTGAGGCAGTGAGCGGACGCGGTCCTCGATGGAGGCGATCTCATCATCGGCGAGGCCGGGCATGAGCTGGACCATGTAACCGCCGGCGGCCTCGACGGAGCCGTCGACGCGCACGAAGACGCCGATGCCGACGGCGGCCGGCACCTGCTCGCTTTGCAGCAGATAATAGGCGAGGTCGTCGCCGATCTCACCGGAGATCAGCTCGACGGCACTGGCGTAGGGCTGCCGCATACCGAGATCGCGTACGACACTAAGCTTGCCGGCGGAGCCGACGACGCCGGATACGTTGAGCTTGCCGTCGGGCCGGACCTGCTCGACGTCGGGCCTCGGATTGGCGATGAGGCCGCGCACCTCACCGGCGGCGTTGGCCGTGGTCAGGATGACGCCGCCGGGCCCGCCGCCATTGACGCGCAGTGTCAGCGAATGGCCGACACCCTTGAGGGTCGAGGCGAGGAGCACGGCGCCGGTAGCGGCGCGACCGAGCGCTGCTGCGGCCGCGGGCTCGGCGCCGTTGCGGCGCTGCAGCTCGGCGGTGAGCGCAGTGGAGTCGATCGCGAAGGCGCGGACGCGGCCGTCGCGGGCGGTCGCACGGATCAGGTAGCCAGTGTTGTCGAGCATGATCGAGCGGCGAAAAAAACGGCCCCGCAAGGGGCCGATCGAACCCATCGGACGGGGACTGCTACCCGCGATGCGGCGCGGAGTGCCCTGGTCACCAGCGGTCCTCCTCGGGCGTCTTCTCACGCACGAGCACGAGGATCGCTGCCTGCGGAACGACCAGGTACTTCGTGCCCTCGAAGGTGATCTCGACGGCGGCGCGGCGGAAGAACAGAGTGTAGTCCCCGACCTGCGCCTGTACGGGCAGGAAGCGAGCCTCGCCGCCGGTAATCTTCCAGGGCTCTTCGCTCAGCTCGGTCGGCGGCGACACCGGAGTGCCGGGACCGCAGGCGACGACGGTGCCGGCCTGGACGGCCTGATTGTCGACGGCCGTCGGCGGTAGATACAGCCCGACCCGGCTGCGCTCCTCTCCCTCCTCGGGCGCGACGAGGATACGGTCGCCGACGACGATCAACCGCTTGGGCGAAGGGCCATCCATGCCGGCGAATATAATGGCCGGTGATGCTATTCGCTTGCCCCGTCGAGCTCAGCAGATTCGGCCATACACGCGGGAACGGGGCTCGGGATGGTCGAATACGGACAGGCGTCACGCGAGCATGCGGTCGTGCGGGAGCCGTGCACATTCGCGTTGGATCGCGAGCTCGTGCGGCGAGCCAGGCGCGAAGTCAGCGAGTTGGAAGTGGTGCGGAGCATCGAGGCCGCGCTGGCAGCCGCGATCGAGTACCGCGCATGGATTCGGGAGGTGAGCGACGGGCGACGCCATCCGCTTACCTGAGTGCTGAGGCTGCGCGCTGCCAGCGGAGCCCGAAGCGGTGGATGCTGCCGAAATAGTCGAGGTTCTGCCAGGTGTAGTCGATGGCCCATACGCCCAGGCCGAGGCCGGCGCCGACGTGCAGGTTGCCGCCCAGGCCGCCGGAACCGGCAGCGGTGGAGTAGCCGGCGCGGGCGAGCGCGGTCAGCGGCCGGTGTGCGCTCGGCGTGAGCGCCAGCTCGGCGCCGAGCCGGAGGGCGCTGCCGGACCCTTCCAGCCGAGTCAGCAGATCGGCGCCGACGGTCGCGGCGAGGCGTGCGCTGACCGCGAGGCGGCTGCTCGCGCCGAGCCGAGCCTCGGCGGGCATCGCCACGGCGCGGCTGGTATCAGCGTTCAAATCACCGCCCAGGTTGCGCAGTGCAGTCCCGAGCGTGATGGGCCCGACGTCGTACTGAGCACCCGCGTCGAACAGCGGTGCACCATCGTTCGCGCCGGCGATGTCGCGCGCGACATAGCCGGCGGCGAGACCCAGCCGAAGCCGATCGGCCAGCAGCGGCAGCGCGGCCACGAGCCGGACCGCGGTCTCACCCGCCGACACGCTCAGATCGGTTGCGCGGCCTCGCTCGCCGCCGAAGTCGGGGTCGGGCTCGATCACATCGACGGTTCCGCCATCCAGGTACTGGATCGCCAGCCCGACCACGGCTCGGCGCAGGCGCAGTGCACCGGCCGCAGAGCCGATCGCGACATCGGCCACGTACAACTGATAAGCCAGACCGACCGCGGCCTCGAGGGTGGCTGCGCCGGCGGGGTTGTAGAACAGGGCGTCGATGTCGCCATGCCCGGCGGTGAACGCGCCGGCGAGTCCGGTGGCGCGGCTGCCGGCGGGGAGCTCGAGCACGATGGCGCCGGTGGTGCCTGCCTCTTGCGCCGTCGCATTCGGGCCAGGCAGCGCGAGCAGCGCGGCAGTGAAGCCGGCGAGCCCGGGTCGGCGAGGTCGCATGACTATTCCTCCTGCCCGGCGGCCGGCGCGACGAAGAGCTTTTCGGTGATGATCTGCCCGGCGACGTCGACGACCAGCAGGTAGATGCCGGCCGCGACCGGCTCGCGTGCGTCGTTGGTGACATCCCACTGAGCGCGCAGGCCGGCGGCGTTGGCGCGCGTTAAGAGATCCGAGACGAGACGGCCGTCCAGGGTGTAGATGTCAGCGCGCCGGGGTCGCTCGGCGAAGCTGAAGATGACGCGTCCGCTGCGAACCGGATTCTCACTGAGCGTGAAGACCTCGCCTTCCAGGAGCACGGTGGTGCGCGCTGTCTGCGAGAGCACTGCTGAGGTCGATTGCTCGATCGGGTTCGGCAGCCGCGACTCGACCCCTGCGCTGCGGGTCGCGCCCGGCAGGTAGGCGAGCTGGAAGGTGGCGCCGTTCGGCACAGCGCCGCCCAGCTCGATGACGACCAGCAGGTCCAGCGAGCCGTTCTCAGGAACCCGTGCGTTCTCGAGATCGACGTGGATCGTGTCGACGCTGGCGGGTGTCACGGTCGCGGTGCCGACGACCGGGTCCGTGGCATCGACGGCGCCGTTGCCGTTCTGATCCTGCAGCACGACCAATACACCGCCCGCCTGAGGCCCGCGATACTCGAATCCGACCTGCAGTAGATCGATCGCCTCGGGGTTCCCTGCGGAGCCCTGGGCGCCAAAACTCAGTTGCAGCAACGGCACGCGTGTGCCGCTGCGACTGAGCAGGTTTGCGGCGGGCTCGATCGGATTCACGACTGCCGTGAGGATGGCGGGCGGCTGCAAGGCACCGATCGCGTCGAGCAGCGCGTACACGTCGAGCTTGCCGTAGCCCCACTGATAGTTCGGGGTGCCGCCCGGATCGCCATCCACTGTCGAGATCACGCTGAACGCGTCACGACGGGCGCTGGCCGCGAGCGTCCCTTTCACATCCTCCGGGGTGAACTGCGGCTGCTGGGCGAGGAGCAGCGCGATCGCACCGGTCACGTGCGGCGCGGCCATGCTGGTGCCCTGCAGCGCGACGTGCCGTCCGTCGGGCGTGGTCACGTTGGCCGGGAAGCTCGCGTCGATCGATTTGCTGGAGACGATCAGTCGTCCCGGTGCGGCGATCTCCGGCTTGAGCCGGCCGTCACGCGTCGGCCCGGTGCCCGAGAAGTAGGCGACGTCACCGATGTCCTGACTGACCGTGGTGCACACCGTGGTGGTCGCATTGGGCAGGCAGAGCCGCGACACGAAGGCGCCCACGGTGACCGCGCGCTGGGCCGTGCCGGGCGAGGTCACGGTCGACCGGTTGTCGAAGCCGGTCAGGCCGGCTGCGCCGTCGCCGCCGAATTGCGTGGCGTAGAGCCACATGTGATACGGCGTGCCTGAGCCCGCGATGTCAGCGTGCACCAGGATCTTCCAGATCCCGGGTTCTGGCGAGCCGCTGTTGGCGCTGCAGCCGCTTACCTCGATGTAGCCCTCGAAGTCGCCATTATCGGGGTGCGGGCCCTGCAGCGCGTTCTCGATGTAGATGAGGCCCTCGGCACTTTCCGACGTAGCGGAATCGCCGTGCGCCACGGACAACGACGTGCCATCCGGTCGTTGCACGGTGAAGGTCAGCCGATCCTCGGCCTCGCTCCACACATTGAAGACTGCAAAGTCCTGGCAGCTGCCGTCCTGCCGCGCGTAGTTCGGCACGCGGAACGTGAACTCGCGCGTCATGTCCTGCACGGGCAGACCCATCGCATGGATGAGCTGATCGCTGACCTGCGGCACCGAGTTGCGGTTGGTGCCGTCGTTGCCTGCGGCGGCGACCACGACGAATCCGGGTCCGGAGAGACTGTCGATCATGATCTCGTAGAGCCGCGTGCCGTCATGCGGCCCGAACTGCCCGCCCAGCGACAGGTTGGCGACGACCGGCCGCGCGAACGCCTCGCCCTGTTGCTTCATCCACTGGAGACCGGCGACGATGTTGTTCTCGAAGAAGCTGAACTCGCCGCCCTTCACGACCAGGATTTGCGCCTCGGGCGCAACACCGACGTAACGAAAGTCAACGGTGCCGGCGTTCGCTGCCGAGCCGTCGCCGGCCGCGGTGCCGGCCACATGCGTACCGTGGCCGTTGCGGTCCCGCTGGCTGCATGTCGGCTGCCCCTCGACCGCCTGCTGGACCTCCGCCGCGCTGCAATAGCTGCCGAACGTGAAGCCCTCGGGGGGATCCACGGTCGCGCCGGTCTGGTCCCAGAGGCCGAGCACACGCGTCTCGCCGGCGCCGTCCAGGAAGTCGGGCTGACTGAAATCCAGGCCGGTATCGTAGATCCCGACGATGGCGTTGTCGCCCGTGAAACCGATCCAGCGCTGGCCCACTCGTTGACGCACTTCATCCGCCCGGATCGCAGAGGTACTGGAATCGAGGACGGGTTCGACCACGCGCGCCGCTTCAACGCGTCGTACGCGATCGGAGCGCACCAGCGCGGGCAGCGAGCGCAGCGGCACCACGGCCGCGACCAGGTCGCCGATCGCCGCCACGAGACGTCCACCGAGGGCCTCCACTTCGACGGCGTCGCCGGCAGCATGGAGCCGCAGGAATACAGCGACGGTGGCCTCGCCATCGCGCTCCGCGGTCGCGATGTCGGCCAGCATCCGGGGCGGCGCTTCGTCCGCGCGCCCGGTCGATCTCAGGGCGCGATCAAGGGCGCTTCGCGCACTCGGTCGCAGCAGCGTACGCAGCGCCGGGTCGACCCACGGCCCCTGGGCCGCGGCGGGTCCCACGGCGACCGCGAGCAGCAGCAGGCCGCTCAGCGCAAAACGTCGCATCAGCGCTCCGATTCAGGATGAGCACAGGGCCGGTCGCCACGGGCGGTCGTGGCGGGCAGCCCGGCAGACGGCGGGAAACGGACTTTTACTCGGCGCGGCCGTCCGCGTTCCGTGGCGCCAGCTCGCCCGGCGCCGGCGGCGGCACGATGCCACTCTCGATCCAGCGGTGCTCGCCGCCGAGCACCGATTGCGCGAAGCGGTAGTTGTGCGCGTCATCGTTGTCGAACACGGCTTCGAACAGCTGGTCGATGCGACGCCTCGCGCCGCGGCAGAATGCATCCGCCATGAGGGCGGGGCTGCGATCGCCGGCTCGCTCGTTGGACAGGTGTCGCGCATAGGTGCAGGCGGCCGCGATCGCGAACAACTCGGCGCCGATGTCGACCAGGCGGAACAGCACCGACTGACGCTTCTCGAGCGCCGGGCCAAAGCGTGCCATCGCATAGGCCAACGTGCGGGCGAGCTTGCGCGCGTGCCGCTCGGCATAGCGGATGTGCGGCGCGAGTCGGCCGTAATCCGCATAGCGAGGCCAGCGCCCCCAACCAGCGACGTTGCCGCCGTACCAGCCAGCCATGTGTGTGCTCAGGCCGACGAGACTCCTGGCCTTGTCGGCCGCGCTCGAGTCCGGATCGGCCATGGCGCCGGCCTTCTGCAGGTGAGGGTCGACGGCTTCGCGCGCGATGAAGAGGCGCATGATCTCGCTCGAGCCCTCGAAGATCAGATTGATGCGCAGGTCGCGCATCACGCGTTCGACGGCAATGGGAGCCTCGCCTCGATCCTCGAGCGACTCGGCAGTCTCGTAGCCGCGGCCGCCACGGATCTGCATCGTCTCGTCGGCGATTCGCCAAGCCGCCTCTGAGTTGAACATCTTCGCGATTGCGGCTTCGAGGCGGATGTCGAAGTCGCCGGCGTCGGCAAGTGCGGCGGAAACCTCGGCAATCGCGTCCATGGCGAAGGTCACGCCGCCGATGTAGGCGATCTTCTGAGCGATCGCGTCGTGCTTGCCGATCGACGCGCCCCACTGCTTGCGCACATTGCTCCATTCGCGCACCACCTTAAGACACCACTTGCCGGCCGCTGCGCAGGTCGCTGGAATCGTGAGGCGGCCCGTATTGAGCGTGATCAGGGCCAGCTTGAGCCCCTTGCCCTCCGCCCACAGCAGGTTCTCCGCCGGCACCCGAACATCGTCGAACCGGATGATGCCGTTCTCGATGCCGTTTAGTCCCATGAACGTGCACCGGTTCGATGTGCTGACACCCTCCCAGCTCGTCTCCACGATGAATGCCGTGATGCCGCGCCGATTACTGCCCGGCTTCGGCGGTGTCCGCGCCATGACCACCATCACATCGGCGATCGGCCCGTTCGTACACCAGAGCTTCTCGCCATTCAGGATCCAACCGTTGCCGTCGGGCGCCGGATCCGCGCTCGCCTCCATGCGCGCCGGGTCGGAGCCGACGTCGGCCTCGGTCAGCGCGAACGCCGAGACCTCGCCGGCCGCCAGACGCGGCAGGTACTTCTTCTTCTGCGCCTCGGTGCCGAACATCTTCAGCGGTTGCGGCACGCCGATCGACTGATGGGCGGAGAGGAGTACGCCCATCGCCGTGCACTGCGAGCTGACCAGCGCGATTGCGCGGTTGTACCAGCGCTGTGAAAGGCCGAGACCGCCGTATTGCTGCGGGATCTTGATGCCGAAGGCGCCGACCGCGGCGAGCTTCTTCAGCACCTCGGGTGGGATGCGCGCCTCGCGTTCGATCGCGCGCACATCGACGTCCGTCCGCAGGAGCGCGTCGAGGCGGTCCAGAAACGCGCGGCCCTGCGCTTCCATGTGCGGGTCCGGCGCCGGCATTGGATCGATCACATCCATCCGCAGCCTGCCGAGGAACAACTCACGCACGAAGCTGGGCTTTGCCCACTCCGTCTCTCGCGCGGCCTCCGCGACGGCACGAGCATCGCGCTCGGTGACGGTCTGCGGCGAGACTTTCCGCTCGGGTGCGGTCGTGCTCATGCGTACCTCTTGATGCTGATGAATCGGCCGGCAGAAGTTACTGCCTACGGCAATACGCCGGCCAGGATGATCGGGCGCGTCCGGGCGGTCACCGCCGCGACCCCGCCTCAGCGCAGAATGTATTTGGCGATGGTCTGCATCTGCATGTTCGTCGTGCCTTCGTAGATGGTGCCGATCTTGGCGTCCCGATACAGCTTCTCGATAGGATACTCGCGCGTGAAGCCGTAGCCACCAAAGAGGTCGACGCAACCGGAGGCGATGCGCTGCGCGGCCTCCGATGCGAACAGCTTCGCCATCGCCGCCTCCACGAGGAAGGGCTGGCCCGCCTCCTTCAAACGTGCCGCGTTGTAGACGAGCAGGCGGGCGGCCTCGAGCTCGGTACGCATGTGCGCGAGTTGGAACTGGACGCCCTGGAAGTCGCCGATCGGCCGCCCGAACTGCTCACGCTCGCGAACGTACCGAAGCGTATGGTCGAGCGCGCCCTGCGCCAGCCCGACCATCTGCGCGCCAATGCCGATCCGTCCCTCGTTCAGGGTCTCGATCGCGATCTTGTAGCCGTTGCCGACATCGCCCAGCACGGCGCCCTCGCCCACACGACAATGATCGAGGATCACTTCCACGGTCGACGATGCACGGATTCCGAGCTTGTCCTCCTTCTTGCCGATCGCCAGCCCATCCGTGTCACGCTCCACCAGGAACGCCGTGATGCCCCGATAGTCGCTTTCCGGCTGCGCGTTCGCGAAAACGATGAACAGCCCCGCCTCGGCGCCGTTCGTGATCCACATCTTGCGGCCCGCCAACACCCATTGGCTGGCTTCGCGCCAGGCACGGGTCTGGAGGGCGAAGGCGTCCGAGCCCGAGCCGGCCTCCGACAGCGCATACGAGCCAACCGTATCGCGCGCCAGGCGCGGCAAATGGGCGCGCTTCTGGGACTCTGTGCCCCACCGCTGGATCGCGGTGTTGATCAGCGTGTTCTGCACGTCGACCAGCACGGCGACGCTCGGATCGACGCGCGACAGCTCTTCGACCACCAGCACGGAGCTGAAGAACGACGCGCCGGCGCCGCCGTGCCGCTCCGGCAGCTCGACCGCCATCAGGCCGATGTCGAAGAGCTGCCTGATCAGGTCGGGCTCGAGCTGGCCGGCCGCATCCATCGCCGAGACACGTGGAGCAACGACCTCCTCGGCAAACTGCCGCACGGTATCGCGGAACAGGCGCTCCTCTTCATTGAGCGCGGTGAGCGGCGCGCGCGGGATCTCCGGCAGAATGGTCGACACGATTGCTCCGGCTACTGGAGCGCGTAACGTCGGACCTGTCAGGGGCGCGCGGCAAGGGCGGAGGCCTCGCCCCGCACCCCGCCCTGCACCCAGCCCGCACCCAGCCCCGTTGGTGGTTGATGGTTGGTGGTTGGTGGTAGCCGGCCAGGCAGCGAGCCCGCCCGGCCGCGAGGCACGACCAACCACCAACCATGAACCATCAACGGGGGCGGGCGGCGGAGGGCGGGGGGGCGGGCGGGCTGGCCGGGGCCGTTGATCCGCGCGCGGATTCTTGCTAGCTTCGTGCGGCGCCTGCCCGATGGAGGCGCTGGGCCGCGGCCGGTACCGCCAGGCGGACCGGAGTGCGGACCGCGGGCTCGGCCCGCTGGTGACCACGCCCAACGTGACCTGCTGAAGGAGGTGATCCATTGTCTAGTCCAAGTACTGTTCGCAACCTGGCACGGGCAAGCGATCGCCGGATCGGCGCGTAAGCCGATTTCACATCGCGACTAGCTGTCCGCGCCGGTGCGCATCGCGCCGGGTTGCGGCAGTTTGAGATACGCCGCCGGGGCTCAGCTCCGGCGGCGTATCATTTTGCAGCCCCGCCATGCGACCCGCTCAGGACTTGCATGCGAGCCAGCTGCATGGCGATGATGCCACCCACGCCTCTTCAGCAACGGGTACCATGAACGACTCCAGCGAGTACAACGACATGGTCGCTCTCGTGCGCAAGATCCGGCACGACGCGAGCAATCCGCTCACGGCGGCGCTCGGCTCGGTGCAGCTGCTGCTGACCGACCCCGCAGTCGAGAATCCGGATGTGCGTCAGCAGCTCGAGGAGGTCGAGCGCGAGCTGCGCCGGATGACCGAGATCCTTGCGCGGCTGAAGGAGATTCGCCCACGGGGCGATGATCGGCCGCCTCCGACCGCCGCGTGACCGCTTCGGCCACCTTCAGAACCGGCGCCGGCCGACGCCCGGAACGCCCCAGCCCAGGCCGCTGAAAATACGCAGCACACCCGCTTGACCCCTCCCTGGAGCGCCCCTATTCTGGCCCGGCTGTCCGACGGCGTTGCTCTGACGGAGGCGACATGGCGCAAATCCCGCAGAACTTTCTGTACAGCGAAGAACACGAATACCTGAAGCCGTCGGATGAGGAGGGCGTGTACTTCGTCGGCATTACCGACTATGCGCAACGCGAGCTGGGCGACATCGTCTTCGTCGAGCTGCCGGCGACGGGCGACAGCTTCGAGCGCGGTGCGGTGTTCGGCACGGTCGAGGCGGTCAAGGCGGTCAGCGACCTGTATTCGCCGGTGAGCGCCGATGTGTTGGAAGTCAATGCGGCACTCGAGGATGATCCCGCGCTGGTGAATAGTGATCCGTACGGTGAAGGGTGGATGTTGCGGGTCCGCGCGCGCGACGCGTCGCAGCTCGATGCACTGCTCGGCCCCAACGAATACGCGGCGCAGATCGGCGAGGCCTGACGCAGGTCCGCGGGCGAGGCCGGAGGTCACAATGGCAACACTCCACTGGCACGAGCACGCCTGTTTCACACTCACGACGGATGACCAGACGCGAATCATGTTCGATCCGTGGCTGGACGAGAACCGCTTTCAGACATTACCGTCGACGATGTCGAGAGACTCGACTTCATCGCGGTAAGCGGGCAACCGGCGTACACCAGCGGGGTACGCATAGGCGCGGGAGTCAGCCCGCGAGCGCGTGTGCGGCCCCGCTTCTCTCACGGCAGACAGAGTGGCGATGAGCGACCGTAGTCACGGTCTTCTGGATCCGACGGACAGCTTCGAGCGCAGACACATAGGGCCGGACGTGGGCGAGATTGCGGCAATGCTCGACACGCTCGGCTTCGACTCGCTGGATGCCTTGACGGACGCAGCGGTGCCGGAGTCGATCCGGTTGCGCCGAGCCCTGCACATCGGCGACGGTCGAGCCGAAATCGAGGCCCTCGGCGAGCTCCGCGCGATCGCGACGAAAAACCGCGTCTGCCGATCCTATCTCGGCATGGGTTACCACGACTGCTTCACGCCGCCCGTCATTCAACGCAACATCCTGGAGAATCCTGGCTGGTACACGGCTTATACGCCGTATCAAGCGGAGATCGCGCAGGGCAGGCTGGAAGCACTGCTGAATTTCCAGACCATGGTGATCGACCTGACGGCATTGGAGATCGCGAACGCGTCGCTGCTGGATGAGGCGACGGCCGCCGCCGAGGCGATGGCCATGTGCCAGGTCCTGGCGAGTGGCGCGCGGCGCGTGTTCCTCGTGTCCGAGGCATGTCATCCGCAGACCATTGATGTGGCGCGGACGCGCGCGCGCGCGCGGGGCTGGGACATCGTCGTAGGCGACCACACGCTCTTCGACTTCGATGGTACCGTGTTTGGCGCGCTGGTCCAGTACCCCGCGACCGATGGCGCGGTCTACGATTATGCGGACTTGTGTGCACGCGCACACGCGGCTGGCGCGCTGGTGGTGGCAGCGGCCGATCTGCTCGCGCTCACGTTGCTCGTGCCGCCCGGAGAATGGGGCGCCGACATTGCGGTCGGCAGCACCCAGCGATTCGGTGTGCCCCTGGGCTTTGGCGGCCCTCACGCCGCTTACCTGGCGGCCCGCGACGCCCACAAGCGCGCGCTGCCGGGGCGCATCATTGGCGTGTCCCGCGACTCCGCCGGTCGCCCCGCGCTGCGCATGGCGCTGCAGACCCGCGAGCAACACATCCGGCGCGAGAAGGCGACGAGCAACGTATGTACGGCGCAGGTTCTGCTCGCTGTGGTCGCAAGCATGTACGCCGTCTACCACGGACCGGAGGGACTGCGGGCAATCGCCGAACGGGTGCGGCGACTGGCGCGCACGCTCGCGGCCGGGCTCGAGCGCCTGGGCCACACGGTCGTGCACCGCTCGTTCTTCGACACGCTGCGCGTCAGGCCAGCGGCGCAGCCCGCGGATCGACTGATCGAGGCTGCCAGCGAGCGAGGCATCAACCTGCGGCGACTGCGGGGCGGAGGTACTGACGCGGACATCGGCATCGCCCTCGATGAGACGGTGTCGGCAAGCGATATCGCCGAGCTTCTTGCGCTGTTCAATGCTGGGGCTGCGCCAGACTTCACACCGGAGGACCTGGCGCAGGAGATAGACACCCGCGCGGACGTCTCGGGCGTGCGCACCAGCGAGTACCTGACGCATCCGGTCTTCAACAGCTATCACTCCGAGACGGAGATGCTGCGCTACATGCGTCGTCTCGAGGCACGAGACCTGTCGCTCACGACCTCGATGATTCCGCTCGGCTCATGCACGATGAAGCTGAACGCGACGGTCGAGATGGTGCCGGTGACATGGCCGGAATTCGCGCGGCTGCACCCGTTCGTGCCGCGGGAGCAGGCCGAAGGCTACCGCCTACTGATCGACGAGCTCGCGGAATGGTTGGCGGAGATCACCGGGTTCGCGGGCGTGTCGATGCAGCCGAACGCCGGGTCGCAGGGTGAGCTGACCGGGCTGCTCGTCATTCGTCGCCATCACGAGGATCGTGGCGAGCCGCAGCGCGATGTCTGCCTGATCCCGCAGTCGGCGCATGGCACCAACCCGGCCAGCGCGGTGATGGCCGGGTTGAGGGTGGTCGTCGTGCGCGCCGACGACGACGGCAACATCGACCTGGTCGACCTCGAGCGGAAGGCCGAGCAGCATACCGACCGGCTCGCGGCACTCATGGTGACCTACCCGTCGACCCACGGCATCTTCGAAGAGAGGATCCGTGAGATCTGCGACATTGTGCACGCGCATGGCGGCCAGGTCTACATGGACGGCGCGAACATGAACGCGATGGTCGGACTGTGCCGGCCGGGCGACTTCGGCGCCGACGTCTGCCACCTGAACCTGCACAAGACGTTCTGCATCCCCCACGGTGGTGGCGGACCCGGAATGGGACCGATCGGCGTCGCCGCGCATCTGCTGCCGTACCTGCCGAGTCACCCGGTCGTGCCGACCGGCGGCGAACGGGCTATGGGGGCCGTCTCGGCAGCCCCGTTCGGCAGTCCTGAGATCCTGCCGATCTCCTGGGCCTATATCCGGATGCTGGGCTCGGCCGGGCTGAGGCGCGCGACGCAGGTGGCGATTCTGAACGCGAATTACATCGCGGATCGACTCGAACCTCATTATCCCGTGTTGTACCGTGGCCGCAACCGCACTGTCGCGCACGAATGCATCCTCGATCCTCGACCACTGCGGGAGGCGGCGGGCGTGACAGCGGAGGATATTGCGAAGCGGCTCATGGACTACGGTTTCCATGCCCCGACCGTGTCATTTCCGGTAGCGGGCACGCTCATGATCGAGCCTACGGAGAGCGAGTCGAAGGCCGAGCTGGACCGGTTCTGTGATGCGCTGATCGGGATCCGTGAGGAGATCCTCGAAATCGAGCGAGGCCAAGCGGATCGCGAGGACAACCTGCTGAAGAATGCGCCGCACACGGCCGACACGCTGCTGGCGGATGTCTGGCCGCACCCCTACTCGCGGGAGAGAGCTGCGTTTCCGGCCGCCTGGAGCCGCGCACACAAGTTCTGGCCGGCAGTCGGACGCGTCGATGCGGCGTACGGCGACCGCAATCTGGTTTGCGCCTGCCCGCCGCTGACGGATTTCATGATCGACGACATCGGCGGCGCTGCGGCACAGGCGGCACCACGCACGCAGCAGCGCCAGGCCGGCGTCGCCTGATGTGATCGGCCGGCCGCCACCGGCGACCTGGCGACTGCTCATCGGCTCACCTGCAGGCGCCGACCGTACGAGCGTCGTGCCTGCGCTCGACGGACCCCTCAACATGGCCGCCGATCATACGCTGCTGGAGTGCGTGCAGGCCGGCGGCCCGCCGGTGCTCCGCTTCTACGGCTGGTCGGAAGCGACCCTCTCGTTCGGTCGAAACCAACCGGTGCGCGGTCGCATCGATCCGATCGAGGTCGCGGCGCGCCGCATTGCCTGCGTGCGTCGGCCCACCGGCGGCGCGGCGGTGCTCCACGACCAGGAGCTGACATACGCGCTCGTCGTGCCCGTCGGCCTGCTGGGGGGGCCGCGTCAAACCTACGCACGCGCGCATGCCATCATCGCCGACGCACTCGGGTCGTACGGCGTCGTGGACGTGACGACGGCGCCGCGCCGCGCACTCGCCGCCGGCAGCGTTCCGCGGGCCTTGCCGTTCGAGTGCTTTCGCGCTGCGGAAGGCGGTGAACTCACGGCACGCGGCCGCAAGCTCGTCGGCAGCGCACAGCGCTGTGAGCGGCGCGTGATCCTGCAGCACGGCTCGATCCTGCTGAACGGTGAGCAGCCGACCGTTCTCGCACCGAGCGGGGCGGCGCCGGCCATGCCGCCGGTGGTCGCGATCACGCTCGCCGAGCTGCTCGGCACGCCACCCGACCCCAGCGCGCTGGCACAGCGAATCGCCGCCGCATTCGAGCGCTGCCTCGACGCCGTGCTCCGGGCCACGGAGTTCTCTGCAGCGGAGCGCGCGCGCGCGGCACGGCTGGCATGCGACTACGCTGCCGCCGCCTGGACCTGGCGTCGCTGAAGCGCGCTGGCTCGCTCGGCGTCGGCACCCGTCTTGCTACCGCACGCGGGCGCGGCGGGCGGACACGTCGCGGCTCACGGGGCGGATAGGAGGCGAGGATGCGCGCTGGTGGTCGGTCTCGAGGCGGTCGGCTGTTGGGGCTCGGTCTGGGAATCGTGGTCACGCTGGCTGGGTGCCGTGACCGCAGCGCTCCCGACGTCGCCGCCGGCGGCGAACCACAGCAGGGCGGGACCGTTGTCGTCGGGCTGCGCTCCGATCTCCAGGGGTTCAATCCGGTCACCTATACCGACCAGTATACGGGTGAGCTGATCAACTACGCGTTGTTCACGCCGCTGATTCGGCACAACGCGGAGCTGGAGCCGCAGCCGTATCTGGCGGAGTCGTGGGAGCTGACGGGTGACAGCGGCGTCGTCTTTCGGCTCCGCAGCGATGTGCGCTGGCACGACGGCCAGCCGGTCACGGCCGAGGATGTCGCGTTCACGTTCGAGCTCGCCAAGAACGATGAGACCGCGTCGTTGCTGGGCTCGGCGTTCCTCGGCAACGTGGACCGCGCCGAGCTCGTCGACGAGCGCACGATCCGCTTCCATTTCTCACAGCCGCACGCACAGCCGCTCGAGGATTTCTGGTGGGCACCGCTGCCGCAGCACCTTCTGCAGGATGTCGCCCCCGCGGAGCTGCGCAACGCCGATTACAATCGCAGCCCCGTGGGCAGCGGACCGTACCGGTTCGTCAGCTGGGAGGCGAACTCCCAGATCACGTTCGAGCGCAACCCGGACTTTCCCGAAGCGCTCGGTGGGCCACCGCACCTCGACCGGGTCGTGTTCCGCATCGTGCCCGAAGCATCGACGATGTTGACCGAGCTGATTGCGGGCAACGTGCAGGTCGACATCCCCGCGCTGCCCGAGCAGGCCGCGCAGATCGAGCAGGACCCGTCGCTCGAGCTGTTCGCGTTCCCCAGTCGTGCGTTCTACTACATCGGCTGGAACAATCGGCGCGCACCGTTCACGGACGCGACAGTGCGACGCGCGTTCACGCTCGCCATCGACCGCAGCGAGATCATCGACGCGCTACTCTACGGCTACGGCAGTCCGGCGGTCGGACCGGTCCCGCCCTGGAGCCCGCTCTTTCCCGAAGGCATCGACCCGGCCGGCTATGATACTGCGACGGCCGCCGGTCTGCTCGAGCAGGCCGGCTGGGTGGACCGCAATGGCGATGGCATCCGTGAGAACGAGCAGGGCCAGGAACTGAGCTTCACGCTGCTGTCGAGCGACAACCCGCTGACACGCGGGATCGCCGAAGTCACGCAGGCGCAGCTCCGGCGCGTCGGCGTGCAGGTGGAGGCGCGCACACTCGAGTTCCAGACGCTGCTCGGGCGGCATCGAGGTCGAGACTTCGATGCGGTGGTCTCCTCCTGGATCATGGACAACTTCCAGGTGGCATCCGCCCCGCTGGCCCTGTTCCACTCCCGTCTCGCGACCGTCGAGGGTTCGTCGAACCGCAGCGGCTATGCGAATCCGGCAGCCGATGCGGCCATTGAGCGTGCCGCGGCGGCCCTCGACGAGGCCGACGCTCAGGAGGCGTGGCGCCAGTTCCTCGAGGTGCTGCAGCAGGACCAGCCGTTCACTTTCCTCTTCTGGTTCGATGAGCTCGCCGGCGCCAGGAACACCGTGCAGGGCGTCGAGATGGATGCACGGGGTGAGTTCGTCTCGATCAAGGATTGGTGGGTGGCGGGCGGCCAGCAGTGAGTGCGTTCATTCTTCGTAGGCTGATCGGCGCCGTCCCGCTGCTCCTCGGCATCGCGACCATCATCTTCTTCGTGCTGAATCTCGCGCCGGGCGATCCGACGGCGATGTACTTCAACCCGAACATCCCGCCCGACGTACTGGCTCAGCTGCGCGAGAATCTGGGCCTCGATCAGCCGGTCCACATACGCTACCTGAAGTGGCTGGGCGCCTTCTTCACCGGCAACTTCGGCTACTCCTTCGCGCAGAGCCGGCCGGTGCTCGGCGTGCTGCTCGACGCTCTGCCACCTACTCTCATGCTGGCCGGCGGCGCGCTCCTGCTGACCTTTCTGTTCGGCATCGCGGCCGGAGTCTGGCAGGGCGTGCGCCAGCACAGCTGGGGCGACCGCATCATCAGCGTCGTTTCGCTGTTCTTCTACTCGATGCCGTCATTCTGGCTCGGGCTCATGCTGATGCTGGTGTTCTCGTTGAAGGCGTATCAGTGGGGCTGGCCCGTCGTGCTGCCGCCGACGGGGCTTACCAGTGTCGATTACGATTCGCTTTCCGCGCTCGGCAAGATCCAGGACCGCCTCGACCACATGATCCTGCCAGTGATCACACTGACGCTGGTGCTGGCCGCGGGCGTCGCCCGCTACACGCGCGGCCAGATGCTCGAGGTCATCCGTCAGGATTACATCCGCACCGCGCGGGCCAAGGGCTTGCCGGAGCGCGCTGTGATCTGGAAGCACGCGCTGCGCAACTCGCTGCTGCCCGTCATCTCCTTGCTCGGCCTGTACCTGCCGTTCCTGTTCAGCGGCACGGTCTTCGTCGAGACCATCTTTTCGATTCCCGGGATGGGCCGGGTCATCGTCGATGCGATCTTCCAGCGCGATTACCCCGTCGTCATGGCGACATCGTTTTTCTTCGCGGCGATGGTGGTAGCCGGCAACCTGGTGGCGGACTTGCTGTACGCGATCGCTGACCCGCGCATCCGCTACGACTGAGCGATGGCCGCGGACCAGGAGACCCGCACCCCGCGTGAGGCTGGACCGGACCCGGAATCGGGGTTGCACGCTGACATAGCCACACCACCGCCCGGCGAAGTGGGGCCAGAGCCGGCGCCGACCGCCGTGACGCGGGGCGGTTCCACCGCGCTGGTCGCCTCGGCGGTATTGCCCGGCGCGGGCCAGATTCTCGCCGGTGATTGGCGTGCCGGCGCGATCTTCGTGCTCGCCTGGGGCGCGCTGCTTGGCGGTCTGTTCCTCGGCTGGCCCGAGATCGTCGCCATCCGCGAGCGCGGCTCACTCGACGATTGGGTCGCGCTCGTCGCGCTCGTCAGCACCTTGGTCGCCGTCTGGCTGCTCGCGTTCCGGGGCGTGCGGCGTGAGGCCGGCCCGGATGCGGCGGGCGGCGACTCACAGTGGGCGATCGCGCGGCGCCAGCTCGGGCGCAACGGCATCGCGCTGATCGGGCTCGCCACTATCGGGCTGCTCTATGTGATCGCCCTACTGGCCCCGTTTCTCGCGCCCTACGACCCCATCGCGCAGCAGGACATCGTGCGTACGGGCTACCTCGGCCCGTCACTCGAGCACTGGTTCGGCACGGACCGGTTCGGCCGCGACGTGCTCACGCGCATCCTCTACGGCGCAAGGATCTCATTGGCGATCGGTTTCATCGCCGTCGCCATCAGCATTACGCTCGGCGTCGTCATCGGCGCCGTGGCCGGCTACCTGGGCGGCAAGACGGATGCGCTGCTGATGCGCTTCACCGATACGGTGCTCGCGTTCCCGCGGCTCGTGCTCCTCATCATGATCATCGCAGTGTTCTCGCCGTCGCTGACCCTGATCATCCTGGTTCTGGGCCTGACGCAGTGGCCCGGCACCACGCGTATCGTGCGAGGCGAAGTGCTCAGTCTACGAGAACGCGAGTTCATCCAGGCCGCGCGCGCCCTGGGGTTCGGTCGGGGTCGCATCATCGCACGACACCTGATCCCAAACGTGCTGGCGCCGGTCATCGTTACTGCGACGCTCGGCATCGGCAACACGATCGTGCTCGAGGCGGGCCTGTCGTTCCTCGGCATGGGCGTGCAGCCGCCGACGCCATCCTGGGGCAGCATGGTTGCCGATGGCCGGCAGAACCTGCTCGGCGCATGGTGGGTCGCGACGTTTCCGGGACTCGCGATCGTGGTGACCGTCGTGGCATTCAACCTGGTCGGCGACGCACTGCGCGACGCCCTGGATCCGCGGTTGCGGCAATGAGACGGCGGTTGCTGGTCGATGGTCGGTGGTTGGTAGTTGGTGGTTGGTCGTGCAGCGCGGCCGCCGAAAGACGCCGGCGCATGATCGGCTTCGATCGACTACCAACCACCAACCAACAACCATGAACGGGGTTGAGGCATGAACACTGACACATCCGCGGACGCACCGCTGCTGCAGGTCACGGACTTGCGCACGTACTTCCATACGGATGCGGGGACGGCGCGTGCCGTCGATGGTCTGAGCTTCGAGGTACGGCGGGGTGAGGTGGTGGGCATTGTCGGTGAGAGTGGTAGCGGCAAGTCGGTGACGTCACTGTCAATCATGCGGCTCGTGCCGCAGCCGCCGGGCGAGATCATGGACGGCAGTACGATCCGCTTCCTCGATCGCGACCTGTTGTCACTCGATGAGAAGGTTATGCGTGGGATCCGCGGCAACGACATCGCCATGATCTTTCAGGAGCCGATGACGTCGCTGAATCCGGTCTATCCCGTGGGGGATCAGATCGTCGAGCCGCTGCGCCTGCATCGCGGACTCTCGCGCGGCGCTGCCCGCCGACGTGCGGTCGAGCTGCTGCGGCTGGTCGGCATTGCGGATCCGGAGACGCGTGCGGACGAGTATCCGCACCAGCTCTCGGGTGGCATGCGGCAGCGCGTGATGATTGCGATGGCGCTGGCCTGCGAGCCCGACCTGTTGATCGCCGATGAGCCGACGACCGCACTCGATGTCACGATTCAGGCGCAGATCCTGGAGCTGCTCGCCGAGCTGCGCGGCAGGCTCGGCATGGCCATGATTCTGATCACGCATGATCTCGGTGTGGTCGCCGAAGTATGCGACCGCGTGGTCGTGATGTACGCGGGTCGCGTGGTCGAGCAGGGTGTTGTCGGAGATATTTTCCGCGAGCCGCGCCACCCCTATACCGAGGGGCTGCTGCGGGCTGTGCCGAAGCTGGGCCAGAAGTCGGAGAAGCTGGCGGTGATCCCGGGCACCGTGCCGAGCCCGCTGCATTGGCCGGACGGCTGCCGCTTCCACGACCGCTGCCCCTATGGCTGGGACCGGTGCGCGCGCGAGGAGCCGCCGCTGATCCCGATCGAGCCGGGTCGCGGCTCGCGCTGCTGGCTGGAGGAGGAGCCCGAGCGCCGACGCGGCCGTGGCTACGCTGCGCTGCTCGGTGCCGTGACCGCGCCGGCGGAGGCCTGGCACCGCGCCGCGGACGACGCGGCCGGTGAGGCGGGGTCGGGGAGGCAGGTCAGGTGAGCGACGTCGCTGCGAGCAGGGCGGAGCGCGAGCTGCACCGCGAGGCCGCGGAGCTGCCTCCGGCGAAGGGTGACAGCGATACGCGCGGCCTGACACCCGACCAGCTCGAGCCGCCCGACGATGCGCTGCTCGTCGTGCGCGGACTGAAGAAGTACTTCCCGATCACGGGCGGGCTGCTGCGACGGACGGTCGGCAACGTGCGCGCGGTGGATGGCGTGAGCTTCTGGATTCGCCGCGGCGAGACGCTCGGGCTCGTCGGTGAGTCCGGCTCGGGCAAAACGACCACCGGCCGGACGCTGCTGCGCCTGATCGAACCAACTGCCGGCGACGCGTGGTTCGAGGGCGCTGAGATCTTCGCACTCGAGGAGCGGTCGCTGCGCCGGCTGCGACGCCGGGCGCAGATCGTGTTTCAGGACCCGTTCGGCTCGCTGAACCCGCGCCTCACGGTCGGCGACACCTTGCGCGAGGTGCTCGATGTGCATGGGCTGGCACGTGAGGATCCAGCCGCGCGGGTGCACGAGCTCCTCGAGACCGTCGGCCTGGACCGCGCACATGCCGACCGCTACCCCCACGAGTTCAGTGGCGGCCAGCGGCAGCGCATCGGCATCGCCCGGGCGCTCGCCGTCGAGCCCGACCTCATCGTGTGCGATGAGCCGGTATCGGCACTCGATGTCTCCGTCCAGGCGCAGGTACTCAACCTGCTCGAGGAGCTGCAGCGCCGGCTCGGCATTGCGTATCTCTTCATTGCGCACGACCTCAGCGTGATCGAGCACGTGAGCGACCGCATTGCCGTCATGTATCTGGGCCGCATCGTCGAGCTGGCCAGGGCAGACGACCTCTACCGCCAGCCGCGACACCCCTACACCCGGGCGCTGCTCTCGGCCGTGCCCGTGCCCAGACCCGGCGCGGCGCGCGAACGCATCGTGCTGCCGGGCGACGTCCCGAGTCCGGCCGACCCGCCGCCCGGCTGCCCGTTCCACCCTCGCTGCCCGCATCCGTTGAAGGACGCCGACTGCGCCCGGATCGTGCCGCCTCTGGCCGAGAAGGCGCCGGGCCAGTTCGCCGCATGCATCAAGGAACCGGCGTACGTCCGGCCCGCCGCCGCCGCCCCACCCCGTCCCCCGCCCCGCCCCCCGCCCGTTGCTGGTTGATCGTTGGTGGTTGGTAGTCGATTGAGGCCGATCACGTGCCGGCGTCTTTCGGCGGCCGCAACGCACCATCAACCATGAACCATCAACCATCAACCATGAACGGGTGGGGGGACAGGGGTGGGTGGGAAGGGGGGACGGGCGCGGGGATAAAGGGGGTTGCGGGGTCGGGGAGCCGCTCCTAGCTTGCCCGGTTCAGTTTGGGAACCGGTGGATCTTACACAACTCGGGCGCGCGTTACCCTGCGCCCGCCCACCCGTGGAGGTAACGTTGAGCGGTCTCGCTAACCTCACTCTCGCGTTACTGCAGGTGCCCGGTCTCGAAGCTCCGGATATGACCTGGACCGAGCGGCTCGCCCAGCTCTGGGACGACGGCGGCTGGATGATGTGGCCGCTCGGCGCCTGCGCTCTCGTCGGCCTGCTCGTCATCGTGTGGAAGCTCTTCGATCTGAGCGTGAAGGCGAACCGAACGAAGAAGGTGCTGCGCGAGGTGGATGCGCGGCTGACGAATCGCGACATCGAGGGCGCACTGGTCGTTGCCAAGCAGTCGAACACACCTGCGGGTCGCATCATCTCGGCGGGTCTCGAGCGGCGCCACGAGGGTACTGAGCGCGTGATGAAGGCGATCGAGAACGTCGGCCTGATCGAGATGGCTCACCTCGAGCGAGGCTTGATCTGGCTGGCCACGTTGGCCAATGTCGCGCCGTTGCTCGGCTTTCTCGGCACGGTGATTGGAATGATCGCTGCCTTCCAAGCGATCGAGCTGGCCGGCGAAGTCGACGCCATACTCGTGGCGCGCGGCATCAAGATCGCCCTTGTCACGACCGCGACCGGTCTGACGATCGCGATCCCGATCAACATCGCGCACAACTACTTCGTCACCCGGATCGACCGCCTCGTCCTGGATATGGAAGAGTCCGCGCAGAAGATGGTCGACGCGCTGCACGATATGGAAAGCGGCGCGGTCCGGGCCTGATCCCGACGCAGTCCTGCGAGCCTTGGCCCAGGGCCACCCGCGAGGGTGGCCCTGGGCCTTTGCGGGCCTCGGCGCATGGATTGCAACAAAGTGCTCGCAGGCGGGTGGTATTTGGCGATGAGTCGGACTATTGGCAACCCGAGCCTGGAGTCTCGCATGCGCTCGAGATATGTCCTGCTAGCCCTTCTCTTCATCGCCGTCGCGGTGGGGCCAGCACTGCTGCGCCACGAGCGAGGACCTGCCGCGGCCGCCACGCCGCAACACGCCGAGGTGCCGCCCGAGGCGCTCGAAGCGATGCAGCAAGGCCGCTACTGGCGCGCCAGCCGGATCCTGCGCCAGTACCTGGCGGTCGTGCCGGATACCGCTCCCGAGACGCTGCTGCTCGCTGCTCAGGCGGAGGCGGGCTGGCACGCCTGGCCGCATGTCGAGCGCTTGTTGGGCGGTGAGAGCTGGCTCGATCGCGTCGCCGGCGGCGAGGGCTGGTCGCTGCTGGGACGCAGTCGTTTCGAGCAGGGGCAGTGGGCGGCGAGCGATGAAGCGTACCGCCGGTTCCTGGCGGTGGCGGTCGATGCCGGCGAGCGCGAGCGAGGCATGGCAGAGCTGCGCCGGGCGATCACGCTGGGCAAGCAGGGCAAGACGGCTGAGGCGCTCGACACCTTCGACGCAGCCTCGCGCCTGCTGCCGCAGCTCGGCGACTGGATCGCAGTGTATGCCGCCGAAGCCGCTGCGAGCGCGGGCGACACGGCCGAGGTCACGCGTCGCCTGCAGACTGCCGGCGCCACGCTCACGCGGGAGCGCGGCTGGCAACTCCGCGTCGCCGCACTGCGCAGCGTGCGTGCGCACGCTGCCGCGCAGGCGGTCGCCGAGAACGCCGCCAACACACTCGACCGGGCAGCAG
>JBOHRE010000042.1:0-27662 GCA_050732635.1 Longimicrobiales bacterium | reverse complement strand
GCCGATGACCTGGCGGCCGCGCTCGCGTCCGCCGGCGCGCCGGCTTCTGCCTCGCGTCCGGCCATGCTGCCCGCTTCCGCGCCGCCCAGCGACAGATTGCCGATGTCCAGGTCGAGCATCGCCCAGCCCTCATCGCCGCCCACACTGATGTCGCCGATATCGACGAGACCGGCGTCCCCGGGCTCGAAGCCGATGTTCTGGACGCCGGGATCTCCCACCTCCACGGGCGGCGGCACTCGCGTCTGCGCAGCGCGCGCGCCCGTCATGGCCTCGTGCCGGCTGACGTACTCGGCCAGCTCCTCGTCGCCAGGATCCATCGCGAGGATCTCGCGGTAGTAGCCGGCCGCCTCATCGGGGCGGTCGGCGCGCCTCGCCAGATCGCCCAGCGCGCGTAGCGCCACCAGATTGTGGGGGTCCAGCTGCAGCACCCGGCGGAACGATGCCGCGGCCGCGTGCATGTCTCCGCGGTCGGCCAGGACACGCCCCATCACCACGTGTGCGCTCGAATAGTCGGAGTGGCGCCTCAGGCCGCCGTCGAGCACTTCCTTCGCGCGATCGAGCTCGCCTGCCTTGCGGTACGCCTCGGCGAGGTGCGTGAAGACCCGGCCGTCGGGGTTCTCCGCATACAACGCCTGCAGCTTCTCGATTTCGTCGTGGTAACGTCCGGCCATCAGTCCAGCTCCACGGAGAATGTCGGAGGTGTCGGGGATGTCGCTGGAGAAGAAGAAGATAGGCGCGCGCGGTCGCACGTGTCAACGCGCCGATCCGCGAATTCGTCGCGTGGCGACTTGAAGCTCGGACCACGCAGTCATATGTTGTCGAGCTACTCGCCACGCCCGCTTCACAGCCGTTTGCGCGGCGGCCGGAACGCGAAGCGCGGCGCCGGGTCAAAACAGGCAGTCCCTGAGCACGAGCCCTAGCTGGAGGTCGGTTCGGTCCTATGATGCGCCAGATGCGCGAGAACACGAAGATCATCATGATCTTCACGGCCCTCGCTTTCGTCGGTTTGATGGTGTTCGAGTGGGGCATGGACGCCAGTGGTCGCAGTAGCGCGCAGGTGACGGGCGGCGAGGTCGGACGGGTGAACGGCGATGTGGTCATGTACGAGGACTACATCGCCGTCTACCAGCAGCTTTACCAGCGTCAGCAGCAGCTGCAGGAGGAGCCGCTCAGCGGCGCGCAGACGCGTCAGCTCGAAGATCAGGCCTGGGAGCAGATCGTCTCCGAGCGTCTGCTGCAGCAGGAGCTGCGGCGGCGCGGCATCCGGGCGACCGAAGAGGAGGTGCGGCAGGCCGCCCGCTACTCGCCGCCGCCGGAATTCTTCTCGAACGAGCTCTTCCAGACCGACGGCAACTTCGATCTGGCGAAGTACCACCAGTTCCTGGCCTCACCGGCCGCCGACGATCAGCTGCTCGCGCAGCTCGAGGCGTATTACCGCGATGCGATCCCGCGCACCAAACTGTTTCGTCGTGTGGTCGCCGGCACGTACGCCACGGATGACGAGCTGTGGCGCATGTACCGTGACCGCCACGAGCGCGCGCGAATCGAGTACGTGATGCTGGATCCCGCCACGCTGGTCCGTGACGCGGAGGTCAGCGTCACGGAGGACGAGATCCGGCAGTATTACGAGCAGAACCGCGCTGACCTGCAGCGGCCGGCGCGCGCCAGCCTGCGCGTGGTCGCGCTCTCGAAGACGCCGACGCGGGCGGACACCGTGGCCGCGCGCGAGCGGGCCGTGCGTCTCCGCCAACAGCTCCAGGAGGGCGAGGATTTCGCGGAGCTCGCGCGCGTCGAGTCGTCGGACGCAGTGAGTGCCGAGCGCGGCGGCTCGCTGGGCACAGTCGAGCGGGGCCAGACCGATGCCGTGTTCGACCGTGCGGTCTTTGCGCTGCCGCTGGGCGAGGTCAGCGAGCCGGTACTCACGCGCTACGGCTATCATCTGATCGAAATCCTCGATCGCACCGGCGACGAAGCCGAGGTGCGTCATATCCTGATCCCGATCGAACGCGAGGCGGACAGCGAGAATCTGTTGCTGGCACGCGCGGACTCGCTGGAGGACATCGGCGAGCTGCGTGGCTTGCAGAACGCGGCTCGCGAGCTGCGGCTGCCCGCCACGCAGGTCACGCTCAGCGAAGGCAGCCCGTTTATCGCGGTGGTCGGCTCGGTCGATGAGGGCGAGTCCTGGGCCTTCGCGGCCGAGTCCGGCCAGACCAGCCCCGTCTTCGAGAACGAGCGCGCGTTTTACATGTTCGAGCTGCTCGATCGTACGCCCGCCGGCACGCTCTCGCTCGAGGAGACGCGTGACGCGATCCGCCAGCGGCTGATCGTACGCAAGAAGCTCGAGCGCGCACGGCAGATGGCGCGTGACATCGTCGACCGGGTCAATGGCGGCACCGGTCTCCCGGAGGCGGCCGCCGCGCGTGGTCTCGAGGCGGCGAATGCCGGGCCCTTCGCCCGCGTCGACTTCGTGCCTGGACTCGGCAGCACCAATGCGGCGGTCGGCGCGGCGTTCGGGCTGCGACCCGGGCACATCAGCCCGCCCATCGAGGCCGACGAGCGCGTTTACCTGGTCCGTCTGCTCGAGCTCGAGTCGGCCGACCGTGAGGCCTGGGAAGCCCAGAAGGATGAGCAGCGCCGCGAGGTGATCGGCGCCCTCGAGCAGTCGCGCTTGGCCCAGTTCATGGGTGACCTGCGCAGCCGCGCCGATGTCGTGGACAACCGCGCCCGCGCGCTGGCGGCCGCACAGCAGCAGCCGGCCACGGCGCTCTACTGACAGATGCCGCGGGCGACGCGGCCGATGCCGAGCGCCCCGGATGACAGACGCCCCGCGAACCGCATGCTCGCGGGGCGTCTGCAGTGCCGGAACCGGCTTCCCGTCAGCCCGTGCGATTCTCGCTGCCGGGCGTCGACACGGGCGTCTCGCTCTTCGTCGCGCTGTCCGCCGGCCGCGGCTGCGTACCGCCGTGCACCTGCCTGGGCGGGGTTGTCGTGGTGGTAGTGTCGTCCGACGGGGTGTTGAGGTCCGACTCGATCGAGCGGATCGAGCTCTTGAACTCCCGGATCCCCTTGCCCAGCGCGCCGCCCAGTTCCGGCAGCCGCTTGGCGCCGAAGACCAGCAGCAACAGGACGAGGATCAACAGGATTTCCCAGGGGCCGAAGCTGCCGAATCCCATGTGGTTCTCCTTCAGAGGGCCGCAGCCGGCGCGGCTACAGCCAGGAACGTACGACCAGCGCGACGATCAGGATCCCGACCAGGCTCAGCGCGTTGAGGTTCAGCGTCAAGGGGCCGATCACCAGGCCGATCGCGACGAGGTCGATGCCCAGCGGTCCGAGCGACGCGGACACGCTCGTGGTCAGGAAGGCGCGGGCCGGACTCTCGGGCATGAAGCGCACGGCCATGGCGGTGAACAGCGCGCCGATGAACAGCCCCACGACCAGCGTCCAGAACAGGCGGCCCAGACTGCGCCGGCGCGGCCCCATTATCGTACTTACCCCTCGAGCAGAGGTTCCATTCAAGTCCTTAACGCCGTCTCTCGATCACATAGCTGATGGCCGCGCGCAGCGACTCGGTCGCCGGGCTCGGCGGGAGCTCGAGCAGCGCCTCCGCAGCGCGCTCACCGTATTCGTGCGCCCGGCGGCGTGCAACCTCCAGGCCGCCGTGCTGCTGGACCAGCCCCACCGTCTGGACGATCGCGTCGGCGCTCGGCTCGGGGTCGGCGAAGAAACGGCCGACGTAGGCCCGCTCGACGGCGCTCATCCGAGCGAGCGCGGCAATCAGCGGCAGCGTCACCTTGTGCTCGCGCAGATCCTGCCCCGTCGGCTTGCCGGTCGCGCCCTCGGTCCCCGTGTAGTCGAGCAGGTCGTCGGCGATCTGGAACGCCATGCCCAGGTGATGCCCGTAGCGGGCGAGCGGCTGCTGGAAGCGACGCCCGCCCGCGACCGCGCCCAGCTCGCAGGCCGCGCTCATGAGCGAGGCCGTCTTCGCCGCGATCAGCCGCCAGTAATCGGCCTCGTCGAATGCCAGCGTATCGTGCGACGCGAGCTGGCGCATCTCGCCGATGCTCATCTCGTTCGCCGCCCGCGCCAGCACCGCGATGAGCTCGAGCTCGCCCAGCGTCGTCAGCTCCGTGACCGCGCGGCTGTACAGGTAGTCCCCCATGATGATCGCGGTCTGGTGGTTCCAGAGCGCGTTCACCGTGGGCATGCCGCGGCGCAGCACCGAGTGATCCACCGCGTCGTCGTGGACGAGCGTCGCCAGGTGCACGAGCTCGACGGCGGCGGCGAGCGTGACCGCACGCGGGGACGGCCTGCCCTCGACTGCATTGCACAGCAGCAGCAGCGTCGGCCGAAACAGCTTGCCGCGCAGGCCGAGGAGGTAATCGTTGACCTCGTCGATCCGTGAAAAATCCGTCGCCACGATCCGGCGCAGCTCCTCGATCACCTGATCGAGCTGATCAGTGACCGGCCGTTGGATCTCGCTCAGGCGCGGGATCGCGGTGCGCAGCATCAGGCGGCGGGCTCGCTCACAGGTTCTCCAATCGTTCTGCCGCGTCGCGAAAGCCGATATCCAGACCGAGCACGCGCTCGTACGCCTCGCGCGCCTCGGCCCGATTGCCGAGCGCCTCCTGCGCGCGGCCCAGGTGATAGTAGACGCCGAGCAGCTCGAGCGGCTCGCCGGCCGACAGTTGCGTCGCCCGCGTCAGCACCTTCACCGCGATCTTGTTCTGTTCTTTCAGCATGAAGCACTGGCCCAGCTCCTCGTAGATCCGGAGCTGCTCGTCGCCGCCGCGCAGCGCGACCTGGAACTCGGCGATCGCCTCATCGATGAGGCCCATTTCCTTGTAGGCCAGACCCAGGTCGTAATGCCCGGCCGGGTCGTCGACCGCCAGGCTCTCGGACACCTTCGCCTTGAACTGTGCGAGGATCTCGGCGAAGTCGTCGTCCTCCTCGCCGCTCGGCTCCTCCTCCGGCACGACGAAGCGTGTGCTGCTCTCGGCCTCCCGGTCCAGCACGAGTCCGGCCAGGTCGACGTAATCCCGATCGCCGGTCGGCCGCCGCGCGCCGCCGTAGAGCGCACGGCGAGCACTCATGTTATCGCTGTCGAGCTCGAGCACGCGCTGATACACGGCGCGTGCCTTGTGCGACGCGCCGCCGGCCTCCAGCGACTCCGCCAGCGCCAGATACGCCGCCACCAGCCGCTCCTCGTCGGCCAGCCGGAACGCGTACTCCACGCGCGCCTGCAGTGCGCGCTGATTCGCCGTATCGACCTCGAGCAGCCGGCCGGCAATGTCGTCCGCGCGCTCGACCTCACCGGCCTGCGCGAGTCGGGTGTGCAGGTGCTCCAGCGTGGCGACAGCGCCGGGGCGATCGCCTCGTTGCAGGTGCGCCTCCGCTGCGGCCAGCGTACCGTCGACATCGTCGGGCGCCGTCACGGCCTCCGTCGGCGCACCGGCGGGCTCCTCGTCGAGCAGCGGCAGCGCCTCGCCGGCCTCTGCCTCGCCCGTCTCCTCGGCTTCCTCCCAGCGCTCCTCCGCTTCGGGCGAGATCAGGCTCGGCTCGATGACGCCGTACTGGTCCGGCATCTCGGTCGCCGACGTCGCCGCCGCCTCCTCGATGCCCCCTTCGGGCGCGGGCTCGCGCCGCTCGATCTCCGACAGATCCGCGGCATCGGCTGCGTGCTCCGGCTCGCGCGCGCGAGTCGGTTGCGGCTCCGGCTCGCGCGCTGGGCGCACCTGCTCGAGCGTGCCGCCGCTCAGCGGCGCGGCGGCGGGTGTGGCCGCGATCATCTCGTCGAGGTCGGCTGCCGGATCCAGCTCGAGGATGCGCTCCCGCAGAGCCTGGCCAGCATCGTCATCGCCGTTGCGCAGGTGCAGCGCATAAGCACGCCCGAGGTGACGGACCGCGTCCTCGTCGCGCCCATGTGCCGCGAGCCGCTCGCCGACGACCGCCCAGATCTCCGGGTCATCGGTCGTGCTCGCGAACTCTTCGAGCGCGCTCAGCGCTTCGTCCAACTGGCCAGTGCGGAATTGCAGCTCGGCGTATTCCAGGAACCAGCGGCGGGAATCGGTGAGGAAGCCCTGCGTGCCACAATAACTCGCCAGCTTGTGCAGCAGCGTGCCACGGTGAGGCGCGTAGCGCAGGGCTTTGTTACACAGCGCGATCGCGTTGTTGTAGAGTCCAGCGCCCGCATACTTCTCGGCCGCATCCTCGTAATACCGCACGGCGTCGCGCGACTTGCCGAGCCGCAGATAGAGGTCGCCGATGCGGTTGTAGAGCGGCAGCTCCAGCTCGCCCTGCCCCTCGCCGGTGGCACGCAGCGCCTTCTGATAGGCCTCGATCGCCCGCTCCCACTCTTCCCTCTGCTCGTAGCGGCGGGCTTGCTCCTTCAGTTTCGTTGTCGAGCTCATCCCTGATCTGCAGAAGTCGCCGTCGTGCGGCCGAGCACATGCTCGGCCAGCCGTGCCGTCAGCAGCCGCGCACGCGTTGCATCGGTGAGCTTGAACCGATCGGCTGCCGCCGCGAGCGCGAGCTGGTCGGGAATCATACCGATCACCTCCGTCTGCGTGAGCCGCCCACCGAGCGCCTGGACTCGCGCTTCGATGTGCGTGAACACCTCGAGCGGCGAGACGGCCTCCAGGTCCTCGAGGTTCATCGAGAGCTGAACCGAGCCGCGCTCCGGCAAGGTCAGCGCCAGCGCACGCAGTCCACGGAATCCGCCGCCCCGTTCGCGTAGCTCCTGTGCGATCGTGGCGGCGTCGGCGGCGGCGACCCCGTCCAGCCACACGTTCCAGGCGAGCAGCACGGGTCGGGCCCCGACACACGTCGCCCCCGCACTCGGATGGGCGCCGGGGTGCAGCCAGTCAGCGGGGATGATGTCGGGCGTGCGCTGGATCGGCCACCCTGCCGCGAGCGTCTCGAATCCGCCGCGCCTCAGCTCGGCCAGCTCACGGCCGGGCGGCTCGGAGGCCTCGCCGTAGAAGTAAACGGGCACGCCCAGTTCGCTCGCCAGGCTGTGCCCGATCCGACGCGCCAATACTCGTGCGTCGGCCATGTCCGCGCCGGCGAGCGGCACGATCGGTACCACGTCCAACGCACCGATCCGCGGGTGCAAGCCGCGGTGTCGCCTCAGATCGATCCGCTCACAGGCGACGACCGCCGCCGCCAGCACCGCGCGCTCCACCTGCGCCGACGTCCCCGCAAATGTCACGACCGAACGGTGATGGTCGGCATCCATCGACCAGTCCCAGACTTCCGCGCCCGCGGCAGTCACCGCCGCGACGATCGCCTCGATCACGCGCCGGTCACGGCCCTCACTGAAGTTCGGGACCGCCTCCATCACCTGCGGGGGCATCGGATCGGCAATCTAGGACGATTCTGCACCGCTAACAAGCGCGTTTCGGGACGGCCATTGCTGTCCCAACCTCCGGGGCGGCCACCCTTACCCTTACACTCACCCTTACACTCACACTTGCTCTCATCCCTTACACCTCCACTTTCACTCCCCGCTTCCACACCTCCCGCACACGATTCACACCATAGCGGTATGCGATCTCCTGATGCGACGCGACATCCCAGATCACGATGTCGGCCGGCGCCCCCGGTGCGAGCGTGCCGCGCCCGTCCTCGAGGCGCAGCGCGCGGGCGCCGGCGGCGGTGGCCGCGACCAGCGCCTCGAGCGGCACCAGCGACATCTGCGAGCACGCAATGGTCAGGACGAGCTGCAGGTTGGGCGTGGGTGACGACCCCGGATTGAAGTCGGTCGCCAGGGCCACGTCCGCGCCCGCGTCGAGCAGCCGCCGTCCGGGCGCGTATTGCGTGCGGCCGAGAAAGAACAGTGTGCCGGGCAGCAACGTCGCCACCGTCTTGCAGTCGGCTCGCGCGAGCGCGCGTACGCCGGCATCGCTCACCTGGCCGAGGTGGTCGGCCGAGGCCGCTTCCAGCTCGACGGCCAGCTCGGCACCGCCGGAGCCGTCCAGCTCATCGGCGTGCAGCTTGGGGATCAGGCCATGCTCGAGGCCGGCCTCCAGGATGCGCCGCGCCTGTTGTGCGGTGTACACGCCCGGCTCCATGAACACGTCACAGAAGACGGCCAATCGCTCCTCGGCCACGCGCGGGATCATCTCGGAAACCAGCAGGTCGACGTATGCATTGCGCTGGTTGCGGTACTCGGGCGGAAACTCGTGCGCGCCCAGGAAGGTCGGCAGCAGGTCCAGCGGCCCTTCATCGGAGAGCCGACGCACGACCCGCAGCATCTTCAGCTCATCGTCGGTGCGCAGCCCATAACCGCTCTTCACTTCCGCCGTGGTCGTGCCATGGCGCAGCATCTCACGCAGCCGGTCGCGGGTCAGGTCGACCAGCTCGTCCTCCGAGCGTTGCCGCAGGTCATCGACACTCGCGTTGATGCCGCCGCCCTGTTTGGCGATCTCCATGTACGACACGCCCCGCGAGCGCAGCTCGTATTCGGCCGCGCGCCAGCGGCCGAATACCGCATGTGTATGCGAGTCCACCAGCCCGGGCGTCAGCACGCCGCCGGCACAGTCGATCGGCCAGGCCTCGGGTGCCTGCTCGCGCAGCGCGGCCGCGTCGCCGATGCGCTCGATGCGCTCGCCGCGCACCAGCAGCGCGACACCGCGCAGCACGCTCTCGCTGCCCGCCGACTCGCAGGTCACCAGTTCGGCAGCATTCACGAACAGGCTGCCCGCGTCCTGGTTCGGGACCGCCGCTGCCCGCCGCCTGCTCTCCGAGCGCGATCTCGTCACTTACCCTTACCCTTACACTCACACTTACACTTGCTCTCTCCCCTTACACTCCCACTTCCACTATCCCACAAACGCTCCCGCCCGCACGAGCGCCTCCACCGCCGCAATGTCGGGTCCCAGTAAGCGATCCCGCTCGAGCGGCGGCACGACCTCGCGGATGCGATCGTACGCCGCCGCGACGCCCTGGCCCGGGCGCAACGGCCTCAGAAACTCCAGGCCCTGGGCGGCGGTCAGCAGCTCGAGCGCGAGCACCGTCTCCAGCAGCCGGACCGCCTGCCGCGCCTTGAGCGCCGCGGCGACGCCCATGGACACGTGGTCTTCCTTGTTGGCGTCCGTCGGCACCGAATCGACGCTGGCGGGCGTCGCCCTCAGGCGGATCTCGTTGACCAGTGCCGCGGCCGTGATCTGCGCCATCATGAGTCCGGAGTTGACGCCCGGGTCGGGGGTGAGGAACGCCGGCAGCATGGACAGCGAGGGGTCGACCAGTCGGGCCATACGGCGCTCGCTGATGCTGGCCACATCGGCGCAGGCGATCGCCAGCAGGTCCAGCGCCTGCGCCACGGGCTGGCCGTGGAAGTTCCCGCCACTCAGCACGCGATCGGTCTCCGGGAAGATCAGCGGGTTGTCGGTCGCACTGTTGATCTCGATCTCCAGCACCTGACGGACGTAGCCGAGCGCCTGGCGCGCCGCACCGTGCACCTGCGGCATGCAGCGCAGGGAGTAGGCGTCCTGCACGCGCGGATCGTCCGTGCGGTGGGACTCGCGGATCTCCGAGCCGGCGAGCAATGCGCGCAGGCGTGCTGCACTGCGCGCCTGGCCCGGGTGCGGCCGCACGCGCTGGATCGCCTCGTCGAACGCGTCGGGCGACCCGCGCAGCGCCTCGAGACTCATGGCACCGGCGACGTCGCACGTCTCGAGCGCGCGTTCCGCGGCCAGCAGGGCGAGCGCGCCGATGCCGGTCTGCACCTGCGTTCCGTTGTTGAGCGCGAGCCCTTCCTTCGCGCCGAGCGTGACCGGCTCGAGGCCGGCGCGGCGCAGCGCTTCCGCGCCGGCGATCCGTTCACCGCGGTGCCACGCCTCGCCTTCGCCGATCAGCACCAGCGCGAGGTGCGACAGCGGCGCCAGGTCGCCGGACGCACCGACGCTGCCCAGGCTCGGGATCACCGGGTGCACGCGTTCATTGAGCAGCTCCAGCAGCAGCGTGACCACTTCCGGACGGATGCCGGAGTTGCCCAGTGCGAGCACGTTCGCGCGCAGCAGCATGATGGCGCGCACGTCGGGCTCGGCGAGCGGCTCGCCTACGCCACCCGCATGGCTTCGCAGCAGATTGACCTGCAGCTCGGCGACGCGGTCGGCCGGGATCACCTGCTCGGCCAGCGCGCCGAAGCCGGTCGTGATGCCGTAGACCACGCGCTGCTCGGCCACGGCGCGATCGACGACCGCGCGGCTCGCCAGCATGCGCGCGCGCGCGTCGGCGGCCAGACGCAGGCGGGGCGCGGCTGCGCCCGCCACCGCCTCGACCTGCTCGAGTACGAGGCTGCCGCAGATCTCGAGGCTGCTATTCATGTCGCGAGAAAAGAGCGGCAGCGCGCGCTGCGCGCCAGCCGCGGGGCGTCAGGGGCTCGGCGTGACGTCGCGCAAGCGTGCGCCAGGCCGGTGCGGCGGCGCCACCAGTGACGCGCCGGCCGCTCAGCGATTGCGCGGACGGGCGCCCACCGCGGTTTCGCTGCGCTGGTCGTAGTCGAGGTGCAGGTCCGGCATGTCGGTGAGCTGGACCCGGAAGCGCATGCTGAAGTTGCCGTTCTGCGCGCGCAGGAAATCGAAGCTCGCCTGCCACTCGTGCAGGTCGCGGGTCAGCGACAGCCGGTGGTCGCTGAATTCGCCCTGCGTGAAGGAGTAGGATGTGCTCCAGCTCACGTCCCAGTTGGTCGTTGGCTGGAACCTCAGGTTGCCGCGTAGCATCTGGCTGCCCTCCTGGCCGAGCGCCGCCTCCTCCGGCCGCGGCCGGAACAGGCTGTAGGTGAAGCTCGCGTTCCACGTGCCGACGCGGTTGCCCGCGCTCCGCCGCGTCGGGTTGCGACGGCGCTCCGGGTCGGCCGACGCCATCATGCCCGCTTCGCCGCCGCTGATGCTGGTCTCATCGGCCCACTCATCGGCCTCCAGCAGCGTGTCCTGCGCGGACGGCTCGGCCGGCTCCGTCTCATCGCCGGCGCCCCCCAGCCCGAGCGCCCGGAAGATCCAGGAATCGTTGTTCAGCGAGAATTGCGCGCTCAGGTCGCTCAGGTACGGCGCGAAATCGCGCCCGGTTCCCGCGTCCACGTCAGCGCCGGCGCCGGCCTCGCGGTCGCGGAAGAGCTCATGGCTGAACTCCACCTGGAACCCGCGCAGCAGATCGGAGCTCAGCGAGTTGCGTATCCGCGTCGTCACCAGCCCATCGCCTTCCTCGCGCGCGCGAACGAAGTCGTACGTCAGCGCGCTGGTGCGGATCGACAGCAGCATGGACTTGCGGTCCTGCTGCTGCCGCTGCGGCCCGGTTGCCGTGTCCGGCGCGGCCGCCGCGGTCTCGCCGAGCACCGCGGTGTCAGCGGGCGCCGCGGTGTCTGCAGCCGCATCCGGTTCGACCGGCTCGGTCTCCTGATGCTTGGCCTCGAACGTCTGCGCGATCGAAAAGGTGAGCTGGTTGGCCTCGCTCAGTCCGCGGTTGCCGCCGAATACGGCCCGCTGCAGCGCGTTGCCCTCGATCGCCGGCGAGTAGCGATAGCTGACCGACGGCGACAGCCGGTGCCGGAACCGCGAGAACGGGCCGACCCCGGGGAAGAAGCCGAACAGCTCCGTCGCCACGGAGGCGCTGAAGTCCACCCGCGGCGGCGCCGCGATGAAGCCGCTCGGGTACTGAAACGGCAGGGTATCGCTGTTGACCAGCGAGTCACTGCGGATCATCTCGCTGCGGATCGTGAGCTGTGGAGTCAGCGTGCTGGTCCCGATCAGCCGCTGGTTGTAGCTGAGCGACGTGCTCCAGTCGATCCGCTCGTCGATGTTCTGCGGCAGCGACTGGATCGTGCCGATCGAATCGCTGATGCCCGGCTTGGGCAGCAGCACCTGCCGGTTGATGCCGACGTTCGGGCTGAGCGACAGGTTGCCGATGCGAAAGCCGCCGCCGAAGCTGCCGCGGATGTCGCTCTGGTCACGGAAGCTCGCGCCGGGCAGCGTCTCGTCCACGTCCGTCGTCACGCGCCTGAAGTTGCCGCTCCCCTGCAACGTCGCGTTGTTGTACCAGCGCGCATCGGTCCCCGGCGCATCGAACAGCGTGATCGACGTGAGCTGAAGCCCCAGCTCCGGCAGCGTGGTCGACACGTGCTGGCGACTCAGGAACTGCTTCCGTCTCGAGCTCAGCGTCATGGTGCCCCAGTCGAAGCGCTGGGAGCCGCCCACGTCCGAGTCGATCGACTGCGTCGCCTCGGTGGGGTCGAACGTGTTCCGGCGCACGAACTCGCTGCTCGACGCATAGTTCACGTGCGCCCGCACGTCGGTCCGCTCCGTCGGCTTCCAGCTCGTTCGGTTGCTCAATGTGAGCTGGCGCCGGCCGTCCGCCTGCCAGTAGCGGCGGAACGCCGTGCCGCCGTTCAGGAACTGGCTGAGCCAGCTGTAGTCGAACGCGCCTTCCAGCGCCGTCCAGTGATTGGCGTACCATTCGCCGGTGACCTGCGCGCCCATGTAGTCGTTGATCGCCCAGTAGAACCCCAGGTTCGAGATGCGGCGGTTCCAGCCGCTCTGCGTGCGGGCGATGTCGTTGATGCTGAACTGCGGCATCAGCAGCCCGCTGCGCCGTCCGCTCTTCAGGCTCTGCACCATGAACGGCAGCCACATCACGGGCACATCGGCGAAGTTCAGCGTGATGTCGCGAGCCACCAGCACGTTGCCGCGCTCGACCTTCATCTCGCGCGCTGCGAAGTGGTAGTGCGGCACCTCGAGATCGCAGGTCGTGAACTCCGCGTGACTGCCGTAGATGCGCTCGGAGCCGGCGGTGTAGACGTCGCCGTGCAGGAACCAGGTCGCGCCCTCGGTAAAGCGGGTCCGCGCCCCGACCGCGACGCCGATGCGCCGCTCGACGTCGTAGCAGACCTGCGCGCTCTCGACCGGCTCGCTGCCGGTCGCGCCCGTGCCGGACAGCACCGGCTGGCCGTAGCCGCACACCACGCCGGTCAGGCGGTCGTACAGCACCGATGAGTCCGCTGCCAGTGACTGGCCCGCCTGCGTGATCACGGCCGGCCCCTCCAGCAGGATCCGCATGCTGTCGGCCTCGTACACGACGGCCGAGCCGCTGTACTCGACCGCCGTGTAGCCCTCGAGCTCGAGCAGCGCACGCATGATCGAATCGCGGTCGATCGTCGGCAGCTCGCGGTCCAGGGAGTCGCGCGCGATGACGCGGCTCACGGTGTCGCCGCTGATCGTGTCGGCCGCCAGCGAATCCGCGGCCAGCGTGTCGCGCTCCAGCGCTCGCAGCGCGCGCCGGATGCTCTCGCGCTGCTGCTCCGTCGGCGACCGCGGCTGCGGCTCCTGCCCGGCAGCTGCGGTGGGCCCTGCCGCGAACGCAGCCACCAGCGCGAGGATCACGAATACGCCGGCCCCAGCCCCAGCCCCAGCCCCAGCCTCGGCCGCCGCCTCGGCGGCGGCCGCCCGCTTCCGGCGCCGCTCGACCAGCACCGTCAAGCCGATGCTCAGCTCGTACAACAGGATCAGCGGCAGCATCATGAAGATCGTGAGGATGACGACGTCGCCCGGGGTGATGAACGCTGCGACGACGGCGGCGCCGATGATCGCGTAGCGCCGCTTGGCGCGCAGCATCTTCGTATCGACCAGGCCGACGGCGGCCAGTACGACGATCACGACCGGCAGCTCGAAGATCAGGCCGAAGGCGAGCAGCAGCTTGACGACGAAGCCGAGGTATGGTCCGGCGGTGATCATCGGCCGCAGGCTGTCCGTCTGGAAGCCCATCATGAACTGCAGCGTGACGGGCAGCGCCGCGAAGTAGGCCAGCGCCATGCCGCCGGCGAACAGGATGAGGCCGAGGTAGAATGACGGCACGATGGCGCGCCGTTCGTGGCGGTGCAGCGCCGGCGCGAGGAACGACCAGACCTGGTAGACGATGATCGGGAAGGCGAGCAGCACGCCGACGATCAACGCCAGCCGCAGGGTCAGGAGGAACGGATCCGCGGGGCTGAGATAGCCGAGCTTACCATCGGCGATGTAGGGTTCGATCGGCCGCACCAGCAACGGCAGCACACGCAGCTGTGTGACTACGATGAAGCCGACGATCGCGCAGCCGAGCAGAGCCAGGAGGCTCCACAGGATCCGCCAGCGCAGCTCCTCGAGATGCTCCAGGAACGGCATTTCTGCGGACCGCGGCCCTGAGCGTTTCCACCTCATTCTGCTTCCAGCGGTAGCTCGGCCTGACTCTCCTTGAGCGCGAGCCGCGCAAGGTGGGCTTGCAGCTCGCGGACCTCGTCGAAGAACTCGTCGATGTCTTTGAAGTCGCGGTAGACCGAGGCGAAGCGGACGTAGGAGACGTGGTCGGCGCCCTTCAGGCGCTGCATGACCTGCTCGCCGATCTCGCGGCTGGGGATCTCGTCGCGGCCGAGGCCGTGCATTGCATCTTCGGCGGCCTCGACCAGCGCCTCGATCTCGCTCAGCCCGACCGGTCGCTTGGCGCAGGCCAGCTGGACGGCCCGCAGCAGCTTCTGCCGGTCGAATGGCTCGAGTGTGCCATCGCGCTTCCGGACCTGGAGCTGCCGTTCCTCGACGTACTCGTAGGTGGTGAAGCGGCGACCACAGCGCAGGCACTCGCGGCGGCGACGGACCGCGCCGCCCTCGCGGCTGCTGCGGGTATCGACCACCCGGTCCTCGTCCTCGTTGCAGTACGGGCAGCGCATGATTGGCCTGCAGTCCGGCGGTTGGCGCTGGTCGCGGCTGCCGCCGGCGCCCTAGTTGCCGATCCGCCTCAGCTCCGCGGCCGCGCTGCGCGCCTCGTCCGAGTTCGGGTAGCCGCGCATCACGCGGGTGAAGTATTCTCGCGCGCGGGAATTGTTCCCCCGCTCGGCCGCGATGACGCCGGCCCGATAGAGTGCGCGCGGCGCGGCCGGAGCGCTCGGGAACAGCTCGACGACACGCTCGAACTCGCGCAGCGCCCGCTCTCCGTCACCCGCCTGGTAGTAGGCTTCCCCCAGGCCGTACTGGGCGTCGGGCGCGCGCGGGTGGCCCTGATGCGCGGCGACGATCTCCTCGAATGCTGCCCGCGCCGTGCCCGCCGCGCCCCGCTGCAGGTTCTCCATGCCGATCTGGTACAGCTCCTCGACATCGCCGCCGCCTTCCGCGGCCGGCGTGCCCTCCGTCGGCGGCGGCTCGGCGAACTGCGTCCGGCTTTCCGCGATCTGCTCGCGCAGTTCGGCGAGCCGGCGCTGGCTCTGACCGGTCAGCTCCTGCACCTGGACGAGCTGCTCTTCGATCTGCGTGAACCGGTTGCCGACATCGCCCCGGAACTGGCGCAACAGATCGCGCGTATCCGCAATGCTGTCGAGCAGCGCGCGGTTCTGCCGCTGCACCGCGAACAGGACGGAATCCTGCTTCGCGTTGGCGCGCACGATCGCGTCGCGCAGGTCGCGCACATCGCGCTTGGTCGCGCAGCCGCTGCTCGCGACCGCCAGCACCACGATCACTGCAGTTCGCCCGAGCCTCATCGATTCAACCCCCTGACCTGAGCGGCTCAGCGGACCGTGCCGGCCGCGATCTGAAACTCGGCGCGTCGGTTCTGCGCGTACGCCGACTCCGTCGCCTGGTTCACCAGCGGCTCCTCCTCGCCCATGCTCGCGGTCTCGAACCGCCCGACCTCCAGACCGTAGTTCGTCAGGAAATCGCGCGCCGCATTGGCCCGCCGCATGCCCAGGGCCAGGTTGTACTCGATCGAGCCGCGTTCGTCGGCGTGGCCGATGATCCGCAACCGGACATCGCCGTTCTGCCGCAGCACCTCGACCTTTTGCAGCAGCACGTCCCGGGAATCGGGCGTGATCGCCGACTCGTCGTAGGCGAAGTGGATGCGCTCGGTCAGCACGGCCACCGCCCGCTCGCGCTCGGCAGCCAGGCGCGCCTCATCCGCCTCGGCCTCGCGCCGCGCCGCCTCCTCGGCCGCCAGGCGCGCCGCTTCCTCGGCCTGCCGGCGAGCCGCCTCATCGTCGGTCTGCTGCACCGGCGTCGGCTCCTCGGGCTCGGCGCGTCTGCATCCCGTCACCACCAGCGCCGACATCAGCGCTCCGATCAACATCCGGCGTGCCAGCATTTCCATGACCCTCCTGAATGTTGGACTCACGGCGAGACGCTTCACTCGCCCGGCGAACGACTGCTGCCCGTTGCCAGCCACGCCGCCGGTTCAGCCAGGACGCGGCCGTCTAGCGTATCGCCAGCGCCTCGCTCGTCATCAGCACTGGCGACCAGTCCGGAAGCTCGTACTTCGCACCGGTGACGAGTGGCCGTTCGCGGCCCGTAACGCTGTCGATGATGAAGAGTCCCCAGCCGCCGCTGCGGTAGCCACTGAAGACGACGTGTCGGGCGTCCGGCGCCCAGCTCGGATCCTCACTCGCGCCCGTGGCCGTGATCTGCTGCACGGTCGCGCCCGGCCGGGCCGCATCGGCCACCATGATCTGGAACTCGCCGCGCGAGCGCCCATGGAACGCGACGAGCGAGCCCGTCGGCGCCCAATCCGGCGCATTATATTCGCCGCGCTCGCCGTAGACAAACGGTGAGAGCAGCGTCGGGTCGTCGCCATCCGCGCGCACGACATAGATGTGCGACTGCCCGAGCCGGTTCGAGTTGAAGGCGAACTGGCGGCCATCGGCCGAGTAGGTCGGCGACATGTCGTCACGCGGTCCGCCGGTCAGCCGCCGCATGCAGCACTCGCGGCCGGCGTCGTACTCGTAGATGCGCGAGCCGCCGGCGTCCCAGCGTGCAAACGCAACGCGGCGGCCGTCGGGCGAGTACGTCGGCGTCAGGTGCATGCCACGCAGCTCGTCGATCGTTCGGCTGCGGCCGCCGGCCAGCCCACGCTCGATGATGCGCGACGTCGTGCCGTCGTACTCGTGGTAGAGCAGACGCTGCCCATCGGGCGCCCAGCTCGGTGAGAACAGCATCGCAGCGCTGCGCGTGACGCGCTGCAGGTTCTCGCCGTCGGAATCGACCACCAGCAGCTCCATCCCGTCGGCGGTCTTGCGGCGGAACGCGATCCGCGATGCCGCGCTGCCCGGCTGCCCCGTCGCCCAGCCAACCAGCTCGTCCGCTGCCGCGTGCACCGCCATCCGGAAGTTCGCCGCGCTCAGCTCCGGCAGTCGAAAGGCGCTGATCTCCTTGACGCTGCCGTAGACGACGTCGTGCAGTGTGAGTCGCAGCATGAAGCCGCCGCCTTCCGTCTGCACGTCACCACTCACCAGGAAGACCACACCGAGATCGTTCCACGGCCGGTAGTCGATCGGGCCGGAAGCGAGGCTGACCGGTGTGCGCGCCATCTCGAAGCGGTCGCTGTAATCGAGATCGCGCTGCACGATGTCGTAGGCGCGCTCGGCCGCCTCGCGCGCACCAGCGCTTTGCTCGAACGGTCGTATCGCCAGCTTCGGCCGGTACCCCGTCTGGTAGATGAAGCCGATGCGCACGCCGCTCGGCACCCGGTCCTCCTGCGCGGAGGCCGGCAGCGCGTCGAGCCCGGCAAGCAGCGTCACCACCAGACCCCAGCCAACCCGCGAACCCAGTCTCAAACCCACCGAACCCTCCTCAACAGGGTTTGCCCCAGCCTCAGCCCAGCCCCAGCCCCAGCCCAGCCGCGTCAGCGGCTATCAATGAAAAACCGGACCGGCAGCCGGTCGCCGCCGAACCCATCCGGGAGGCTGCCGAATGCGCCGCGGTTGCCGGCCACTTCGACCGCACCGAGCGCCTGAAAGTCGAACTGACGGTTGCCCGAGCTTCTCGTGATCCGCAGGTCCTCGACACTGCCATCGCTGCGGATCACGAAGTACACCTCGGCTTCGAGCCCGGGCGCGCCGGCCCAGCGGAAGTAGCGCCGCACCTGCAGGATGATGTTCTCCAGGTATTCCGGGTACGGAAACGCCTCGCCCTCGATGTTGACCTCGAGGTCCTGTCCGCCCGCGCTGCGCGGGTCCGGCCGGTCGCCGCGTGTGGGTTGCGCCTCGCTCGGCTGCGCGGGCGTCGCCTCCGGCTCCGGCGTCGGCTCTGGCTCGCGTTCCGGCGGAGCCTCCCGCTGTGTCTCCGGCACCGGCACGGCCTGCGGCTCCGGCTCGGGCGGCTCGGGCTCCGTGGCCGGCTCCTGCTCGGCGACGGCAGGGGCGACGTCGCCCAGCGCCTGCGGTGGCGGCGAGACGATGCTCACGCGGTAGGCCTGCATCGGCGGCACCTTCGGCTGCGCCGCGCGCGCGAACAGGAACAGGCTGACGATCGCCGCGTGCAGCGCGACCGAGCCGATCACGGCCTTTCTGCTCGGGCCCGACGAGACGCTCATGACGAGGTCATACGCGTGCACCGCTCCCCGAGGTCCGTCGGCCAGCACCGCGCGCGCCGTGCCGCGGCCACGGCCAGCCGTGCCGCCGCTTCACCGCACGAGCTCCGGCTCCGCTACCAGGCCGACCTCCACTACATCCATCTCCTTCATCGCCCCCAGCACCTGGACCACACGGCCATACGGCACATCCCGATCGGCCTTGAAGTACGCGCTGCGCACGTTGCGGTCCCGGACGTACACCGGGTACAGCTCGCGGAACTCCTCGATCGACGCCGCCGGCACGTCGCCGATGTAGATGGTGCCGTCGCGCGCGACGGTCACGATCACGCCCTCCGCCGTCGTGATCGGCGCGGTCGCCGCTTCCGGCAGCTCGACCTCGATGCCGCCCTGGAGGATCGGCGCCGTGATGATGAAGATCACCAGCAGCGTGAACGCGACGTCGACCAGGCTCGTCACGTTGACCTCCGCCGCCAGCGGCAACCCCCGCCTCCGCTGTTCCTGTGCCATTCCGTTGATCCTTGGTCGTGGTCCCCAGCCCCAGCCCCAGCCCCAGCCTCAGCCGCTCACAACCGCCCTTCGCGCGCGAGCGCACCGATGAACTCGCTCGCGAAGCCCTCCAGCTCACCACGCAGGATGCTGAGCCGGCTGACGAAGTAGTTGTAGCCGATGACCGCGGGGATCGCGACGGTGAGTCCGGCGACGGTCGTGATCAGCGCCTCGGCGACACCGGGCGCGACCGCGCTGATGTTCGAGGTGCCGGTTGCGGCGATGCCGATGAAGGCATCCATGATGCCCATGACCGTGCCCAGCAGGCCGAGCAGCGGCGAGACGGCCGCGATCACTGCGAGCCAGGCGACGCCGGTCGCCAGCGCATCGTGCTCCTCCGACTGCTCCTTCTCCAGCACGAGCTGCAGGGCGTGGAGTTGTGCCTCGGAGAGCCCCGTCGCCGCGGGCGCGTTCGGCCGCAGCGCTCCCGGTCGCAACTCGCTGAAGAAGTTGATGCCGCGCCGGAATACACGCGTGTACGCCGACTCACGCAGAGCGACCACCGCCTTGTACACGTCCTCGAGCCGCTGTGCTCGCTCGAGCGCCTCGAGGAAGTCCTCGCCCTGGCGCCGCAGCCTGCGGAACTGACCCATCTTCCAGAAGATGATGATCCAGCTCGCCAGTGAGAACAGCCCGAGGATGCCCAGTATGATCAGCGTCGACAGGCCGCCGCTGAGGATGATGTCGATCGGAGTTTGCCGCTGCGCTGTCTGGAGCAGGACTGTCAGCAGCATCACGCGGCGCCTCCGCTCACAGCCCGCGAAGCGCGCTCGCGCTCGCTGCGGATGTGCTCGAAGGTGCGTCGCAGCCCCTCGTCGAGAGCGACACGTGGCGCCCAGCCGCCCGCGCGCAGCTTGGCCACGTCCAGCGCGGAGCGGCGCAGCTCGCCCTTCCGCTCCTCGGCATGCTGGATCTCGGCGCCTCTACCCGTGGTGCGCATCAGCGTCCGCGCGAGTGCGTTCACACTGGTCTCCATGCCCGTGCCCACATTGAAGGCGCGCTCATCGAGCGAAGACGCGACCGGCAGCGCGGCATCGCTCAGCCACAGATTCGCGGCCACGACATCGCCGACGAATACGTAATCGCGTGTCTGCTCACCGTCGCCGAAGATGGTCAGCGCTTCGTCGGCCAGCAGGCGGTTGCAGAAGATCGCCACGACACCGGCCTCACCGTGCGGGTCCTGACGCGGGCCGTAAACGTTCGAGTAGCGCAGCGCGCCGTATTCCAGGCCGTGCACGCGGTGATAGTAGTACAGGTAGTGCTCCGCGCTCAGCTTGGTGACGCCGTAGGGCGAGAGCGGCAGCTTCGGCGCGGTCTCCGGCGTCGGCAGCAGCTCCGGCTCGCCGTACACGACGCCACCGGAGGACACGAAGACGACGCGACGCGTGCCGTGCCGCAGCGCGCACTCCAGCACGTTCAGCAGCCCATCGATGTTGACGCGCGCATCCTCGCGTGGCTCGGCGACCGACTTGCGCACATCGATCTGTGCCGCGTGGTGGCTCACCAGCTCGAAGCCGCCGACCTCACGGAACAGCCGCTCGAGCCGCGAGTCACCGATGTCCATCGGCACCAGCTCCGCGGCGCTGCGCGCCAGATTCTCGCGACGCCCCGAGGAGAGATCGTCCACGACCCACACCTGATCGCCGGCCGCGACGTACGCGTCCACAACGTGGCTGCCGATGAAGCCGGCGCCGCCTGTCACGAGGACCTTACGGCCGCTCATGACCCGGCTCCAGTCGCGTTGGCGGCCCGGGACGCGTCGCCGGCATCGGGCTCGCGCGTGCTCGCTCCTGCGGCGCCGGTTCCGCCCTGCGTCTCGCTGGTCACCGGCGCCTCGTCGCTTCGCTCCCTTGCCATCGCTCTCCCCGTCTCCCGATCCCGATCCCGATCCCGATCGTGCGTCGTCAGGCCGAACAGCTCGCGCACCGTCTCCACCATCTCGGCACCGCGGCCCGCGGCCGCGGATTCGCGCAGCCGCACGGTCGGATCGTGCAGCAGCTTGCGCATCAGGCGGCGTGTCAGCGCATCGATCTCCTGGCGTTCTGCCGCGGAGAGCCCCGGCATGCGCCGCAGCGTCCGCTCGACCTCGGCGCGCCGCAAGGCGTCGGCATCTTCGCGCAGTCCCCGGATCACCGGTACGACGTCGAGCGTCGCGTGCCAGCCGCGGAACGCGTCGGTGGCCTCTTCGACGATGCGCTCGGCGGCGGGCAGCTCCCGAGCGCGCCGTTCGAGGTTGGCGTCGACGATCTGGCGCAGGTCGTCGATGTCGTACAGGAACACGTTGTCGAGCTCGCCGACGGACGGCTCGACGTCGCGCGGCAGCGCCATGTCGATGATGAAGAGCGGACGGCGGGGTCGGTTCGCGAGCGCGTGCTCGACCAGCTCGCGCGTCAGCACGTGGTGTGGCGCCGCGGTCGCGCAGGCGATGATATCGACACGCGGCAGCTCGTCGCCGAGCTGCTCGATCGGCAGCGCGCGTACGCCCTCTCGCCCGGTCAGCGCGCGCGCGCGGGCTTCCGTCCGGCTGGCGACTGCGACGCTCGCCACGCCCGCGTCGACGAGACACGCCAGCGCCAGCTCGCTCATTTCGCCGGCGCCGAGGACCAGCGCGTGCCGGCCGCGGAGCGGGCCGAAGATCTTGCGCGCCAGATCGACCGCAGCAGACGGCACCGATGCGGCGCCGGTGGCCAGCGAGGTCTCGCTGCGCACGCGTGCGCCGACATGCAGCGCAGCCTCGAACAGCCGCGATAGCACGGCGCCCGCCGCCCGAGTCGGCTGCGCAGCAGCCAGCTGGTAGGCGTCGCGCACCTGCCCCTGGATCTGCGCCTCGCCGACGACCATGGAGTCGAGGCTCGAGACCACCCGGAACAGGTGCCGTGCCGCGTCCCCGCCCGCGCGCGTGTAGAAGTAGCGCGAGGCATCGACAATGTGATACGCCGCCGCATCGCACAGCACCTCGACCAGCCGGCCAGTGCCGGCTGCCGCGCCGGTCCCGGGCAGCACCGCATACAGCTCGGTGCGGTTGCACGTGGAGAGTACGACCGCTTCGGCGACGATCGCCGCTTCGGTCACGCGAGCGAGCAGCTCACCGGCGCGCTGGTCTGACAGAGCGAACCGCTCGCGTACCTCGAGCGGTGCGGTGTGGTGGCTCAGGCCGACGACGACGAGCGACATGTCAGAAGAAGCCGCTCCCGCCCGCGGTCAGGCGGAGCACGATGTAGTCGGCCACGACGGCCGGAAACGCGACGATGCTGGCCAACGCGCCACGCCGGGCGCGCTCCGCGCCTCCCAGCCTCGCCGCGATTGCCAGCAGGAAGATGACCCAGGTGGTCGCAGCCCACAGCAGCTTGGTCCGCTCCGTCCACAGCGCATACTCGAAGCGGACGGCCCACGCCCAACCGAGCAGGATCGCCACGGTCAGCAGCGGGAACCCGACCGCGAGCGCGCGGCGTCCCACACGGTCGAGCGTTTCGAGCGAGGGCAGGAAGCGGAACCAGCGTCCCAGGTGCTTCGACTTCAGCTCGTGGAACTGGATCAGGTAGCAGACGCCGGCCGCGCACGCGAGCGCCAGACTCGCGTACGCGAGCAGCGCGAGCAGGACGTGCGTGGCGAACCATGCGCCGCGGAACGCCACCGGCGGCCCGGCCGGCGCGAGACCGATGGCCAGCGCCGCGGCGAGCAGCACCGCCGCCAAGGGGCTGAGCAACAGGGCGAGGGGGCGGGCCTCGGCGTGCGCCGTGGCCAGGGGCACGATCAGACCGCCGAGCAGGAATACGAAGGTGGACAGCGACGGGCCGAGCCCGACGAGCGGCAGCTCCTGGAAGACCTCCGTGTACACCACCAGACCCGCCAGGTGCACCGCCAGTGCCGGCACCAGCAGGTAGGTGCCGATTCGCGGCGGCTGCGCGCCACTGCCTCGCAGCAGCGAGCGCAGCAACAGCGCCGCCGCCGCCAGGTAGAGCGCGAGCGCAACGATGTGCAGCAGCGTGACCATGGGCCCTTTCAGCGCGACGGGCGCCTCACGGCGCCCGCCATTCGACACTCACGACTCAATTGAATCCGGCACCGGCCGCGGAGCAAGATCAGGCTCCCGTCCGGACGCGGGCGCACGCCGCCCTCGACGCGCCCTCAACGCGCACGACTGCGAGGCACCATTACGGTATCCGTTTGTACACGCGCACCGGCAGACCCGCGCGGAGCGACGCCGCCGCGACGTTGGTGACCAGCGTCGTCGCAGTGCGGTCCGTGACCCGCACCACCTGCATGCGTGCGATCGGCTCGGACGGCAACGTCTCCTCCTCTTCCGTCTCGGCCGTGCGCTCCGGAAGGTAGACGACCAGCTCATCGCCGACGCCGACACCGGCGTCTCTGCCCAGATCGACGAACCCGATGTCGGACACCGAGTACAGCGGCTGCTCGGTCAGGAACGTCAAGATCAGGCCGCGCGGCCCACCCTCGACCTCCTGCGCCGGCTCGCCCGTGAACGTCGGTGCCTCGCCCGCCGGCAGCGCAAGGTCCCCCGGCGCGACACGGTTGAACTGCAACCGCACCAGCGCCGTGAAGACGTCCTGCTGCAGCGACACGACCTCGATCAGGGCGCGCGGCTCCGTCACGCGGCCGTAATCGCCGAGCCGATCGCCCACCTGCCGCACGATCAGCAGCTCCTCGCCCACGCTCGGCCGGTACGCGCCGGTGTATCGTAGGTAGATCAGGTCGCGCGGATGCACGGGCTTCGGTGATGCGCTCGCCGCCGTCGCCGTGCCCGGGTCCAGCGCGCGCAGGAACTCGCCCACCGGCTGCAGCGTCCGCGGCTCCTGCAGCCACGGCGCCGCGTAGTATTCGTGCGGCGTCACCGGCGGCAGGAAGCTCACGTCCTCGAGCGCGAACTGGAACCCCGCGCGGGCCTGCATCGATGGATGGAAGCGCGTGCGCACCAGCGGCCCCGCCGCCAGCACGCCCACCGCCACTGCATCCGCCGGCGCCGCGTCTGCCGCGAGCAAACCCGGGATGATTAGTCGCTCGTTCGGGAAGATCCAGTGCGGATCCTCGACCACGTCCCGGTTCACCTCGAAGATCCGCGGCCACTCGAACGGGTCGCGCAGGTAATGGCCGGCGAGGTCCCACAGCGTATCGCCACGCCGCACCACGTGCTGGCCCTGTGCCCCTTCGCGCGCCGCCGGCGCGGCCTGCTCGCGCTCCAGGTATCCCGGCAGCCGATCCGTTCGCGCGCCCTCCGGGAGCGGTGAGCCGAGCAGGATGCGCGGCTCCGCCACCCGCTGCTGACCCGCCACCGGAGGCACGCCCTGGATCGTGTCCGGTACGCCCTCGATCGTGTCCGCCACGACCTGCAGCGTGTCCGGCACGCCCTGAATCGTGTCCGGCACGCCCACGACCGTGTCCGGCACCGGTTCCACCGGCGTCTGCCCGACCAACGATCCGGGCAGCGCCAGCAAGGCGAGCGCCGCCGTCAACCGCAGAACCTGTTCAGCCGACATCGTCATGTCCCCTCCCCCGTGAGCAGGATCAGGTCCTCGGCCACGACCTCCGTCGCGTGCCGCTCCCGTCCCGTTCGGTCCGTCCAGCTCCGGTACTCCAACCGTCCTTCGATCCACACGCGGTCACCGCGGGCAATGGTGCGCTCGACCTCGCGCGCCAGCTCGTCCCACGCCACGACGTGGTGCCAGTCCGTGCGCTCGACCGCCGGCTCGCGTGCCCGCCGGCCGGTGGCCACCGAGAACGTGGCAACGCGCCGCCCCGAGGCCGTCGTGCGGACCTCCGGCGCAGCGCCCACGTTGCCGATCAGCAGCGCGCGATTGACGCTACGACTCAAGGATGTGTGTACGGGGGGCCAGATTGGTTCTCTAAGATTAGGTCCGGCCTTGCTTTGGGCAAGGTTCATCTCGCGACCCGACCCCGCTTCCCGGCCCGTCCACCGTCCAACGTCCGGAAGGGGTCCACGCACCTGGGGCGGCGGCTTCGCCGCCGCGAGGTCAGCGCGTCCGGCGCGCCAGCTCGCGAGCCCAGTAGCTGATGATCAGGTCGGCGCCGGCTCGCCTGATTGCGGTCAGGGCCTCGTGCATCGCCTGGTCGCCATCGAGCCAGCCGCGCTCGCCGGCGGCCTTGATCGCGGCATACTCGCCGGAGACCTGGTAGGCGCAGAGGGGGTAGCCGGTGGCGGCCTTGATCCGGTGGATCAGATCGAGACAGGGCAGTGCAGGCTTGACCATGATCATGTCGGCGCCCTCGTCGATGTCCAGCCACGCTTCGCGTAGCGCCTCCTCGGCGTTCGCCGGATCCATCTGGTAGCCGCGCCGGTCACCGAACTGCGGGGCGCTCTCGGCCGCGTCGCGGAAGGGACCGTAGAACGCGGACGCCTGCTTGGCCGAGTAGGCGAGGATCGCGACCTGATCGTAGCCGTCGTCGTCGAGCGATTCACGGATCGCGCCGACTCGTCCGTCCGTCATGTCGCTCGGCGCGACGATGTCGGCGCCGGCGCGTGCGTGGCTGAGCGCCTCCTTCGCGAGCAGCTCCAGCGTGGCGTCGTTGTCGACGTCGCCGTCGCGCACCACGCCGCAGTGGCCGTGCGAGGTGTACTCGCACAGACAGACATCGGTGATGACGACCAGCTCGGGCAGCTCGCGCTTCAGCGCGCGCACCGCCTGCTGCACGACGCCATCATCATCCCAGGCGGCGCTGCCCGTTTCGTCCTTGTGCTCGGGGATGCCGAACAGGATCACGGCGGGGATGCCGAGCTCGCGCACCTCGCCCGCGTCGCGCAGCAGCTCGTCGACCGACGTCTGAAACACGCCCGGCAGCGAGGCGACCGGCCGGCGCACGGCCGCGCCGGGGACGACGAACAGCGGCAGGATCAGATCCGACGGCGTCACGACCGTCTCGCGCACCATGCGCCGCAGCGTCTCGGTGCGCCGCAGCCGCCTCGATCTGTATACCGGAAAGTGCGACATTTTTTTTGGGCTAGGCTAGGGCTAGGGCTGGGGCTGGGGCTGGGGAACCACCTACCAGCGACCAGCGCCCGGCGATCAGAGACCAGGCATCCGGGACCATGGACCACGCGCCAGGGACTAGGTGACCAGGCCTGACCGCGGCACGGGGACCCTAATCCCAGCCCCAGCCCGAGCCCCAGCCCTAGCCGCGGCGCGAGCGCAGCTCGCGCCGCATCACCAGCGCATCCTCCAGCGGATACGCATAGTAGTTCCGGCGCATGCCGACGTGCACGAAGCCGAGCTCCTCGTAGAGTTGCAGCGCAGCGTGGTTGCTCACGCGCACCTCGAGGAAGACGGCGGCCGCGCCGCGTGCAGCGGCGCGGGCCAGCGCATGCTCGATCAGCCGGCGCGCGATACCGCGGCGACGCCAGGCCGGCGAGACCGCGATGTTGCCCAGTTCGCTCTCGTCCAGCACGGTCCAGAACGCCGTGTAGCCGATGATGCCGGCGTCGGGCAGCTCGGCCACCCAGATCTCGGCCTCAGCGCGCGCGAGCAGGTTGCGATAGGTCAGGCTACTCCACGGCATGGCGAAGGCGGCGTGCTCGATCTCGAGCACGCGATCCAGGTCGACCGCCGTCATGGGCCTCAGGGTCAGCCCGTGAGGCGGTTTCTCCTCACGCGCTGGGCGGGGCCGGTCGAGCATGCGATGCGCCATCTTCACTCCCGCTTCATGCGCTCGGCGCCGGACTCGCGCAGATAGATCGGCTCCCAGCCGGCCGCGTCGTGCACGCGGCCGGCCTCGGGATCGATCGACGACAGCCAGAGCAGCGCGCTCGCGCGCGGCAGCGCAAGGTGCGCCGGCGGCACCAGGCCCTGCACGGCTTCGATCGTGTCGCGGTGGCGCAGCGCGCCATCGCCGGTATAGACCACGCGGCCGCCACTCGCCCCGTGCATTCGCTCGAGTGAAACCGTTTCGTGCATCCGGTCGAGCAGCTCGGAAAGCGGCAGCACGCACGGCGCCAGCACGGTCTCGACCCGACGTAGCCCCGGAAAGCGAAAGGCGCCAGCGTAGACCTCGGCGCGACGCGCGTCAAACAAAGCGCACACGATGCGCTCCGACCCCCCGAACGCCGCGGCCTGCGCCATCAACCCCGAGTACGCGAACAGCGGCACGCCCAGAGCGTGCACCAGGCCCTTTGCCGTGGCGGCCGCGATGCGCACACCGGTGAAGGAGCCCGGCCCACCGGCGACGACCACGCCGCCGATGTCGCCCGGCGCGAGCGCCGCCGAGCGCAGCAGGAAATCGACGGTCGGCAGCAGCGACTCCGCGTGCTTCGCCTGCACGCCGATCGCCGCTTCGGCCAGCACTCGGCGCCCGTCGCCGAGCGCGACACTGCCGATCGCGGTCGACGTATCCAGCCCCAGCAGCGGCCTCGTCGCAATCATGTATTGTCCCCAGCCCCAGCCCCAGCCCTAGCCGTTGACCGGCGGTATCGGCGGCGCGCTGCCCATACGCACCGCGCTGACGTCGCGGACGCGCGCGTCCGGCTCCGGGATCGCCAGACGGATGTCCCAGCGGTCGGGCAGCAGTAGCGCCTCGGCGCGCTCCGGCCATTCGATCAGCACGATCTGTCGACCCACGCCCAGCTCATCCCAACCTAGCTCCCAGACCTCGGCCGCACTCTCGAGACGGTAGAGGTCGAGGTGATACACGGCGACGTCGCCGCCGCCATCGTAGACGTACACCAGGTTGAACGTCGGCGACGGCAGGCTGCCGGCGACCCCGGCGCCCCGTGCGACTGCGCGCGCGAGCACCGACTTGCCGGCGCCCAGCTCGCCGCGCAGCGCGAGGACCAGCGG
>JBOHRE010000041.1:0-27721 GCA_050732635.1 Longimicrobiales bacterium | reverse complement strand
GCATGGAGCTGAAAAAGGCCGCCGCGCGGATCGCGCGGCGGCCCTGTGTCGGCCGCGTCGGCAGCTGGGTCTCAGCGAGCCACCTCCGCTGGAATCGTGAGTACCTGGCCGGGCAAGATCCGGCTGGTGCTCAGGCCATTCGCCGACTTGATGGCGTCGATCGTGGTCCGATGCTCACGCGCAATCGTCCACAGATTGTCGCCCCGGCTGACGCGATAGGTGCGGGCGACGTCGGCCTCCTCGAGGGACGTCGTTCCAGCGATCCGCGAGCGCGCCGCAGCCGCCGGAATCTGCAGCATCTGACCGGGCATGATCGCCGCCGAGCCGAGACCGTTTGCCTCCATGATCGCGGCGACCGTCGTACCGAAATCCTTCGCCAGACGCCAGAGCGTTTCGCCGCGCAGCACCTCGTGCGGGATGAGCGATGCCTGCAGCGGCTCACTCAGCTCCTCTACGGCCGCCTCGCCCCCGCGCGCTGCAGCCAGCGTGGCTCGGGGTGCCGGCAGTGCTTCGCCGAGCGCAACCAGATAGTGCTCGTACGGCCGGGGGAACAACGCTACGTGGTAATGCGGCGGACGCAGCTCCCGCGTCGCGTCGAGAACGCCCTTCGACTCCAGCTGCAGCAGCATCGATTCCAGCCACAGCCGGCACTTCTGGTGCGTGCTGCGGCGTAGGTCGATCGCCATGCCCGTCGGATGCACCGAGCGAGACGAGGCGTTCGGCAGGCGCATCGACTCCGGCCGAACCAAGCTCGTCACGACGAGTTGCTCGCCGCATGCGCCTCGGTACTGCGCCGCCAGCCGCTCCACGAACGTCTTGACTTCCGCGCGTGCGTACGGGTATGAGACCCGGTGCACACGGTAGTTGGCGTTGCCACGGATCGGCACGAGCAGTCCTAGCTCGACGAAGCGCTCGACATGGCTGCGGTTGCTGAGATAGGAAAGGTCGTGCGCGCGCGCCTGGCGGTTCTGCACCGTCAGCGACCAGGGCGAGCCCTTCAGGCTCTGGCCGCTGACCGGCGCGGCCGACGCCAGAAAACAGCATGCGCTCGCAGCTGCGACGACTACTCGTAGCACGGCGTGCCTCTTCGCGGTTGAAACGATCGTTTTGGGGAGGTTCTTCAACGGCCGGGGGAGCAGCCGTTTACAGCTTTGCCAACACGATGTACGTGCGCTCGCCGGCTGTCAAGACGTGACCACCCTGAGCCGATCGAGAGCGACGCTGGGGCCACGGCGCCTTCGCCCACTGGCGCAGCCGAATCTGCCCGAGCGGCGTTTAGCTCGCCGCCCCGGCTCTGGCGGCTAGGAGGACACCGAAAGCCGCCGCGCTCGGGTTACACGCCGTTGCTGCTTGCCGACGGGCTCTGCCGCTGCGCGCTCTGCTCCAGTAAGCGCTCGACTTCGGCCAGAAGTTCTTGGGGCGGCACCGGCTTCGTCCGCAGGCTGTCCCACACGCCCGCCGCTCGCTGACGGATGTCGATGTCGTAGAGCGTGATCGCGAGCACCGGGATCCACGCCAGACGCGGGTCCTGCTTCAGGATCTCCGCCAGGCTGAAACCGTCGATGTGCGGCAGGCGGATGTCCAGAATGATCAGGTCGGGATTGTGCTCCTCGATCATCCGCATGCCCGTCAGTCCGTCCCGCGCTTGAACCACGTTGTAATTCTTATAGCGCAGCGTATCCGCCAGGATGCGCTGCTGATCGTCATCGTCCTCGATCACCAGAATCGTCTTTTGCTCGCTCATCGCGTATCCCGATCGTTTGCTGCGAGGCTCGGCCAGAGTCCGCGATTTTGCTCGAATCATGAGGGGATAGCGGCACAACGCGTGCCGGTCGTCCAAACATATGTGGTGACTAACTCGCGCCACGACAGGCGCTTACACGGTTTCGCACGCCGCCGAAAACGGGCGCGGGCGGGGCGGCTTACGCGACGCATCGGTGGGCCTTATGTTCTTCTCGGAGGAACGGATGCGACGAGTGAACGAGATCGGGCCGGTATGGCTGTGGCTGCTCGCGTCGACCGTGTATGTCACGGCGGCGTGCACGCCGGGCGACGCGGAACCGGCGCTGGCGGCAGGCGATCGAGCGCTGGGCGACCCGGTGCCCATGACATCGCCGGCGGGACTCGGCGCGGGAGAGCCGTTTCTGTCGCGAGCGTCGGCCGGCGTTCTCATGAGCTGGCTCGAGCCGGTCGAGGGTGGTCATGCCCTCAAGTTTGCAATCCTGCGCGACAGCGTGTGGTCCGGGCCGCGGTTGATCGCGGAGGGAACGAATTGGTTCGTGAACTGGGCTGACTTTCCCTCGATCATCGAATTACCGGATGGCAGCCTGGCGGCGCACTGGCTGGAACGCAGCGGGCGGCAGCCGTACGCATACGACGTGCGCATCTCGTTTTCAGCAGATGGCGAGAGCTGGACCAGGCCGACCATGCCGCATACGGATGGCACGCTCACCGAGCACGGCTTCGTCTCGCTCTTTCCGTGGGCCGGTCGATTGGGCGCGGTGTGGCTCGATGGTCGGGAGACGGGCGGCGGTCACGGCCATGCGGGCGCGATGACGCTGCGGTTCGGCACGCTGGATCGTAGTGGGGTCGTCTCTGATGAAGCGCTGCTGGATGCGCGCGTGTGCGACTGCTGCCAAACGGCGGTGGCGCAGACGTCCTCCGGTCCGGTGGTCGCCTACCGTGATCGCTCTGCCGATGAGATTCGTGACATCTCGGTGACGCGGCTGGTGGCTGGTGCGTGGACGCCGCCCCAAACGGTGCATGCGGACAACTGGGAAATCGCGGCGTGCCCGGTGAACGGCCCTGCGATCGCGGCAGCCGGGGAGCGGGTCGCGGTCGCGTGGTTCACCGGCGCGCAGGACAGTGCCCGCGTGCGACTCGCATTTTCCGACGATGCCGGCGCCACCTTTGGGGCGCCGGTGCGCATCGATGGCGGCGACCCGGCGGGTCGCGTCGATGTCTTGCTGCTCGAGGACGGCAGCGCCGTCGTGAGCTGGCTGGAGCACACGGACAGCGGTGCCGAGGTTCGGGTGCGGCACGTGAGCCGCTCCGGTCTCGGCGATCCGGTGACGGTCGCGCGTTCGAGTGGTGAGCGTGCCAGCGGCTTTCCTCGCATGGTCCGCGATGGGGCTGGGCTCGTCTTCGCGTGGACCCGGCCGGGCGATCCCGCCGAGGTGCGCACGGCGCGCCTGCCGCTCATGCTGCCGGGACGTTGATGCGGCTTCGCGTGCTGGCGCTGCTGGCCGCCGCGGCTGTTGGCACGGCGAGCTGTGGACCAGCGGATTCTGCGGGCCGTACGGGCCGGGTGGGTGAGGTCGCGCCCGCCTACGCCGCACCGACTCTTGCCGGCGATTCCATCTCGCTGGCATCACTGCGGGGCGATGTCGTGCTCCTGAACGTTTGGGCGACGTGGTGCCCACCGTGTCGCGAAGAGATCCCGCAGCTCCAGGCGCTGCACGAGCGCCATGCGGCCGATGGCTTGCGCGTCATCGGTGTGAGCGTCGACAACGCCGCGGCGCATGAGCTGATCGACGAGTTCGTCGAGGATTTCGGCATCGGCTACAGCATCCTGCATGACCCGGGCGAGCGCGTGAGCACGGTGTTTCGCGTACCGGGCGTGCCCGCGACCTTTCTGATCGATCGCGCCGGGGTGGTCCGGTGGCGGCACCTTGGACCCTTCACGCTGCAGGATGCGACGCTGCGCCGAGCGCTGGACGCCGCCCTGTAACGAGCCGGCGCTGTCTGTCGCCCGCATCCCTCAATACTGGAAGCGGTAAGCCAGACCGAGGGAGCCGGCCGGTCCGCTGTAGGTGTCCATCCCTGACACCGCGCTACCGAACCGGATCCACTGGTAGCCGGCGCGCAGACTCAGTGCGAACACCGGACTCAGACGCCACTCGGCGCCGCCGCCGCCGGTGAGTCCGAAGCCGGTGACGAGACCCGGTGCGGAGCCGCCGCCGAAGAGTCCGGAGGTGTCGCCCTCCCGCTCCTCGAGCGCGATCGCGAAGCCGCCACCAAGGGCGACGAACGGCTCGAGCCGTGCTTCCGGGCCGGTCGCATAGAACTTGATCGAGGTCAGCAGGGGGACGATCCAGCTGGTCACCTGCGCAGTGCTCGAGCCGAGCGGTCCGCTGGTGGTATAGCTCGACGCGCGGCGCCAGACGCCGATCGTGCTCTCGATGGCCAGGTGTCGATCGAGACCGCGCTGGAAATAGCCCTCCACCAGCGGCCAGCTGGATGCGTCCTGCGCATCGGGATCCGTTTCGACGTGCCACACGCCAGCACGAATACCGGCCCCCTGCCGCAGGAGTCTGGCCTCCTGCACACGCTCGGGGACGTCCTCCTGCTGGGCTGGCGCGCCTGCCGGAATGAATAGCCCAGCCAAAGCAGCCCACAGGCCGACCAGGGCCCGAACTCTCCTTTGCATGCCGACCTCCACGTCCGGGATGTACGGAGCGCTGCACCTGTGCAACATCCGCTCCCAGCAATGGACGGCTGGATCTCGCGAAGCGTCACCAATGAACGGACAGCACCCGCGATCGGTAGACCCAGGCGACAACCCGGAGCCAGCAAAAAAAGACGGCGGGGCGTCCCTCACTACGCCCCGCCGTCGACCGCCGCGGTACCGCTGCGGCGGGTCCGTCAGCCCAATTCTATCGAGCCCTACGCGACACGCCTGAGACCGGTTTCAGCCCTTTTCGGCTCGAAGCCTGTGTCGTCGTCGTGCGCGCCGGCTCCTGGCCTCTAACCGGAAGCCTACGTGAGCCGCGCCAAGCGACCGCATTCATCTGGCAGCTCACACCTTGGACGCGGCCGCGTCACAAAGGGTTGCACGCGCCGTGTCGTCACGGCACCGACCTGCCTTCGCTGGCCCGTTACCGCAGGGGCATGTATTCTCCGGGCGTCGTTTCCTTCCCGCGACATCCAACGAGGAGCCACCATGCTCTCACACGCGCTGCACCGCGGCGGCCTTGCCGCGCTCATCGTAGCCGCTGGCGCCGCTCCGGCCGCCGCTCAGCAACCGTCCGTCGACCAACTGAAGCAGGAAGCGCTCGAAGAGGTCGCTGCCATGCAGGACCTGTCGCAGGAGATGGTCGACATGGTGTTTTCGCTCGGCGAGCTGGGCTTCGAGGAACAGAACACGGTCGACTACCTCACCGGCATCCTCGAGAACGAAGGCTTCCGCATCGAGCGCGGTTGCGCCGGCATGCCCACCTGCTACGTCGCAAGCTGGGGCAGTGGCCGACCGGTCGTCGGCATCATGGGCGATATCGACGGTCTGCCGGAAACCTCACAGACACCCGGCGTACCTTACCACAAACCCTTGATCCCGGGCGGCCCCGGCCACGGCGAGGGGCACAACACCGCGCCCGCCGTCGACATCGTCGCAGCCATCGCGGTCAAGCGCGTAATGGACCGTCATGACCTGCCCGGCGAGATCCGCGTCATTCCCGGTGTCGCCGAGGAGTTGGTCGCGAGCCGCACGTACATGGTGAATGCCGGCATGTTCCGCGACGTGGATGCCATGTTGTCCACGCACATCAGCAGCAACATGAGCACCGCGTACGGGATCAGCGGCTCCGGTCTGGTGTCGACGATGTTTACGTTCCAGGGGCGGACCGCACACGGTGCGGGCTCGCCGTGGGCAGGCCGTAGCGCGTTGGACGCGGTCGAGCTCATGAACGTCGGCTGGAACTTTCGCCGTGAGCACCTGCGGCTGCACCAGCGCTCTCATTACATCATTCCGAATGGCGGCAGCCAGCCGAACGTCGTCCCTTCCGAGGCGAGTGTCTGGTATTACTACCGGGAGCTCGACTATCCGCGCATCAAGGAGCTGCACGAGCTTGGACAAACGATGGCGGAAGCCGCGGCAATGATGACCTCGACATCGGTGGCGGAACGCGTGCTGGGCGCCGCCTGGCCATCGAATATGAACCGACCCTTGGCCGAGGCGATGCACGCGAACATCCAGACCGTCGGCATGCCCGATTGGACTGCCGACGACCAGGCCCTCGCGCGCGCCGCACAGCGTTCGCTCGGCTCCGACACGACCGGCCTGCCGTTACACGCCGACAGCACGCTGGAGGAATCGCAGCAGGGCACCGGCGGCGGCAGCGACGATATCGCCGAGGTTTCCTGGAACCTGCCAACGGTCCGGCTCCGCTATCCAGGGCAGATTCCGGGCATGACCGGTCACCACTGGTCGAGCGGGATCGCGATGGCCACGCCGATCGCGCACAAGGGTGCGAATTACGGTTCGCGCGTGATCGCCATGACCGCGCTCGACATCGTGGCCGATGCGGAGCTGCTGCCTCGTGCCAGTCAGTACTTCGATGAGGTCCAGACCAGCGAGTTCCAATGGGTCTCGCTCATTCCGGAAGGCACCGAGCCACCGACGTTTCTGAACACGGAGAAGATGCGGCGATTTCGACCGCAGCTCGAGGGGCTGCGGTACGATCCAACGCGATACGACAGCTACCTCGAGCAGCTAGGCGTGCCCTACCCAATGACGGAGGTGCCGGCGGAAGGGCGCCAGCAGCGCCAGTCGGGCAACTGAAGCGGCCGTGGGCTCGGACTATCCGGGCTGTGCCGGCGTGGCTCGCTTGCCTACTCCAGTCGGGGTGTCGGTGCTCGTCGTCTCGAGGTAGAGCGTGCGCGTTGGATAGGCGAACTCGATGCCGTGGTCCGCGAAGCTGCGGAAGATCTCGAGGTTGATCTCCTGATGGAGGTCCATGTAGGTGTTGAAGTTCGGATCCAGGACGTAGTAGACCACCTCGAAATCGAGGGATGAGTCGCCATAGGACTTGAAGTGGGCACGGTCGAAGCGGGTCTTCTCCTGCGCTTCGACGATGTGCTGGACCAGCCGTGGGATCGACCGGAGTGTCTCGTGCGGCGTCTGGTAGGTCACGCCGAACGAGAAGACGACCCGCCGCTCGAACAGCCGCTTGAAATTGCGGATCCGGCTGGACAGCAGATCGGAATTGCCGAAGACGAGTTGCTCGCCCGACAGACTCCGGACACGTGTCGTTTTGAGCCCGACACGCTCCACCGTGCCCATCAGGTCGTCCACGACGACGAAGTCGCCGGCCACGAAGGGCTTGTCCAGCACGATCGAGAGCGACGAGAACAGATCGGCGAGGATGTTCTGGACCGCGAGCGCCACGGCGATTCCGCCCACGCCCAGACCCGCGATCAGCGCCGTGACCTGGATGCCGAAGTTGCTCAGCACGACCAGCAGCACCAGCGCCCATAGGGTGAGCCTGCCCAGGAAGCCCAGGGCGCGCATGGTGGTCACGGCGCCGCCTTCCCCTGCTTCGAGCTTGCGGGCGCAGTAACCGTCGACGCCGGCCGTGATCGCCGATGCGCCCCAGATGCCGATCTGCGCCATCAGCGCCAGGATGGTCGCCGTGTCGAGCAGCTCGCGCACCGCCGCATCCACGACCAGCGCGAGGCTCCCGGCCCACAACCCCGTGATCACCAGGAACCAGGTGCGGGTCGCGTCCAGCGCACTGGCGACCACATCATCGAAATGGGTCCGGGTACGCTCGGCGAAGACGCGCAGCCGCTTGGCCAGCAGATGGCGAATGAGAAGGAGCGCGCCGACGGTCAGCGCGGCGGCTGCCGCGCCGAGCAGCCAGGACCGCAGCGAATTGCTATAGAACATCCAGTCGAGCATGGGCCTCCGCGGAGCAGGTGGGCTGGCCCAGCCTAGGACCGTGCTCTATCGGGAGCAACCCGTTGTGTGTCAGCCGGCGCTGCGAGCCTGGTCGAGGGGGCTGTGCTCGTACTCGCTCGGCAGCTCGGCCGGGTCGTCGTAGACGGCGGCCGCGCCTGCGAACTCATCGTCGTGGCCGCGAACCCATCGTCGTGGCCGCGACGCTCCACGAGCGCACGGGCAACAGCAACGCCCCGCGCCAAGCGACGCGGGGCGTGGTTTCAGCGTTGGAGCCGAGGATCAATCGCGTTGTGCGCGCCGCGCCGCGGCCTTGCGCTGGTGTGCATCCTCGAGCTGCTCCTCGGCCCGTGCGGCGTCCTGTTCCGCCTCCCCCTCGTGCTGCTGCATTCGGCCCTTGCGCGCCATCTTCCGGTCACCGAGAAACTCACCGGCCTCTTCTCGGATCCGACCGCCGACGTGCTTTGCCTTGCCCCGCGTATCGTCCGCCATGCTTCCTCCTGGGTTTTGGTGCAGGCGTGGCTATGGGAGGGCAACATGTGTGCCCGTAACGTTTTAGCTGGATTTCGACGTCGCTGGCGTGGTCCGCACGGAACTTGCGCTTGGCCGGGGATCGGCAGAGAGGGCGCTTACAGCGAGAGGACGGATGGCCGAGAACGATAGGGGCGTCCAACGCCTGCGGGTTGCGAGCGCAAAAGCGCAGGATGTGGGCAAGGGACTGGCCCGCCTGAGTGGCTCAGCGCTCAGCGCGTTGGGCCTTCATGATGGCGACGTCGTAGAGATCACGGGCAAGCGGATGACTGCGGCACTTGCTCTTGCGCCGTACCCGGAGGATGAGGAGCTGGATCTGGTTCGGCTCGACGGCCTGCTTCGCATCAACGCGGCTGTCGGAATCGGTGATCATGTCGAGGTTCGGCGCGCGGACGTGAAGAACGCACGGCGCGTGGTGTTGTCGCCGGCACAGAAGAACGTGCGTCTGATGGGTTCGGGTGACATGCTGCGCCGCACGCTCTTCCAGCGGCCGCTGGTATCGGGCGATGTGATCTCGACGTCGACGATGCGGCGTACGGGAGCGCCGGGCGATGGCACATTCCCGGAGGACCTGTTCCGCACGTTCTTCCAGCAACCGGCCTACGCGCTGCAGGAGATCAGGCTGCGGGTGGTCTCGAGTCTACCGCGCGGTGTCGTGCGGGTGGCGCAGGAGACGGAGATCGAGCTGCTGCCGGAGTACGTCGAAGCGGAGGAGCATCGCCGGGCCGACATCACCTATGACGATGTGGGCGGAATCGGCGCCACGGTAGAGCAGGTCCGCGAGCTGATCGAGCTGCCGCTGAAGCACCCCGAGCTGTTTCAGCGGCTCGGGATCGACCCGCCGAAGGGCGTGTTGCTACATGGCCCGCCCGGCACCGGTAAAACGCTGCTGGCACGGGCGGTCGCCAACGAATCGGAGGCGTCCTTCTTCCATATTGCCGGCCCGGAGATCATGGGTCGGTACTATGGCGAGTCCGAGCAGCGTTTGCGTGAGGTGTTCCAACAGGCGCAGCAGCAGGCGCCCTCGATCATCTTCATCGACGAGATCGATTCGATCGCGCCAAAGCGCGACGAGACCTCGGGCGAGGTCGAGCGGCGCGTGGTCGCGCAGCTACTGACTCTGCTGGACGGTCTCGAGCCACGGCAGAACGTGGTCGTGATCGGTGCGACCAACCGCGTCAACGCTCTGGACGAGGCGTTGCGTCGGCCCGGTCGCTTCGATCGCGAGATCATCATCGGTGTGCCGGACGTGAATGGTCGCAAGGAGGTCCTGGGCATTCACACGCGAGGCATGCCACTTCAGGAGAACGTCGATCTCGCTGAGCTGGCCCACCAGACGTACGGCTTCGTGGGCGCCGACCTGGGAGCGTTGGCCCGCGAGGCCGCGATCGAGGCGCTGCGGCGGCACCTGCCGCAAATCGACCTGTCGAAGAAGGAGATCCCGTCGGAACTGCTGGAACAATTACGGGTTACGCCTGATGATTTCCACAACGCACTGAAGCGTGTTCAGCCCTCGGCGGTTCGCGAGATCATGATCCAGGTGCCCGATGTGGGCTGGGACGATGTCGGCGGCCTGGACGAGGCCAAGCATCTTCTCGCCGAGGGCATCCAGCTACCGTTGAAGCACCCGGACGCGTTCCGGCGGATCGGGATCCGGCCGGCGAAAGGCTTTCTAATGTTCGGTCCGCCCGGCACTGGCAAGACGCTGCTGGCCAAGGCCGTGGCCCGGGAAGCCGAAGCGAACTTCATCGCGACCCGCTCCTCGGACCTGTTGTCGAAGTGGTATGGGGAGTCGGAGCAGCAGGTCACCCGCCTGTTTCAGCGGGCCAGGCAGGTCGCGCCGACGGTGATCTTTCTCGACGAGATCGATTCGCTGGCCCCACACCGTGGTGGCGGCATCGGCGAGCCGGCGGTCACGGAACGCGTCGTGAACACGCTTCTGAGCGAGATGGATGGGCTCGAGGAATTGCAGGGTGTGGTTGTGATCGGCGCCACGAACCGCCCCACGCTGCTGGACGCCGCCTTGTTGCGACCCGGCCGCTTCGACGAGCTGATCTACATTCCCGTTCCGGAGTCGAACGCGCGGTTGCACATCCTGCGCATCCACACGGCAGACATGCCGCTTGCCGCTGACGTGGATCTGGAGCGGATCGCAGACCGCACGCACGGTTACACCGGAGCGGACCTGGAGGACCTGGTGCGCCGCGCAGGTATGCAGGCGCTACGCGAGAACCTCGGCACACGCGAGATTCGCAACAGCTTCTTCGAGCGGGCGCTCGGGGAGACGCGCGCCTCGGTCACGCCCGACATGGAGCGGGACTACGAGCGACTCGCAGATACGCTGAAGCAGGAGAACCCGCTCGGCGGTCGTCGCATCGGATTCGACATCGAGGCGCCGGACACGCTGGCGGCGACCTTTCTGCAGTCGTCGGTGGCCTGAGGGCGCCGGCGCCGGCCCGCATTCAGGGTCGTCGCGCGCCGTCGTCTGCTCCACATGCCGCGCCGGCCGTTTGGATCGACGGCGCTAACGACGAACGTGGCGCGACCCACGGGGGCCGCGCCACGTCGTGCTTCAGTCCGCCTCACCGGGTAGACCGTCAGCGCACGGCGCCGAAGCGCCAGCTCAAGCCGGCCCGAACCGCGAAGATGTGCGAACGCCGGGTGTTGATGTCGGTGCGAAGATTGGCGAATCCCGACTCGCGGAACAGCCGCTCGTCGCGCTCGATCAACGCGGTGTCGTTCCAGAAGGTGATGAAGTCTTCTGCGACCAGATGGAAGCCGACATTCTCCCACCACGGCACGCCGGATGTCGCGCGGATGCCGATATTCACAGCGAGCTGATCGATCGGCGCTGTATAATAGTCGAGGCCGGACACGTTCGGCCCCTGCAGCTCGGCCGGATCGGTCCGGATCCAGGTCGGCCCGGCGAAGATGAAGGCCTCGGGCGTGTGCAGCCGCTGATCCTCGAATTCCTCGTTTTCCGGGAAGCGGAACTGCGCGTTGGCACGCAGCAACCACATGGTGCCCGCCGCGACACTGAACTGCACCAGCTCGTCCTCGGTTTCGCGGGTGACGGTCGCATCGGAACCCGAAACGTAGCCCAGGCTGCCGACCAGGCTCCACGGACCCCACAGGTTGAAGAGGCCTTCGAGACCGTACAGCGGCGCACCGGAGACGTCGACCTCATCGAAGACGAGGGTGGCCTCCTGGTTGTCGAAGATCAGCTGCTCCCGGGTCTGCTCGTACGTGAGCCGCCAGCCGAAGAACGGCGTGATCTCGAAGCGCGGCGGCGGTTGCTCGAATATGCGCTGCCCGGCCACCGGTAGCGGAGCCATGGCGATGAGCGCGAGCAGGCAAATCAGCCTGGTCCTCACGGGATCCTCCTGCAAAGACGTAAGGTTTGCTCGGGAACGGTCGTCGGGGGGAGGCGGCCACGACTCGAACGGCCGCGACAAACTTGCGCCGACGACGCCGGACGGTCAACGCCCACGTTCGTCGCGAGTCGTGCTGCAGGCTCTCAAACCATTACACGACAGCATCTTAGTCGTGCGCGCCCCGGCGGCTGCGGCGGCTCCGATGACGGCGGTGCCTGGCTCCGGCTCCAGGGTCAGCCCGCAGCGGGGCTCGGACGCAGTGCGCGCCCGCGGATCGCGCCGGTGTGCTCGTGCTCGCGGATCACGAGCTCGCCTGCCACGAGCACGTACGGGATCCCCTCCGGGTACTGGTGCGGCTGCTCGAAGGTGGCGCGATCGCGGACGCGGGCCGGGTCGAATGCGACGAGATCGGCCGCGTGGTCGAGCGCGATGCGACCACGACCGGCGAGGCCGACGCGGCGGGCAGGCCGGTCGGTCATCTTGTGGATGGCGTGCTCGAGGGTGAGTGCGCCCCGCTCGCGGACATAGTGGCCGAGCACGCGCGGGAACGCGCCGTACCCACGCGGGTGCGGCGAGCCGCCCGCCAGCGGTCCGTCGGTGGCCAGTGCGCCTGCATCGGAACAGACCATGCCGAGCGGGTGGGCAATGAAGCGCTCGGTGTTCTGCTCGCTCATGCCGAACCCCACCATGCCGGTTCTATTGCGGTCTTCGGTGATCAGGTCCACCAGCAGGCGGTAGGGATCGGTGCCGCGTTCCAGCGCGAGCTCACCGAGGCGTCGGCCCCGGACTGCGGCCAGCTCCGCTGCTCCAGTGGCTGTGATCTGAACGGCATCCCAGGATCCGAGCTGCGCGATCTTGTCGCGGACAGCCGCCTCGATTGGCCGCGCGGTGTCGGGGTCGGCGAGACGCGCGAGGAACGCGTCGGTGCCGCCGTCGCGTGACCAGAGCGGAAACAGGTTCGCAAGCGTTGTGCTGTATGCGGTATAGGGATAACGGTCGTAGCTAACATCGATCGCGCGCTGCCGGGTCGCCTCGAGCAGCGCCAGCACCGGCTCGGCCTTCCACCAGTTCCGTTCGCCCTGCGCCTTGAGGTGCGAGATGTGGGTCGGTACGCCGGCCAGAACGCCGACGGCAATCGCTTCTTCGATGCCGGCGATCAGACTGTCATCCTCGTTGCGCATGTGGCTGGCATAGGGCAGGCCGGTACCGCGCAGCGGCGTCGTGAGCGCGACCAGCTCGGCGCGAGTCGCGAAGCCGCCGGGCGTGTACTCGAGGCCCGAGGAGAGGCCGCAGGCGCCCTGAGTCAGCGCGTCGCGCACGAGGCCGACCATGCGGTCCAGCTCCACGTCGGTGGGCGGCCGATCCGCGTTGCCGATGACCATCTGCCGGATCCGACCGGCGCCGACCATGCTCGCGACGTTGACGGCGGCGCCCTGCATGTCGAGGCGCCGGAAAAAGCCTTGCAGATCCGAGAAGTCGATGCCGACGCCATAACGTTCGCGGTAGCTGGCGTCCAGCTCGGCGCGCTCGGCGTCGCTGCGCGGCCCCACGGAACCGCCGTCCTGACCGGTCACTTCCGTGGTCACGCCCTGGCGGACCTTGCTCTCGGCGCGTGGGTCGACGAGCAGGCCCAGGTCGGTGTGTGAGTGGATGTCGACGAAGCCGGGCGCGACGGCCAGGCCGCTGACATCGATCACGTCGACTCCGGTGCTGTCGAGACGCGTGCCCAGCGCGACAATGCGGCCGTCAGCGATGCCGACATCCAGCTCGACCGGTTCGGTACCGGTGCCGTCGATCACGAGGCCGCCGCGCAGGATCCGCTGCGGTGAACGGATCGACCGCATCTCACGCCAGGTCAACCCGCGCGCCTGACCAGGCAGCGCGTTTGCGGCCGCGGCGAGCGCGGCCGCGCGGACGAAGTCCCGGCGTTTCATGGGCGGGCAAGCTCCGGTCGCAGGTCGCGCCAGCAGCCGCTGTCAATGCGTCGTTCGGGCGTGAGCCGGGCGGCGAGGCGCGGTCCAGCGACGTAGGTCCAGCAGGCCGTGCCGGCGACTTCGGTGGCGATGCGGCGGAACGTGCCGCTGTCGACGCCCTCATAGCGGTCGAGCTCTGGAACGCGTTCGGCGGGCACACGCAGGATTTCGCCATGCACGATCCCGCTGCCGCCGATCACGAGCGCAGGGAACCGGCCGAGGTCGTACAGTGTGCCCCGGAGCTGGGCCCGTCGCAGCCGGCTGGATCCATCGAGCAGCGCGTCGAGGCCGGCGCCGCGATCGAGTAGCGTGCCGTAGGCGAAGATGTGGACGTGAGTCCGCATGGCGAATCAGCGAGCCAGTGAGAGCCAGATCATGCGGGCACCGATGGCGACGGTGATGATCACGATGGCACCGCCGAGCACATTCATCCAGCGCTGGTTCGTCCAGCGGCCCAGGGCGCGGCGGTCGTTGGCCGCGATCAGCAGAAACACCGCGATCGCGGGCAGCAGCACGCCGTTCGCGACCTGCGCGAACACGATGGCGCTGATCGGCCGGATACCGGTCGCAGCGAAGCCGGCGCCGGTCGCGAGCACGCCGGCCCAAACCAGGCGGAGCCGGCGATCGCGCAGGTCGCGCGGCCAGCCGAAGGCACCGGCCGTGGCGTAGGCCGCCGCGAGCGGCGCCGTGATCGCCGAGGTCAGCCCGGCAGCGAACAACCCCACCGCCACGAGAATGCGCGCCCAGCCGCCAAGCACGGGTTCCAGCTGCGCGGCCATGTCGAGCGCGCTCTCCATCGGGCCACCCGCAGTCGCTGCGGCGGTGACAATGATGGCCATGCTGACGACGCCGCCGAGCCCGATTGCCACGATCAGGTCCAGGCGCGCTGTCGGCAGCGCCTCCGGACCGGACCACTTCTCGCTGACGGCCGCTGCGTGCAGGAAGAGATTGTACGGCACGACCGTGGTACCGATCAGTCCGATGGCCAGCAGCAGCCCATCCGCGCCGCCGGGCGTACGAGGGATGAACAGGCCACGGGCCAGGACGGACAGCGGCGGAAGCAGCAGGAGCGCCGTCGCCAGGAATGCGATCGACAGCACGACGACCATGGCGACCAGCACCCGCTCGACAATGCGGTAGCTGCCCGTCAACAGCAGCAGCCCGGCAATGCCGGCCGCGCACAACGCCCAGACGCGGGTGGCGGGGAACGCGATCGCGTCGAGGCCGAGCGCCGCGCCGAGCAGGTTGCCGGTCTCGTAGGCCGCGTTGCCGACGGCAATTGCGCCGACGATCAATCCGAGGGCTAGAATGCGTGCCACACCGTGGAACCGCCTGCGCACCGCCTCGCCGAGTCCGGCGCGGGTGACCAGCCCCAGACGTGCCGCCATCTCCTGCAGCACGATCGTCGCGATCGTCGAGAACAGCAGTGCCCAGAGCAGCGAATAGCCGTGGCGGGCGCCGGCCAACGTCGCCGTGGTCACGGTACCGGGGCCGATGAATGCCGCGGCCACCACCGCCCCGGGACCGACCGTGCGGAGCCGCTCGCGCGCGCCGGTCGCTGGAGCCGACACCGCCGCCCGCGTCGGCGCTGTGCCGCCGTTCAAGCGACGTTGTGCTCCGGGAAGGGCAGGGCAACGACCTGCGCGGTTCGTTCGTCGCCGGCAAGCTGGAGCGTCGCGGGCGGCTCGACCTCACGACGTACGTAAGCCAACGCGATCGCCCGGCCGAAGCGCGGCGAGACGCACGCGCTCGTGACGCGGCCCACGACCTTCGATTCGCCCGGTCGCACCAGCTCGCCGCCCGCGGCGAGCGGCTCATCGCCCTCGATCAGCAGACCGCGCAGCAAACGATTCACGTGGCCGCGGTGCAGGATGCGGACGATGACCTCCTGCCCGGTGTAGCAGCCCTTGCCCTCGCTGATCGCACGCTCGCGCAGGCCGGCCTCCAGTGGGATCACCGTCTCATCGAGCTCGGCGCCCCACCGCGGGCGGCCTGCTTCGATCCGCAGCACCTCGAGTGTCTCCGCACCAGCCGCCTCCGCTCCGGCCTCGCTCAGCGCGCGGCGCACGGGTTCCAGCGATTGCCGGGGCGCGAAGATCTCATAGCCGTCGACGGCGCCGTACGGCGTCCTCGCCAACACCGCAGACTCGCCCGCCAGGCTGGCCGTCACGAACCCGTCTTCTTCGTCCGGTGGCGGCCTGCCCACGACGCCGCCCGCCATACTGTGTGCCGCCGGGCCGTAGACGCCGAGGACGCCCCACGAATCGGTCAAATCCTCGAAGCGCGCGAACAGCGGCGGCACCGTGCGCGTGAAGTAGCCGAGCAGCGAGTCGCGCACCTCGGGCGGTGCGTCCAGCAACAGCTCCGTGGGCGCTAGGCCGTAGACGCGCGCGTCGGCGATCATCTTGCCTTTTGGCGTGAGCACCGTGGCGTAGACGCCGCGGCCGACGCCGACACCGCTGATGTCGTTGCTGAGGAGGCCCTGCAGCATACGGAACGGGTCGCGGCCATGGAAGCGCAGGAGCGTACGGTCTGAGCGGTCGACCTGGATGGCCGTCTCATGCGCGGCCGTGTAGGCGTCGGTGGAGGCCAGCCGAGGCCGCGGCACGGTCAGCCGTTCTGCAGTTGGTCGATGAGCATCTGCACGCGCGCCGCGTCGGGCGCCTCGGGCGCGCAGTCGAGGTAGCGCTCCAGATCGGAGAGGGCTTCGGCGGCACGGCCGGCGCGGGCCAGCAGCATGCCGCGGTCGCGCAACTCATCCGGCTCGTCGGGCCGCACCAGCAGGATGCGTTCGATCGCCGCCAGTGCGCGAGCGTCGTCGCGCGTGTTGAAATAGATGCTCTTCAGGTTGGCCAGGAGGCGGACGAGCATGTCGCGCTTCCCGGCCGGGCGCAAGAAGTCCGGCTGCAATTTGACGGATCCGCCGTACAGTCGGTCCAGCAGCTCCTGCATGTCATCGGCGAAGCGGATCTGCCCCTGCTGAAACGGATCGACCAGGGCGTCCAGCGCCTCGCCGCGATAGCGGACCAGGAAGTGCCCGGGAAAGTTCACGCCTTCCAGTGGCAGGCCGAGCCGCCAGCCGACTTCCAGGTACACGATGCTGAGCGTCAGCGGGATGCCGAGCCGCCGGTCGAGCACGTCGTTGAGGAAGGAGTTGCGGGGGTCGTAATACGCCGCGACGTTGCCGCGCAGTCCCTCGGACTCGAACAGCAACCGGCTCAGCTCCTGAAGCACGAGGAGTGGCGCGCTCTCGTCGGCGAGTCGGTCCTTGACCCGCTCGGCAAGCAGATCGAGTCGTCGCAGGTAGGCGGCGGTGGGCAGCTGCGGGTACTCCTCCGCGGCGACCAACAGCGCCGCTTCGGCAAGGTCGAAGCTGGCATCCGGCAGGCGCACGAGTGCCGCGAAGCGGGAGCGCGCCGAGAGCACGGGCGCGGTCATGCCACGCGCGTGTCGGCGAAGAGTGATTCCAGGCGAGCGACGTCGCCCGAGAGCTCACGGGCCACGCGGTGAACGTCCGCGGTCGACGCCGCGTTCGGGAGCTCGACCACCGTGTCGGCGCCACCCTCGCGCGGAATGTAGACCACGGTCATGCGGAACCCGGGTACGCCCGTGCCGCGGCGCGCCACCAGCTCGACCGTGTACTCGCGCCCGTCCAATGCAATGCGATCCGCCAGCCGAAAGTCCAGCCAGGATTTGCCGCGCGACTGCTTGCTCATTCCTCGCTCCACCGGATTTGCGCGCGCCGACCGCCGCCCAGATATTCGGGCGCAACCGCTTCCCTGCGTCCAGGAGGCTCCGATGCGCGCGCCGACGCTTGTCCTTACCCTCGTCCTGACCGCTTGCTCCCAAGGTATTTCCGGCGGTGGGGCGGCGCCAACAGTCATGGATGCCGATGTGCGTCGGCTTCATTCCAGAATGATGGACGCGATGGGCGGAGAGGATGCCTGGGATCGCGCCCGGTACCTCGAGTTCGATTTCGTCGTCGATCGGGAGGGGCAGGAGGCGGCGCGCTGGAGTCACCGGTGGGACCGTTGGGAAGGTGATTACCGGCTCAGTGGCGTGCGAGCTGGCGAGCCGGTCGTGATCCTGTTCAACGTCAACCGCAGTGACGAGGGCCGCGCCTGGGTGAGCGGACGTGAAGTCACCGGCCCACCGTTGGACTCGCTGCGACGCTTCGGCTATCAGCGCTTCATCAACGACAGCTACTGGCTGCTGATGCCGTACAAGTGGACGGACCCGGGCGTGCAGCTGACGTACGAGGGCCCGCGCAGCGAGGCCGGCCGGCAGTGGGAAGCCGTGCGTCTCCGCTTCGCTGACGTCGGCCTCACGCCGCAGAACCAGTACCTCGCGCTGATCAACCCGGAGACCGGCCTGATGGAGCGGTGGTATCACTACCCGAACGCCGAGGCGCAGCCGTCGATCTTCGATTGGGAGGATTGGCGCAACTTCGGCGGCATTATGCTGGCAACGAGCAAGCCGAGTGCGGCAGGCCCCTCCCGCATCTGGTTCGACAACATCGTGGTCCGACGAAGTGTGCCGGAGGGCGCCTTCGTTCCATAGCTCCCTTTCGCCAACGAGCCGAAGTGTCCACGCCGAGTGAGACCCCGCGTGATCAGCGTCCGAAGATCCGGCTGAGTCAGCTCTCACACGGCGCGGGTTGAGCCTGCAAGCTCGGTCGCGCCGAGCTGACGCAGGTCCTGCGTCACGTGCTGCCGTTCCACGATCCCGCCGTGCTCATCGACATGGGTACCGGCGATGATGCCGCCGTCTATGCGCTCGACGACGAGCGCGCCCTCATCGCCACCGTCGACTTCTTCGCACCGATCGTGGACGAGCCCTACGACTTCGGGCGGATCGCCGCCGCGAATGCGCTCTCGGACATCTATGCCATGGGCGGGCGGCCGCTCTTCGCCTTGAACCTGGTCGGCTTCCCGCGCGGCCTGCTGGCCGAGGGCGCGCTCGAGGAGATCGTGCGTGGCGGTGCCGCTGTCGCCGGCGTTGCGGGTATCGCGGTGGTGGGCGGCCACTCGATCGACGCGCCGGAGCCGATGTACGGCATGGTCGTGATCGGCGAAGTCCAGCGCAGTGCGCTCACCACCAATGCCGGCGCCCGCGCGGGTGACGCGCTCGTTCTGACCAAGCCGATTGGCAGCGGCATTATCGCCACGGCTATCAAGCAGGAGCGCGCATCGGCCGCTGCGACACGCATCGCGGTCGACGTCATGACGGCGCTGAACGCCGATGCAGCCGACGTCGCGCGGCGCGTTGGCGTCAGTGCAGCGACCGACGTGACCGGCTTCGGTCTACTCGGCCACCTTCACGGGCTGCTGCTCGCCAGCGGCGTGGCAGCGGACGTCGACGCGGCGGCCGTGCCGCTCCTGCCCGAAGCCCGTTCGCTCGCCGAGCAGGGCGCCGTGCCCGGCGGCACCCGGCGCAACCTGCAGGATCTGGCAGCCTGCGTCACCTGGGAGAAGAGCGTGAGCGAAACGACCCGGCTGCTGCTCTGCGATGCGCAGACGTCCGGCGGGCTGCTGCTTGCACTTCCGGCGTCGCGCGCGCCGCAGTTGCTCGACGCGCTGCGCGACGCGGCAACACCGGCCGCCGCCATCATCGGCAGCGTTACGGCTGGCGCAGCCGGCTGCATCCGGGTGCGCGGCTAGCGGTGCGTGAAGACGATGGTCAGCTCGCCAGGCACGGGATCCGACAGTGGCTCGTCCTCCCACTCCGGCACGAGCTCACGTAACCGCGTCAGATCGACGCCATCCGGCGCCGTATCCGCGAAGGTCAGCGTCCGCGCGGTCGCGTTCCACTGGAAGGTCATGCTGCGCGAGAGCAGCACACGATGGAACGGCGTCCCTTCTGTGAACGTGATCGTGACGGTCGTCGATCCCGTCGTGAACGTGCCGGGCACCGTCTCGACTGCGCCGGTTTGCGCATCCTGATAGACGAGCTGAGCACTGCCGGTGCTGATCAGGTTGAGGGTAGGCTCGAACTCCGCGCCCAGCCGAGCGCGGATGTCGACCTCCGGAAGTGATCCCTGCGGGTCGAAGCTGAGGATCGTGAAGTCGTACACGCCCTGCAGGTCCGCCCGCGGAATGCCCGGATCCGTCGGGTCGCTGTCACAGGCCGTGGTCACCAGCAGCGCGACGAGCGGCGTCGCGCATCGAAGCATCCGTATCATGGTTCGACTCCAGTGCCGGATTGCCGGCCTCACGCCGGGCGGCACGCACCCAGACGCGGATCCGTGCCGGAACGACATCATCGCTGACTCGCGCGAGTCGTAATGCGAGCTGCCCGGCATCCGCGGCCGCCAACCGCTCGACCGAGTCGATGCCCGCAAATACGATGAGCCGGCGCGCATGCTCCGTGCCGATGCCGCGCAGCACGGCCAGGCGAGCCGCGCGCACCCACGTCGCGGAGGAGGTCGGATCGAGGGCAGCGCGCCGCGCTAGCTCGGCCGGTGTAGCCTGCGCAACACCGAAGACGTCGTAACCGGCGGCAGCGAGGCGCGCGGCTTCGCGCTCGGTGCGCTCGGCGTCGCCGCCGGCCGCGCGCACCACGGTCGCGAGACCCTCCAGCCGCGGCGTGTACGACGAGATCGTGCGCGCCTCCATTCCGCGCAGCGCGCCCGCGGCCAGGAACGCGGCCAGGACAGTTGCGGCGCCGCGGCGCTTCGCCGACGCCGGGAACACCGGCCCGACACGCGGCACCGCGAGTCCGGCCACGACGAGCGCCTGCCAGATGACGAAGCAGTCGATGGCGAACGGCGGGAATCCGAGAAAACCCGGCAGCGGCATCTCGAAGAGCTTCCAGCCGTCCAGTCCTGGCACCGTGTAGATCCATTTGCTCCGCGCGCGCAGGTTGAAGACCTCCCAGAGCAATCCGACGAGGACGCCGCTCGCGAGCAGGCGCAGTATCCGACCGGGGCGGCCGTGCTCGAGGTCATGGAGAAGCGACCGCTCCGGCGCCCGGCGGTAGACCCAGGGCTCGAGGAGCAGCGTGGTGAAACCCCACACCAACGGGAAGAACCAGGTTGGACGTGCCAGCGGCAGCAACAGCAGCAGCACGGCCGCACCTTGTATCGCCTTCAGTCGACGTGGCGTCAGCTGCAGGCGCGGGCAACGCGCACGCCGTCCCAGGCCCAGGTTCGCCAGCAGCGTCGACACGCCTAGGACGGCGGGCAAGACAGTGGCAAACGACAGCGTGACGCCGGCCATGCGCGCGAACGGCTCATCCGGCACGAAGACGTAATACCAGTTGCGCAGTCGGAAGTTGAGCAGCTCGAAGAAGAACCAGAGGACCGCGGACCAGCCCAGCAGTGTCAGCGTGAACTCGCCTCGCCCGAGGAACAGGAAGCGCCGCATACCGGCGCCGGGCGGGCCGCCGGTCAGCGCGATCGCGGCATCGACGACCAGGAGCGTGCCATACCAGGCGAAGACGTAGAACCAGGTGGCGAAGGGCTCGAAGCCGAAAGACAGACCGGTGAAACCGGCCGCGATCAGGCCGAGGCCGAGGCCGACGGGCAGTGAGAGTCGAAGGGCAAGGGTCGACTTACGCTTGCCCTCACCCCTCACACTTGCTCTTGCTCTCATCCCTTACACTGTAACTGCTCCGTTCACATGTGGATCACACGCCCGAGCGCCGCGAGCGAGGCCTCGGCGACGCCCTCCGACAGCGTCGGATGCGGGTGTATCGCCTTCTCCATCTCCTCGACCGTGGTCTCGAGGTGGCGGCCGACGACGAACTCGGCGATCAGCTCACTCGCATGCGGACCCACGATATGCGCGCCGAGCAGCTCGCTGTACTTCTTGTCACGCACGACCTTGATGAACCCGTCCGTCTCACCGGCGGTTCGCGCCCGGCCGTTGGCGCTCCACGGAAAGCTGCCGACCTCCACGTCGTGGCCAGCCTCCCGTGCACCGGCCTCCGTCAGGCCGACGGACGCGACTTCCGGGTGACAGTAGGTGACGGCGGGAATGTTGCCGTAGTCGACAGGCGCATGCGCCTGGCCGGCGATGTGCTCCGCAGCGACGATGCCCTCGTGTGATGCCTTGTGCGCGAGGAGCGGCGGCTTGGTCACGTCGCCGATCGCGTAGACGCCCTCGGCGGTCGTGCGCAGCCACTCATCGGTCACGATGAAACCGTTCTCTGTCTTGACGCCCACCTTGTCCAGCCCGACATCATCGATCACCGGCGCGCGGCCGACAGCGACCAGCACCCGCTCGACCTCTAGCTTCTGCGCTTTACCATCCTTCGTCTTCACCTGGAGCGTGACGCCAGCCTTCTTGACGTCGGCCTTCTCCAGGCGCGCGTTCTCCAGCAGCTCGATGCCACGCTTCTTGTAGATCTTTGCCAGTGTCTTCGAGGCGTCGACGTCCTCAATGGGCAGAATCCGCTCGAGTGCCTCGATCAGGTACACCTGCGTGCCGAATGCGTTGAAGACATCGGCGAACTCCATGCCGATCGCGCCGGCACCGACGATGGCCAGTGTCTTCGGCAGCGCAGTGGCGTAGACGGCATGATCCGAGCTCCAGACGCGGTCGCCATCGATCTGCAGCGTGGGCAGCGAGCGCGGCCGTGAGCCGGTGGCCAGGATGATGTGCTTCGCGCTCAGCGTCTGCTTCTTGCCACCTTTGGGCGTCGCCTCATCGCCGTGGCCCGCGTTCTTGGAAGGGTCGACCTCGACCTTGCCGGCGCCCGCCAGCCGGCCCCAGCCCTGGATCTGCTCGATCTCGTTCTTCTTGAACAGATACGCGGTTCCCTTCGCCCCCTGCTCCGCCACCGAGCGCGCCCGCGATGTCGCCTTGCCAATGTCCAACGTCACATCGCCCACGGTGATGCCGAACTCCGCCAGCGTTTCCACGCGCCGCGCGTGGTTGGCCGCTTCTAGCACCGCCTTGGTCGGAATGCAGCCCCAGTTGTTGCACACTCCGCCCAGCCGTTGCGCCTCGACGCAGGCCACCTTCAGCCCGAGTTGTGCCGCGCGGATCGCCGCGACGTAGCCGCCCGGCCCCGACCCGATCACCACCACGTCATAGGAATTCGCCGCCACATTCACCTCGCCAGGTTCACTCCCAGTGCCGCCTCGGCCGCGGCCAAGTTACGCCCCAGCTATGCCCGCTACAACCGCTTGCGCTGGTCGCGCCGCCTGCCGGCTTCAGGTTCATAGCGATCCTCATGGCCCGCTCCATCGTGCGCGGCCGCCGGCGCCAACGTTTTCGGCGACGGTCGTGTCTAAGCCTCTGTTACTGCCGGCGGCCACTCGGCCGTGCGAGCGGAACGCTTTCCGTACCCTCACGGCGGAGGCAGCGGCTCGGAACGTGGGAGGCGCGTATGAGGCAGCGATCGAGCACGACTCTGCTGGCTCTGGTCGGCGCGGCCGCGCTCGGCGCGGCGGCACCGCTGGCCGCGCAGAGCAACGGCGACACGGGCGGCGCGTCCTCGGCCAGCGCAATGCGGCAGGCGCAGGCAACGCGGCTGGAGGGCACCGGGATCGTGCTCGACGGCCGGCTCGACGAGGCGGCCTGGGCGAGCGCGCCGGCGCTGACCGACTTCGTCCAGATGCGTCCGACTCCCGGGCAGCCTGCCAGCCAGCCCACCGAAGCTCGCCTCCTGTACGACGACGACGCGATCTACGTCGGTATGCGACTCTACGATGATCCGGACTCGATCGCCGCTCAGCTCGCGCGGCGCGATGCATCGAATATCTACACGGACTGGGCTCACGTCCTGATCGACAGCTACAACGACAACCGCACGGCCTTCCGCTTTTCGGTCACACCGAAGGGCTCGAAGAAGGATGTGCTGCACTACGATGACTGGGCTGAGGACCTGAACTGGGATGCGGTGTGGGAGGTCGCGACGGCGGTCGACGAGCAGGGCTGGATCGCAGAGTTCCGCATCCCGCTGTCGCAGCTGCGCTTCAGCAGCTCGACGAGTGAGGACCAGCGCGAGCTGATCTGGGGCGTGAACCTGGGCCGCGAGATCGCGCGCAGCGGCGAATGGGCGTGGTGGTCGCCCGTCCTGCCCAATGCTGGCGGCACGGTCTCCCAGGCCGGTGAGCTGCGCGGGCTCACCAGGCTACGCGCGCCACGGCGACTCGAGCTCTTGCCGTACAGCGTCGCACGTCTGACTCGCGCCCCGGGTGACGCAGCCGACCCGTTCTGGAGCGAGAACGCGGCCTCGCTCGACGCCGGCCTCGACCTGCGCTACGGCATCACGTCGAACCTGACACTGAGCGCGACCATCAACCCCGATTTCGGTCAGGTCGAAGCCGACCCCTCCGTCGTGAATCTGAGCGCGTTCGAGAGCTTCTTCCCCGAGAAGCGACCGTTCTTCATCGAGGGCTCGAACATGTTTCAGTTCGGGGTGGGCACCGACGACGGCTCGGGCGAAGGCCTGTTCTACTCGCGCCGCATCGGGCGCGCGCCGCAGCGGTTCGTGGCCGCAGCCGGCTACGTCGATGCGCCCGACGCGACGACCATCCTGGGCGCGGCGAAGCTGTCGGGCAAAACCGCCAGTGGCTGGCAGGCCGGCTTCCTCGATGCGCTCACGGCCGAGGAGGACGCTGACATAGCGCTCGATACGGGCGAGCGCCAGGTCGAGATCGTCGAGCCGATGTCGAACTATGCCATCGGTACGCTGTCGCGCGATTTCCGCGAAGGTTCGAGCACGATCGGCGCGCTGTTCACGGCGACCAACCGCATGCTCGACGGCCGCTCGGAGCTCAGCTTTCTGCGCTCGGCGGCGTACACCGGTGGCGTGCGTGCACGGCACCGCTTCTACAACAACACCTGGGAGGCCAGCGGCTATGTCGCGGGCAGCCACATCCGCGGCAGCGCGGACGCCATCGCACGCGTGCAGACGGCTGCTGGCCACTACTTTCAGCGGCCGGATGCCGATCACCTCGAGTATGATCCGACACGCACCTCGTTGAGCGGCGCTCTCGGCAATCTCTGGATCGGCCGTTTCGCAGGTGGCAACATCCTGGGCGGCTTCGGTGCGCACGTGCGCACGCCCGGCCTCGAGCTCAACGATCTCGGGTTCCAGTTCGAGTCGGACCAGATCCTGACCTTCGCGAGCTGGCGCTACGTGCAGTTCGAGCCGCGCTGGATCTTCCGCAGCTTCGGCATCGGCGTGAACCCGTCCTTCGGCTGGACCACGGGCGGTGAGCCTATATGGGCGCAGTTCGGCTCCTGGACGAACTGGGAGCTGAAGAACTTCTGGAACGGCGGCTCGTGGTTCGGGCTGCGACCCGGCACCATGACGACCGGCGCGGCGCGAGGTGGCCCCGCGATCGTGCGGGAGGCGAATTTCCAGGGCAACGTGTGGCTCAACAGCGACCGGCGAAAGCAGCTCACCGGCCACCTGAGCGTCGGCGGCGGGCGGGAGCAGGACACGGGCGCCTGGAACGCGTTCGTGGGCGGCGGCGCGAGCTACCGGCCGTCGCCCCAGCTCAACCTGTCGCTGAGCCCGTCGCTGAGTCGGAACGGCAACACCTGGCAGTACGTGACGCAGCGGGCGACGGACGACGAGCGCCATTACATCTTTGGTGAGATCGACCAGACGACGTTCTCGCTCACCACGCGTCTCAACTACACCCTCAGCCCGACGCTTTCCCTGGAGCTCTACGCGCAACCGTTCGTCAGCGGTGCCGAGTACGATCGTTTCAGGAAGCTGAGTGACACGCCGCGCGCGGATCGGTTCGAGGACCGCTTCATCTCACTGGATGGCTCGCGCATTGCCTACATCGATGGTGAGTATCAGGCGGACGTCGACGCCGATGGCACCTTCGATGTTGCGTTCGGCGATCCGGACTTCAACTTCCGTCAGATGCGCGGCAACGCGGTCCTGCGCTGGGAGTATCTGCCGGGATCGACGCTGTACCTGGTGTGGAGCCAGAGCCGGACCGGTTTCGTGCCGGGCACCGACCAGGACCCGATGTTCGAGCTCGGTCGCGACATGCGGCGGCTGTTCAACCGCGATGACGCGTTCCCGACGCCGGTCACCAACGTGTTCCTGCTCAAGCTCAGCTACTGGTTGAATCCGTAGCGCATGCGGCGCAGGCCAGCTTCAGGCCCGCGCCTGCTGCGCCGCGGCGCCGACGAGCACGTCCTCGTAGGCGGCGATCATGCGGGCGCGATCGAAGCGAACGCGCGCGTCCTGCGCAGCCGCGCGGCCGAGCCTGGCCCGGAGCTCGGCATCGCCGGCGAGCGCGATGACCGCGTCGCGCAGCGCAGCGCTGTCGGCTGGGGGGACGAGGCGTCCGGTCACGGTGTCGCGTACCGCCTCGTTGGGCCCATCAACGGTGGTCGTCACGATTGCGCGGCCGGCGGCCAGCGCCTCGACGATGATGTTGGGGAACCCTTCGCGGTGCGTCGGCAGCGCGAGCAGATCCAGCGCACGCAGGATCGGCGCAACATCGTGACGGAAACCGAGCCACCGCACGCGCGGCGCGCGGCCCAGCAGCGCGCGGAATTCGGCCTCGTGCGGCCCTTCGCCAACGATCACGAGGTGCGCCCGCGGCAGCGCTGCGGCGATCGCCGGCCACGCAACGGCCAGCTCACGGATCCCTTTCTCGCGGTGCAGTCGGCCGATGAAGCCGATGGCGATGGCGTCTGGCGGCAGACCCAACGCAGCAGGCTCGGCACCGGCGAAATGGTCTATGTCGGTGCCGTTGTAGATGATCGTCGGTGGCGTGCGCAGCCCTGGCACGGCGTCCCGGAGCTCGCGGGCAATGGCGCGTGACACGGCGACCCAGCCGACCGCGGCGAACAGCCGGCGCTGGGCGGCCGAGAGCTGGAGTGGTCCCGCGAGGGCACGGCGGGCGACGACCGGCATTTCGAGCCGGAGCGCGGACGGCACGCAGAAGTCCATATCGGTCGGCTCCGCCATGAAGTTCAGGACGACGTCGGGATGCCGACGTCGCAGCGCGATCCAGCTGCGCAGCCGGGACAGTGCGCGCAGATCGCGGCCCGCGAGCACCGCGTCGACCTCGAAGCCGCGGGCGCGTGCGAGCCTGTCGATGCGGGCGCGTGGGTGGCACAGGATGGTGACGTCGTGACCGCGCGAGCGCAGCCCTTCGGCCAGCGCCAGCGCCATGGTCGTGCCACCGCCGGCGCCGCGGCGCGGCTTGGCGATGGCGATCCTCATGAGGAGCTTGAAGCTGCGGGCCGGGCCGCGCTCAGACCAGCATCATGGCCGGCTCCTCCAGGAACTCGCTGAGCGTCTGGAGGAAGCGGGCACCGGTGGCGCCGTCGATCACCCGGTGGTCGCAGCTCATGGTCACGCGCATGCGCGGCCGAATGGTCACCTCGCCGTCCTGCACGACCGGCCGTTCCTCGACCGTGCCGACGGCAAGGATCGCGGCTTCCGGCGGATTGATGATCGCGGTGAACTCGCTGATGCCGAACATGCCCAGGTTCGAGATCGAGAAGGTGGCGCCCGTGTACTCGTCCGGCTGCAGCCGCTTCTCACGGGCGCGGCTGGCCAGCTCGCGAACGTCGCGCGCGATCTCGGCGACGCCCTTCTGGTCGGCGTCGCGCACGACCGGCGTGATCAGTCCGTCGTCGATCGCGACTGCGACGCCGATATGGACACGGCCGTAGCGGCGGATCACGGTGTCGCCCCACGCCGCGTTCACCTCGGGGTGCAGGCGCAGCGCCGCAGCGACGGCCTTGATGACCATGTCGTTCACCGACACCTTCTCGCCACTCGCTTCCAGGCGAGCGTTGATCCCCGCGCGCGCGTCCAGCAGCCGGCCGACATCCGGCTCGATCGTCAGATAGAAGGTCGGCACGGGACCGATCGAGGTTGCGAGCCGCTTCGCAATCGTCTTGCGCATCTGCGAGAGCGGCACCTCGACCACGTCCTCCGCCTGTGGCTGGGGCCGCGCTCGAGCCGCCGGTGCCGCGCGCGGGGCGCCGCCCTCCTGAATCGCTGCTTCGATGTCGCGCTTGATGATGCGGCCACCAGGGCCGCTGCCGCGCAGTTCCTGGAGCGCGATGTCGTTCTCGGCGGCGAGCCGACGCGCCAGCGGCGATGCCTTGACGCGACCGTCGCCATCGCCGTCGCCGGTCGGCGCAGCGGCGCGCTCCCGCGGCTCAGCCGGCGCGCGCGACGCCGCAGCTCCGCTGGCGGCCGCGCGTGCGGGTTCCCGAGGCTCACCG
>JBOHRE010000040.1:0-27821 GCA_050732635.1 Longimicrobiales bacterium | reverse complement strand
CACTGCCGCCGCCGCCGGCACGGCTGGCGCCACGAGCAGGGCCAGCCCTGCCAGCACGTATGCTGCCTGTCTCGAGCTCATGTGTCTCCGAACTGCGGACGGAAGATCCAGGCCGGGGGGAGGTCCGGGTGTTGCGGTGGTTCGACTTCCCTAAGTTTGTGATGGAACGCCGCTTGACACAAGTCCCTGCGCCGCCGCGCCGAGCGGCCGGCGCGCCGTTCGGCCGGCCCCGGGCTGGCCCACCCGGCTAGGTCGCTGTCCCACCTTGACATGGACGCCGCGCCGCCGCATCATGAGAAGCGCAGGTGCACCCGGCGCGGACTCTCTTCCCCATGTCCGACCGGGATTTTCTCATCGCTACTCCAAAAATACGACCGACGACGGAGCAGACGAGTTCGGCGGCAGCCCGACGCCCGAAGCCTTGAGCAGTCCCTTCGTGCTGCACTCCCGTGTCCGCCCAGGCCCGTCCCGATTTTTGACACCTTTTGTGAGCCCCCTCCTTGCGAGCGGAGCCACCCAGCGGATCCCAGCGGAGCGCCGTAGCCTGACTTAGCGGACAGGCTGACGACCACCGGAAGGGAGGTATCTGCGATCATGGCGGCTTTCTTGGAGGCAGTTTTTTCTTTCGTCGCTCGCGTAATCTCCGCAGGTTTTATTACGTTGTAACAAGGAGGGGGCTCTCTCCAGCATGAAAAGTAAGAGCTACATCTTCACCGCTATACTAGCAGGCGGCGCCGCTGCCGCACTTGTCACCGCGAGCAACCTTACGCAAGCGGTGATGAGCGGTGGCGAATTGATTGCGCTGGCGACGCTGGTAGCCCTCGGCATAGTCGCCGAATCCGTTTCTATCCAGTACACGCTGCGTGGCGCGCAGGCTTATTCGTCGATTGCGTTTATCCCGCTATTTGCGATTATAGCTCTTTTCTCGCCAGCGGCGGCTACCGGTGCAGCACTGGTAATCGTCACCCCTGCCCAATTGGCAATTAGGAAACGGCCACCACTCTTCGCAGTATTCAATACCGCTCAAGCCGTTCTTGCGACTTGGGCTGCCTCAAATCTTTACTGGACACTTCTGGATTCCAGCCTTGTTTTCGGCTCGCGAATCGTGGCGTTCTCCGTTATGGCCGTCACGTTCTTTATCTCGAATGTGGTTTTGGTCGCGATCCAATTTTCGCTGCTACACGACATATCCGTCGCCCAGGCATTCCGGTCATTAACTAGCGCCGGGCTATCAGACGTTTTCTACGATTTGCTGGTTAGCCCGATCGGGCTTCTTGTGGCAGTTCTATATGAGGATCTCGGAATTCCGGGGATATTGCTCGTAGTCCTGCCGCTCTTCATCGTGCGCCACTCGTACTTTTCAAAATTTCAACTCCAGCAGGCAAACACTGCTCTGCTCAAGGTGCTGATTAAGGCCATCGAGACGCGAGACACGTATACATCGGGGCATTCGGTCCGTGTCTCGCTACTGGCGAAGGCAATAGCAGCTGATCTCGGGATTCGAGGTCCAAGAGCCGTCGACGCGGAAACGGCGGCTCTGCTTCACGATATAGGAAAGGTCGACGGCGTATATGCAGATGTCATCCGAAAGCCGACGTCGCTTAGTACGGACGAGTTGGTTCTCATCCGCACACATGCCAGCCGAGGTGCCGACTTTTTGAATAGCTTATCAATCTTTCGGGAGGAGGTTATAAACGGAATCAGGCATCACCACGAGCGCTATGACGGCAGCGGCTATCCCGCCGGCCTCTCTGGTGAGACGATACCATTGATCGCGCGAATTATTCAAATATCCGACTCAATTGACGCGATGTTATCGGATCGGCCCTATCGTCGTGCCTTGTCCTTAGAACAAGTATACCAAGAACTGAAGCGCTGCTCCAGTACGCAGTTCGACCCTCGGGTCGTGGCAGCAATGCAACGAGGGCGAACACTGGAGCGTGTTCTGCCGGAGCTGCGGGCTCACGGTTTGCCCCGGACCGAACCAGCCATCGCGAACCTGAGCGCCAGTTGACCTGGCCGGTTCAGCTATGGCTTTCGCGAGCTGACCTGCGATATTTAGCAGGCTATTAGGCCAGTCGTCTATCCGCCGCACCTGTCCATTCGGACCGCCAGATCGATGCTATACGTGCGAGCTCTCGGCTTAGCCGAACTAAATTGGGACGGAAGCAGTCTCGCGTTTTCTTCCAGAAAGGCGGAGGCGTTGCTATTCTATTTGGCGCTTACGCCAGTTGAATTTCATTCGCGTGACCAATTGGCCAGCCTGCTGTGGCCACGTGCTTCGGATCCATCGTTGTCTCGCCACGCATTGAGCCAGGCGCTTTACGTGATACGCCGGACAACCAATAGCCGAGTCGTAGCGGTGCAGGGACGAGGAATTAAGATCGCTGTGCCGGTGGAGTCGGATTTGTGCCGCGTTACGGCTGGAATCAAGCAGCGTGATATCGAGCCAATACGGCGCGAATATGGCCTGCTGCTACCAGGTCTCGAGGTTGCTGACGCCTGGCCGTTTGATAATTGGCGAGAAGCCGCCGCTAGAAGGCTTGAGCGCGGCGCGCAAAGATGTATCCGCTCCCATCTCCGGAGCCTTTGCGTCGAAGGCCGGTGGACCGACGTTCTCGAAATCGCCGATTGGTGGCTAGGGTTTACCTTTGACGAGACTGTAAGCGCAATTGCGGTACGCGCACTTTGGGCAATGGGCAAACGAGCGGCTGCGCGGAATCGGTTTCGTAGACATGTGGCGGGGGCTCAGCGATGCGGCGGCCAACCCGACCACCCTATGACCGCACGCCTAGCGAGGCTTATTGAATCGAAACCACGTATGCCGAACCCCCTGCGTGAACCGGCCTCGCTTCCCTTTGTCGGTAGGCAAGCCGAGACCGATCGTCTCCGCATGGAGTTCCAGCGTGCGGCACGTGGGAAGCCCGCGGCGGTATTATTGCTTGGCGAGGCGGGGATGGGAAAGACCCGGCTTTGCGACCGCTTTGCACGCTGGACGGCGTTGCAGGGAGGTAAGGTGCTGCACGCGAGGTGCAGTCCTGTTCAAATGCTTACGCCATTTGCCGCCGTTGCGGATTTAATGGAGCCAAGAGACGTTGCTGCACGTCTGAAACAGTTAAGTCCCCATTCGCGTGCCCTGCTTAATGAGATAGTTCCAGAGCGGTCGCCGGACACAGATCCGAACCGCGTAAACCTAGCGGCAATGGTCGACAGTCGGCTTGATTTTCTTCACGCGTTCAGCCGATATCTGGCGGCGATCGCCTCGGATGGACCCCTCCTTTTAGTAATAGACGATATGCACTGGGCGGATGACTCCTCGTGCGCTGTCGTCGAACATGTTATTAGGCACGCCGGCTCACTCCCACTTCTTATATTACTGTCGTTCCGCAATCCGTTGGATCCAACGCTGCCAGCGGCGCGGTTATTAGCAGCACTTGGCGGATCTTCGGCGGCGTTCCAACTCAAGACGTTAAGCAAGCCCGAGGTTGCGGACCTGTTAGCGCGATTTCAACAGGAGAATCAGATGCGCCTGCCCGGCGCTACTCGTGACGATGTCGAGCGTTGTGATGGCATACCGTTCTATATCGCCGAAACCCTTCGGCGTCAAACGCGACATGCCGACGAGAAGGGTGGAACGTCACTTCCACCGGAGCTCGAACTGCAGCCGGTTGAGCCTGAGCACCTAAGTGGTCTTGAACTCGACCTTGTTTGTACAGCCGCCGCGTTTGGCAAGCCAGTTGCTGAGGATCTGCTTCGATCAGCTACAATGGCAGATTCAGCGGATTTCGACACCTCGCTTACGGGCGCTGTGAATGCAGGTACGTTGAGGCGGACGCGCTTGGGTGTGACATTTAGGCACGATCTCGTGCGTGAGCGCATTTGGGGGACTCGCAGCGCGCTTGAAAGGCGTCGTTATAATCAGCGCGTCGCGTCCGCCTTAAATTACCATGCGCCTCATGAGGTTGGACGAATTGCTCAACATTTAAGTGAAGCTGGAGATTCGGTAGCCGCCTATCGATTCGCTACCAAGGCAGCTAACCGCTGCCGACAGCTGCTCGCACTGGAGGAAGCGGCCAAGTATTTTCAACTGGCAGCGGAGAACGCTCCAAATAATACCGAAAAACTGACGGCGGGGCTCGAATATGCATGGACGCTCCACCTGTTAGGCCGCTCAAGCGAGGCTCGACGATTCTTTGTCGAGGCGCGTACCCAGATAGTGGACGCCAGTTCTAAAAACCCCCTCGGCCTGGCGATTCAAATCGGGCTTGCAGAAACCTGCCCTGAAAGCTTTGGGATCGCGCCCCGCCAGCGGCTCCGCTCGCTGTTGGCACTTTTAGACGGGATCCCGATTGGTCTTGTAACGGAAAGACTGCGCCTTGTAGGGGTGGTCCTTCGGCTCGCCCAATCGTACGGTGACCCACAGGCCGTGCTCCATTGTAGCGCTATAATACGCGATATAAACTCACTGTCAATTCCGTGCGCGCAGGCCGACGCCCTGAGACTAGCCGCTGCAGTTATGCTGCCTCTGAACCGTCGTAGAGGCCTTGGCTTGGCCCGAGAGTCACTCGCTGCCGCGGGTCGGCTTGATGATACCTTTGCTGTCTATAAGGCGGCGGCGATGCTTGCTGTCGCGTATGCGTATAATGGCAGAGTCTCGACTGCAGTTAGGCAAATAGAGACGGTGCGAGCGGAACTGCGCCAAATCGCCGAAACTCAAGAAGGCGCTTATGGGGGCATGCAACTCGGCTTTGTACTACTTGAATCCGGCGATTATGTCGCGACGTACGAATTTCATGAGGAACTCATCGCCTGTGCGCGAGAGCGAAGTGCGGAAGTGCTAGGCTTTGCGCAGCTGAACCTCGCGTTCGCTGCGTTTGAGGAGAGCCACCTGCATCAAGCGGAAACGATTGCGCGCGATGTGCTTGATAATGCAACGGACCCGTTTCGTCGCCTCCACGCACGTGCCATCTTGGGCCTTATTGCCTGTGAGTATGGAAATTTGGGACAGGCTGAGATACATGCTTCGGCCGTGCGCGCCTGCTACGGGTCGCAGATCTCTGATTTAGCAGGCGTGGACCTTTCGTGCGTAGTCGGCCTGCTCGCGCGATATCGAGCGGCGGCGGGTGATAGAGACGGGGCACTGAAGGAGATATCGAAGGGAATTAGCAAAGCCGCTCGTAGGGATCTGCCTTCATGTTGGCGTCTCGTTCTTGAGCGCGAGCGCATAGCGTACGTTCAGACGCCCCGTAACGCCATCGCTGGGATTCTCAAGATCCGGCGGCGGGCCGAGGCGGCAGGCGCGGGGTTGGTGCGCAAGCGGGCGGAACGCATCCTCCGCGAGCTCGAGGGCGGATGAGCCGGACGTCGGAGTAGCCTCTGGATGCGCCGCTGCTCGTGTGGGACGACGCGTTCGCGTCGTATTCGCTGGGTGCGGGGCACCCGCTGGACCCGGAGCGGCTGCGGCTGACGGTGGACCTGCTGCGCCGGCTGCGGCTGGTGGGCGCTGATGCGGTCGTGCTGCCGCGGCCGGCGACCGACGAGGAGCTGGGTCTGGTCCACGACCCCGCTTACATCCAGGCCGTGATCCGGTTGTCGGCGCCGGCGGCCGCGACCGACTACGCGACCGAGCGCGAGGCGCAGCGCTGGGGGATCGGCACCGGCGATGTGCCGATCGCGCCGAACATGGATACCATGGCGCGGCACACGGCGGGCGCGACGCTGACCGCCGCCGAGCTGGTGATGGGCGGGCGGTGCAGGCGCGCGTTCCAGCCGGCCGGCGGGCTGCACCACGCGCACCGCGCGCGCGCGGCCGGGTTCTGCGTCTACAACGACCTGGCCGTCGCGATCGAGTGGCTGCGGCGGCAGCACCACGCGCGCGTGCTGTACATCGACTACGACGCGCACCACGGCGATGGCGTGCAGGAGCTGTTCTACGAGGCGGACGACGTGCTGACGATCTCGCTGCACGAGAGCGGCGCGTTCCTGTTTCCGGGGACCGGCTTCGTGCACGAGTCGGGCAGCGGGGCGGGCGTCGGCTACGCGCTGAACCTGCCGCTCGAGCCGTACTCGCAGGACGGGTCGTTCTACGAGTGCTTCGAGGCCATCGTGCCGCAGGCGGCGGAGGCGTTCCGGCCGGACGTGATCGTGCTGCAGAATGGCTGCGACTCGCACTGGCTGGATCCGCTGACGCACCTGGCGTGCTCGACGCGGCTGTACGAGCGGCTGGTGCGGCTGACCTGCGAGCTGGCGGACCGGTGGTGCGAGGGCCGCATCATCGCGACCGGCGGTGGCGGCTACGCGGTGCACGAGGTCGTGCCGCGCGCGTGGACGCTGGTCTGGGCCGTGCTGGCGGGGATCGAGGCGCCGGACCGGATCCCCGAGGAGTGGCGAGCCGAGGTGCGAGCGCGCAGCGGGGCCACCGTGCCGCCGACGCTCCGCGACCCGGAGGACGCGGTGCCGACCGTCCGGGATGCGGCCGGGATCGCGGCACGGAACCGGCGCACCGCGGCGGACGTACGAGAGCGGATCCTGCCACTGCTGTCCGGCTGGGGCCTGGCCTTCTGAAACCGCGGCAACCGAGACCCACACACTCCCAATACCCGCGACGACGCGCGTGACGCTGCAGCTCGCCGACAAGCTTGGCCGGCCCTTCAGGATCCGGCCGTATACGCCCGCCGACCGGCGGACGCTGGAGCTGATGTACACCGACTTCCGGCCGAAGCGCGCGGCGCAGGGGCTGCCGCCGGACTCGGAGCTGGGGCTGCGCGTCTGGCTGGACCGCGTGCTCAGGGCCGGCGAGCACCTGGTGGTCGAGGTCGTCGGTGAGCTGGCCGGGCACGGGTTCCTGCTGCCGCTGGCGGGCGCGCCGACCGGCACGGCCGAGCTCGCGAACTTCCTGCACCAGGCGATCCGCGAGCGAGGCATCGGCACCGCGCTGAATCGGGCGCTGGTCGAACGCGCGCGGGCGCTGGGCTACAGCCGCGTCTGGCTGTCGGTCGAGCCGTGGAACCGGGCGGCGCTGAGGTCCTACCGCAACGCGGGGTTCCAGCTGCTGCCGGGCTCGTACTGGGCGCCGGAGATCGAGATGGAGGTGCGGCTGGACGCCGAGCCGCTCGTCGTCGGCTGACGTCGCCCGACATTCTGCGGGCGACGTCGCGCGTCAGCCGCCCTCCTTGCCGTCGAGCCGCGCCGCGGCCGCCGGCGCCTCGCGCAGCCAGCGGAAGTAGCCGGCACTGCGCTCGCGCTCGAGCCAGGCCTCGACGACCCACTGCCAGCCGAGCCGCACCGTGGCCTCGCTGGGCCGGAACCCCGTCAGCCGCTTCATCTGGTTGGAGAAGGTGAAGGCGTCCGGGTAACCGGCGGCGAAGGCGGCGCGCGTGACGGTCAGCCGCTCGGCCTGCAGCCGCACGACGGCGCGGATCACGCGCGCGAGCTGCAGCCAGCGCGAGGGCGCGGGCAGCCCCCAGGCGGCGAAGTGGCGACCGAGCGTGCGGCGCGACACGGCCAGCCGTCGGGCCAGAGCGCCGACGGCGGTGACGTCGCTCGAGTAGACGAATACTGCGCGCAGACAGGCACGCGCCCCGGGATCGGCGAGCGCGCCGCGCTCCTCGAGGTAGTGCACGAGCGCGACCGAGATGTCGCCCGGCGGGTAGGACAGCAGCGCGGCCACGGCCTCGGGCGGCACTTCGGGGATGCAGGGCAGCAGGCCGACCGGCCGCAGGTCACGCACGCGTAGCAGCACGTGCTCGAGCCGACCCAGCCGCTCCGGCTCGGGCAGCACGACAATGAGCGCGACGCCCCACGGCCGCCGGCGCAGCACATCGACCCGCGCGAGCGCGTCGGCGTCGCGGCCGACCCACCAGATCAGCGCGTCGCCCCATTCGAGCAAGGACAGCGCGTCGTCGGGCAGTGGCTCGGCGAAACGGTACGGCGGACGGAACCGGGACAGCGTTGGGGCCGGTGGTGACTCGGGGCTGCACGACATGGCGGTGGCTCCGCGTTGGCGACGTGGCGCAACGCTAACCCGGCGGCGTCATCGCGCGGTCATCGTGGACTCGCGTCGGACGGGTGCGCGCGGGCGACACCCGCGCCGGCGCGCCGCCCCACGGCCGCCACGCGCGCGGGCTGGCCGGGTGGGAACGGACGGGCTTACATTCGCTGGGGCCGCAGCTGCCGAGGAGCAGCGCGGCAGACTGACCGATGACGTCGCACGGGGAGCGGGGACATGGTGCAGGAAAAGGATGTGAAGAAGGCGCTGCGCACGGTGAAGGATCCGGAGCTGAACCTGGATGTCGTCGTGCTGGGCCTGGTCTACGGCATCGACATTGCCGAGGGGCACGTGCGCGTGACCATGTCGCTGACCTCGCCGATGTGCCCTGCCGCCGGCCAGATCGTCGACGACGCGAAGAACGCGGTGGAAGGCGTCGAAGGGGTCAGTGGCGCCGACATCGAGCTGACCTTCGAGCCGCAGTGGACACCCGAGCGCATGGACCCGCTGATCCGCTCCTCGCTCGGCCTGTAGCTGCGCGGACGAGAGATGCTCGCCCGGATCAACGACATCGACGTGCATTACGAGGAGCACGGCTCCGGTGAGCCGCTGCTGTTCATCCACGGCTTCCCGCTGACCGGCGCGCTGTGGCGGCCGGCGCTGGCCAAGCTGCCGGACGGCTGGCACGGCATCGCGCCCGACCTGCGCGGCTTCGGCGGCACCTCGCTCGGTCGCGAGCCCGTGCACACCATGGAGCTTTTCGCCGATGATCTGGTCGCGCTGCTGGACCACCTCGGCATCGAGCGCGCCGTGGTCTGCGGCCTGTCCATGGGCGGCTACATCGCCTTCGCGCTGTGGCGACGCGCGCGCGAGCGCGTCCGCGCGCTCGTACTGTGCGACACGCGGCCAGCGGCGGACAGCGACGAGGCGCGGCACACGCGGCTGCTGACGGCGACGCGCGCGCGCACCGAGGGCACCGGCTTCCTGGCGCGGGAGCTGCTGCCGCGGCTCTTGTCGCCGGTCAGCGCGCGAAGGCCGGACATCGTCGCACGCGTCGAATCGATGATCGCCGACACGGCGGCGGAGGGCATCGCCCGTGCGTCACTCGGCATGGCCGAGCGGCCGGACTCGACGCCGTGGCTGGTGACCATGCGCGTGCCCGCGCTGGTCGTGGTCGGCGCCGATGACGCGATCACGCCGGTCGGCGAGGTGGAGCGGCTCGCCGACGACCTGCCGGACGCGCACCTCGCCGTGATCGTCGATGCTGGCCACCTCGCGCCGCTCGAGCAGAGCGCCGTCTTCAATCACGACCTCGAGCTGTTCCTCGAGCGGATCGGTGCGCAGGTCTCGGGGCCGCGCGCCTGAAGCTGGAGCGGACGTGAAGCCCGCTCCGAGGATCAGGTCGTGCTCGCCTCGCGGACGGCCCGTGCATCCTCGAGCACGGACAGGATGTTACCGGCCGGGTCCCTGAACCAGGCAATCTTCATGTGCTCGTCGGCGAGGATGCCTCGTTGGTCGGTCACCAGCCCGGCCCGGTCGTAGATCTCGAAGCGCACGCCCGCGCCGGTGAGCTCGTCGACTGCCCGCTCGACACTGTCGACGGCGAAGTTCAGGATCGTGAACGTTGCCGGCGCATGGTCGGGCTTGGGGTACACGAACACCTTGGCGCCGCTGGTGAGGTGCAGCTCCAACCCCATGGCATCCTCGGAGACCTGCAGACCGAGCGTCCCGCCGTAGAACTCCTTGGCGCGTTGCAGGTCGTCGACCGAGAAGCTGCTGAATGCGTAGCTGCTGTCGAACATCGAACTCCTCCTGGTCAGCGTCGAAAGACCGCCACCCGTTCTCGCTCCGACCCGTGCTCCGGCAGCGCGCTCGCGTCGTGCCGCGCCGCGCGGCTACCAGGTCCGGCGATAGTGCGCGGTCATGAACTGCGTCCATTTGCCGTCGGCGTCCAGCACGTGGGAGGTCAGCACGCGGTGGTCGTCGCTGCTGAGCTCGATCACGTCCCGGTACTTTGCCAGCTTGCCCCCGCCAGCCATGTCGGGGCCCTCGGTGTCGAGCGTCAGCACCTTGCCGGCGGCGTCCAAGGTGCCGTCGTACACCCAGAGGTGCGTCATCATCGAGCCGATCCAGGTGCCGACGTAGCGCTGCCGCTGCGGGTCGTAGCCCAGCGTCAGCAGCGTCGTCGCGGGACCGCTGCCGGGCATCTCGCCCTGCCCCTCGCCGATGACCCAGAGGCCGCCGAGCGCGCGCACGCTCTCGCTGCCCGTCGACGTCGCCGGCGGCTGGCCCGGCGCCATCGTCGCCTCGGCCTCGAAGGTCCACTCGCCGACCAGCTGCTGCAGCCACTCGTGCTGCTTCTGAGGCTCGGCCTGCATCATCGTGTCCTGCGCGTCGCTCGTGCCCATCATCTCATCTCCATTTGCTGCGTGAGCCGTCAAGCGAACTCGGAAGCGGTGGATGGTGGTCGGCCATCCACCGCCGAATATCCGACCAGCCCTACTCCACCCGGATCGCCTCGACCGGATCCACTGCCGACGCTCGTCTAGCCGGAACGTAGCTCGCCATCAGCGCTACGCCGAGCATGATGAGCGACACCGTCGCGAAAACGAGCGGGTCGCGCGCCTCGACCTCATAGAGCAGACTTTCGAGCGAGCGGGCGAGAAACACGGCGGCGAGGAGTCCGATGACGACGCCGACGAGTGCTACCCGTGCGCCCTGCATGACGACCATGCGCCGCACGTCGGCAGCCAGGGCGCCGAGCGCCATGCGAATCCCGATCTCGCGCGTGCGCCTCGAGACGAGATAGGAGATCGTGCCGTAGATCCCGACGGCGCCGAGCACGAGCGCGAGCGTGGCGGCGATGAACAGGTTCAGCATGGTGAACGAGAGCTTCGCCATCGAGCGGTCGGCGAGCTGCTCCATCGTGAAGATGCGGTACATCGGAGCGCCGGGGGCGATCTCCTGGACCAGCGCGCGGATCTCGGGCGCGAGGCGGTGGGCGCGCGTCGACTTCACGACGTAGGCCGGTGTGCCGACGCCCCATGCCTGTGCGGTCGGACCCACCATCGGCAGGTAGATCAGCGGCTCGGGCGTCTGCTCGCGGAAGTCGGCGAGGATGACGTCCTCGACGACGCCGGCGACGGTGACCCAAGGGAAGGCGTCGGGCGCGCCGGCGGGACGGATGACCTGACCGAGCGGATTCTGGCCGGGCCAGAGGAGCTCGGCAGCGGCGCGACTGACGATCGCGGTCACATCCCTCGTCGGCTCGGTCCTGCGCTGGAACGTCTCGCCGGCGAGCAGGCTGATGCCCATCGTGCGGAAGTAGTCGCCATCGGCGAACGTGATGCGAACACGCGGCGCGTTCTCCGGAGGGCCGCTGTATCCCGATGTCGCCACGCGCGCCTCGCCTGCGCCCTCATCGAGCGGGAGCGTGTTGACGAGACTCACGGACTGGACGCCGGGGAGCGCGGCGAGCCGGTCCATGAACATGTAATGGAACCGGGCGAGGGCCATGGGGTCCGTCAGCCCGTGTTCCTCGGGGTCCGGCGCCGCCTGGAACGTGAAGATGTCCCTAGTGTCGTAGCCGGGGTCGACGCTGCGCAGCGCGCGGAAGCTCTGGAGCAGGAGCCCGGATCCGACGAGCAGCACGAGTGCGGCCGCCGTCTGCACGACTGCCAGGACGTTGCGCATCACCGGGCTCGCGGCCGAGCCGGTGCGCTGCGAGCTGCGCAGCCCGCTCGCGACGTCCGGTTTCGAGAACCGGAGCGCCGGCAGGATCCCCGCGGCGAGGGCTGCGACGGTGACCACGAGGGCGGTGAACAAAAGTGCGCCGGCGTCGAGCCCGACCTCGCCGATCCGCGGAATGTTCTCCGGCGCAGCCCGCACGACGAGGGGCATGCCGGCCCACGCCAGCACGACGCCTGCCACGCCTCCGACCGCTGCAAGGATGACCGCCTCGGCCATGAGTGCGGAGACGAGCCGCCTGCGCGCGCCGCCGAGCGCGCTCCGGACCGCCAGCTCACGCTCCCGGCTCTCCGCACGCACGAGCAGCAGGTTCGCGACGTTCGCGCACGCGATGAGCAGCACGATCGACATCGTGCCGAGCAGGATCCAGAGCGGCGTCGCGAAGTCGCCGACCAGCTCCTCCTCCAGCGACCGCACGACCGGGCGGTACTGCTCGAGGATCCGCGCGTACGGCGGCGGACCGCCCGCACGCTCGAGGACGCGCGGCGTCAGCGCGGCGAGCTCGGCGGCGAGCGACTCGACCGTGGCGCCCGCGCCCAGTCGCCCGACGAGGGGGAGGTTGAAGTTCCCGGGCCGGACCGGCGGCGTGATCAGGTCGTGCATCCACACCGATATCCGCTCGTCCGGGAACCGGAACGACTGCGGCAGCACGCCGATGATCGTCCGCAGCTCGCCCGAGACCTCGATCGTCTGACCGACGGCGTCCGGGTCGCGCCCGAACCAGTCGTTCCAGAGCCAGTGGCTCAGCACCGCCACCTGCCCCTCCGGGTCCTCCATGTTCGGCAGTCGACCGACGACCGTCGTCACGCCCAGCGTGCTGTACAGCGACGGCGGCGCGGAGGAGACGAAGAGGCGTCCACCTGCGTGCCCGCCCGCACCGTCGTCTGCCCCCAGCCATAGAAGGCGAGGTCCTCGAGAGAACGTGCGCTCTCGCCGTACTCCAGGTAGAACTCGGGCCCGAGCGTGAACTCCTCGTCCATGTCCGTGCCCGGCGCGGTGCCCCGGATCACCACCAGCTCGTCCGGCTCCGGGAACGACAGCGGGTCCAGCAGCACGGCATCGACGACGCTGTAGATCGCCGTGTTGGCACCGATGGCCAGCGCCAGCGTGAGCGCTGCGATGACCGAGAACGCGGGCGCGCGGAGCAGGCTCCGGGCCGCATGGGTGAAGTCCCGCTTCCAGTGGTCGAGCATCCGTCCCCCTCAGTGTTCGATCGTTGGCCGGCAGGTCGGCGTGGCGAGGCAGGGCTGCTTCAGCCTGAGCCTACCGCCACCGCGAGCCCACGGCCACTTCCCCCTCCTGCAACGCCCGCCGCATGGTGGAGGTCGCCGCGCAACTCACCGACCAGGTCCTGCCGCCCCTCCCGTTCCGCCAGTGGGTGCTCTCGCTGCCGAAGCGGATCCGGCCTTTCCTGCCCCACGACGCGCGCCTCGCCGGCGACGTGCTCCGGATCCTGCTGCGCGCCATCTGTTCTGACACCGGCACCAGCCGTCCTGCGGCATATCCGGTCGAACTTCGCGCACGCCATGGCATCCGCGCGTCGTCCGTGTACGGCACATCCCTTGAATAAAAGACGGGTTGCCTTTTCCCGGAGTACTTCTGCCCCTTTACGTTCAACGGTGAAGATCCAATGAAACGCTGGCAATCTTCGGCGCTCCTGATCGGCACCGCCCTCCTCGCCGCGGCATGCGACGACGATGTGACCGATCCGCCCCTGGACGTGGCCTTCGGCGAAACCACGTTCGTCGTGCTGGTCAACCCGGTGGTCAATACCGCCAATGATATGACAGTGCCTCCGCCGGGCACGGTGCGTTCGGGAGTCAGCGTCGCGCCCGATGGCGGCTCGGCAGTGACGACGACCGCCGATGGGGTGGCAGTACTGAGCCGCGTCAACGCGGGCGCGCGTACGCTGTCCCTCGCGGCCGGCGGGCTTTCGGGCAGCGTCGGTGTCTCGATTGCCGAGCATGACCTGCGCGAGGTTGCGATCGCGCTGACGAGCAATGGAGCCGCGATCATGGCGAACGTGCGCTACGCGTTCGGTGGCGAGGTCGTCGAGATCACGCCGACCGCGTCGGTGGCTGACGTGAACGAGCAGCTCGCCAGGAGCAACATCATCGTCTTCCTGCGTGGCGGTACGTACCGTGGCGATCTCCAGTTCAGCGGCAGCAACGTGACCCTCTTCGGCGAGGGCGCAATGGGCGGGCAGGTCACGATCGAGGGCAATGTGACGGTGGACGGCAGCAGCAACCGCATCCGCGGCGCGCGCATCACGGGCAGCCTGTCCATCCCGGGGAGCGACGCCGGCATTTCCTTCAGCCGCGTTGGGGGTGATCTTGCGGTGGATGGCAGCTCTGCCGTGCTGATGAACAACGCGTTCTGCGGCGCGGCCACGCTGTCCGGCAGCAGCCTGACGCTGCTGGGCAATGCAGGGCTCGACCCGATCCCGGCGCCATCGAGCGGGTGCTGAGCAACAGCACGATTCCGGACGTGGCACGCACCGACGTCGCTGTCGCGGTCGAGATGGCGATCGTCTCCCCCTTCTATGACCGATCCTACACGCGATACCGCGACTGCGACCCCGGCATGCGGCCGGCGCTGAACGGCGTCAGGCGGCGGCTCGCGCTCCTGGAAGGTGGCTGAGTCGACAGCTACGGAACAGACGCGGGACGGGTGAGCGCGAGACCCGTGCGAAAGGGCGCTGATGGCCGAAGACACGCCGATCAGGGGGCGGTCGAGGACGCCGCGGGCGAGCGGATGGGCGTGCGCCGACGGGACCGACCGTCGATCTTCCGCGAGGTCGCGGACGCGGCGGTCGACAACGGGCTACCGTACTGGACCGTGCTGGTGCTGTCGGGCGCGATCGCGACGCTGGGACTGGCGCTGGACAGCTCGGCGGTCGTGATCGGCGCCATGCTGGTCGCACCGCTGCTGGCGCCGATCGTCGGCCTCGCGCTGGCGCTCGCTGTGGGGGACGGTCGGCTGGCCGCGCAATCGGGCGTCGTGGTGCTGGGCAGCACCGTGGCCGTGGTCCTGGTCGCGGCCGCACTGACGGCCGCGCTCCCGTATGAGACGATCACGGTCGAGATCTCGTCGCGTACGCGTCCGTCGGTGCTGGACCTCGGCGTCGCGGTCTTCTCGGGGCTGGTCGGCGCGGTCGTCGCGGTCGCGCGCGGCAACCGGCTGTCGGCCGCGATCCCGGGCGTCGCCGTCGCCGTCGCGCTGATCCCCCCGCTGGCGGTGGCCGGATTCGGCATGGGCGCCGGCTGGCGCCGCGACATCATCGGCGGCAGCCTGCTCCTGTTCGCGGCCAGCCTCGCCGGCATCGTGCTGAGCGGAGTGCTGGTCTTCCTGCTGGTGGGCATGCACAAGCCGGAGGTGGTGGCCGCGGCCCGGAAGTGGCACGGAACACAGGCGGGGAACGGGCTTGCGGCCTGGGTGGTGCGCCTCCGCTGGATCCGCTCGCTGGGCGTGTTCGGCTCGGCGCGGCGGCGCGTGCTGCTCGCGCTGGGCTTCGTCGCGCTGCTCGCCGTCCCGCTCACCCGCACGCTCCAGGAGATCACGCGGGAGGCGCGGGTCCGGCAGGCCGTCGCTTCCGCCGGGGCCGTCTTCGAGCGACCCGGCCGCGCATCGATCATCGGTCAACAGATCGCCTTCGGCCCCGACCGCAGCCTAGTGCACCTGCGCGTCGCGACGGCCGAGTGGTACGGCGACGCCGCCCGGCACGCGTTCGAGCGGGACGCTTCCGCGCTCGCCGGCGAGCCCGTGCGTCTGGTGCTGGATCAGATGCCCTCGACGGTGGGCGAGCTCGAAGCGCTGCGAGACCTGATCCCGGCCAGCGGTCAGCCGTTGGACGCGCCCGCCCCTGGGCAGGCACCGGCGGCGTTGTCCGAGCTGCTGGATCTGGCCCGGCGAACGGTGGAGGACGCGGTGGCCGCGCTGCCGTTCCCGCCGGGCGCGCGCCCCGTCGCGGTAGAGGTCCGCACCGGCGACGCGCCGGCCGACATGGTCCGCGTCGCCTACCTCGCGATGGAGCCGATCCAGCCGCAAGCGGGCGCGATCCTGCGCGAGGCGCTCCGGGACGCGCTCGGGTATGACCGGCTGGAGCTCGCACTGCTGCGGATCCCGCTGCCGACCGAACCCTTCGATCCTCGGGGTACCGGCGCGGCGTATGTGCCCGCGGTCGGCGAAGCGTTGCGCGACCACGCGTCGTTGCGCGTCGAGCTGCTCGTGCCGGAAACACCCGACAGCGCCGCGGTCGCAGCGGTTCGTGCGGCACTGGATGACGTGGGCGTGGACCCGCGGCGCATCGCGGTCCGCGCCGTTCGGGCCGATAGTGTGAAGCTGCGCGTGGCGAGCGGTTCGCCGCGGCTGGAGGGAAGCGACGCCGCGCTCAGCCGCCGACCGTGAATTCGACTGATTCCAGCTCCGTCCCGCCTGCGTCGACAGTCTTGCGGTCCAGTCGCCCGGCCGCGGAAGCCGTCGATACCGTCGCTTCTCTAGAAGCACGGCCCCGTCCGCTCCACTAATCCTCACCGATCAGCTCGAGCTGGTCCTGCGCCTGATCGGCGCTCATGCGCGTGGCGTGCAGCACGCGCTCGCCGGGCTCGAGCGCGACGCCGGCGCCGGCTGTCTCGCCCTCCGCGGGCAGTGCGACGCGCACGGGCTCGCCGCGTTCGGTGACGACCATCATCGACTCGCCAGGCAGCAGCTCGCGCGCGGCGATGACGGGGCCGGTCTGCCGGCCCACCTTCACGGTCAGGGCGCCGAGCCCGCCGCGCTTCTGCAGTGCCAGCTCGTCGGTCTGCACCCGGGCGACGACGCCGCGCTCGGTGACGGCGGCGATCGCAGCGCCGCGGCGGGGCAGCACGAGAGCGACGAGGCGGTCGCCAGCGGCCAGCCTGATGCCCTTCACGCCCTGCGCGGGGCGGCCCATGACGGGCACGTCGTCCTCGGCGAAGCGGATCGCGCGGCCCGTGCGGGTGACCAGCACGATGTCGGCGCTGCCATCGCTCAGCCTGGCATCGAGCACGCGGTCGGCGCGCTGCAGCCCGATGGCGGCGATGCCGCCGGCGCGGACATTGGCGAACTGCTCGAGCGGCGTGCGTTTCACGACGCCCTTCTCGGTGGCGAAGAGCACGGTCCGTTCGTCGAAGCCGGAGACCGCAACGAGTGAGCGGATGGCGACGTCGCCCAGCTCGAGGAGCTGGCGCAGCGCGCGGCCGCGGCTGGAGCGCGCGGCCTCGGGCACATCGAGCACGGCGAGCGCGTGCGCCCGGCCGTCGGCAGTGAAGACGAGCAGCGTGTCGTGCGAGCCGGCCATGAACACGCGCTCCAGGTAGTCGTCCTCGTAACGCTCCATGCCTGCCAGCGCGCGGCCGCTGTCCATGCGCCGGCGGTAGAGCTGCAGCGGGATGCGCTTGGCGAAGCCCTCGTGGCTGAGCGTGATGACCCAGTCCTCCTCGGCGACCAGGTCGGGGATGGCAAGCTTCTCCTCCTGGTCGAGGATCTCGGTGCGGCGCGCGTCGCCGTAGCGCTCGACCAGCTCGTCCAGCTCGGCGCACAGCACCTTCCGCTGCCGGCCCTCATCGGCGAGGATCGCCTCGAGCTCGGTAATACGCCGGCGCAGCGCCTCGAGCCGCTGCTTCAGCTGCCGGCGTTCGAGCGCGGTCAGCCGCGCGAGGCGCATGTCGAGGATCGCGTCGGCCTGCGCTTCACTGAGCTTGAACCGCTTGCGCAGCGCTGCTGCGGCGGCCGCGCGGTCGCGCGCCTTGCGGATCGTCTGGATCACGGCATCGAGGCGGTCGAGCGCCCTGAGCAGCCCTTCGGTGATGTGTGCTTCGGCCTGTGCCTCGGCCAGGTCGTGGCGCGAGCGCGCGCGGATCACGTCGAGCCGGTGGTCGCGGTAGCGCTCGAGCATCTCCTTGAGCGTGAACTCGCGCGGCACACCATGGTCGAGCGCGAGCATGATCGCGCCGAACGTGCCCTGCAGCCACGTGTGGCGCAGCAGATACCGCAGCACGTCCTTCGGCTTGGCGCCCTTCTTCAGCTCGATCGTGATGCGCATGCCGTCGCGATCGGACTCATCGCGCAGGTCGGAGACCTGGTCGACCTTGCGTGAGCGGACCAGGTCCGCGATCTGCTCGACCACCCGGGTCCTGGTCACGCCGTAGGGCAGCTCGGTCACCACGAGCTGCTCGCGACCGTCGCGCCGCACCTCCTTCTGCACGCGCGCGCGCATGATGATGCGGCCGCGGCCGCTGCGGTACGCATCACGGATCCCCTCATGGCCGACGATCTGCCCGCCGGTCGGGAAATCCGGGCCGGGCATGTGCTTCATCAGCGCGTCGACGCTGCAGTCGGGCCGCCTCAGCAGGTGGCGCAGTGCGGCCGCGACCTCGCTCAGGTTGTGCGGCGGCACGTTCGTGCTCATGCCGACCGCAATGCCGCTCGAGCCGTTGATCAGCAGATTCGGCAGCCGTCCCGGCAGCACGACCGGCTCCTGGCGCTGCGCGTCGAACGTGTCGGTGAATGGCACCGTGTCGCGCTCGATGTCGGCCAGCAGCTCGAGCGCGACCGCCGCCAGCCGCGCCTCCGTATAACGGTACGCCGCGGCTGCATCACCGTCGATCGAGCCGAAGTTGCCCTGCCCATCGACCAGCGGATAGCGCAGCGAGAAGTCCTGTACCATGCGCACGAGCGCTTCGTACACGGCCGCATCGCCGTGCGGATGGTACTTGCCGAGCACTTCGCCGACGACGGCCGCGCTCTTCTTGTACGGCCGCGCCGGTCCGAGCCCTAGTCCGCTCATCGCGTACAGGATCCGGCGGTGTACCGGCTTCAGTCCATCGCGTACGTCGGGCAGCGCGCGCTGTACGATCACGCTCATCGAATAGTCGAGGAACGAGTCGCGCATCTCGTGCTCGAGTAGCCGTTGGATGATCCGTTCGCGTGGCTCGATGCCTACCATTCGTAGCTCCTACGATTGCTGGTGTTGCGCGTGCTGTGACGATCGCCAGGTACGTGCGTTGCTGTTCGCGTCAGCGAAGTCGCTGAACGCGCGGCGTTCCGCCGCAATATTTCGGTTTCTGTTCGGGACCACAACCCTCCCTGGCGTCTGGCCCGCGCGCGGGCGGGACCACAGCTTGACGGCCGCAGGGCGGGCGCGGGAACCGGGGGCAGAATGGGGTTCGAAGAGGTGGAGGTCCAATCGGCGGCGGAGCCGGTGCGCGAGGCGGGCGCCGGGGGGCCCCGGCAGCGCGGCAGCGGCTGGCGCTTTCTAGCGCTGGTCGTGCTGCTCGTTGCGGCGCTGCTCGCGCTGCGGCTGACGCCGCTGGGCGAGTATGCGACACGCGAGGGGGCGCTGCGGCTGCTCGAGCAGATCCGTGGCGCGCGCGGCGCGCCGCTGATCTTCATCGGCATGTACACCATGGCGGCCGCGCTGGCGCTGCCGGGCAGTGTGCTGACGCTGGCGGGCGGCGCGGTGTTCGGGCTGTGGCCGGGTGTGGCGTACAACCTGATTGGCGCGACGCTGGGCGCGACGCTCGCGTTCTTGCTGGCGCGCTGGCTCGGCCGTGGCTTCGTGGCCGAGCGTCTGGGCGGTCGCGTGGCCGAGCTGGACCGCGCGGTCGGGCAGCGCGGTTTCCGCACCATCTTCGTGCTGCGCCTGATTCCGCTGGTGCCGTTCAATGCGCTCAACTACGGCGCGGGGCTGTCGGCGGTGCGGCCGAGCGCGTACGTGCTGGCGACGGCGCTCGGCATCGTGCCGGGCACGGCGGTCTACACGTACTTCGCCGACGCGGTGCTGGCCGGCAGCCTCGAGGCCGAACGCGATGCGCTGGTGCACATCCTGATCGCCAGCGCGCTGCTCATCCTGCTGGCCGTGCTGCCGCTTGCCTGGCGGCGCTGGCAGGAGCGCGCATGACGCTGCTCGCTGGCTCGCTCGTGCTGCTTTACTTCACCGCGCTGGTGGTCCTGAGCGTCTACGCGCTGCACCGGCTGTGGCTGGTGCGGCTGTGTCGGCGTGGCGCGCGCGGTGCGCGGCATGAGGAGCCGGTGCGGTGTGCCGCGCAGGCGGCCGGTGCCGCGAGCGACGGCCGCTGCCCGAGCGCACTCGCGCTGCCGCACGTGACCGTGCAGCTGCCGTTGTACAACGAGCGCTTCGTGGCGGAGCGGCTGCTGGACGCGGTCGGCGCGCTGGACTATCCGCGCGCTCGACTGGACGTGCAGATCCTGGACGACTCGACGGACGAGACCGCTGAGCTGGTGGCCCGCGCGGCCGCGCGGCTGCGCGCGCGAGGGCTCGCTGTCGTGCATCACCGGCGTCGCACGCGAGTCGGCTTCAAGGCGGGCGCACTCGCGGCGGGGCTGCGCTGCGCGCGAGGCGAGCTGCTGCTGTTGCTGGATGCCGACTTCGTGCCGCCGCCCGACCTGATCCGACGGCTGCTGCCGTCGTTCGCCGATCCTCGCGTCGCCGCGGTGCAGGCGCGCTGGACGCACATGAACGAGCGACAGAATCTGGCCACGCGCGTGCAGGCGTGCGCGCTGGACGGCCACTTCCTGGTCGAGCAGGCGGCGCGCGCTCGGGCCGGCCTGTTCCTGACGTTCAACGGCACGGCCGGCATGTGGCGGCGCGCCGCGGTCGAGGATGCCGGTGGCTGGCACGACGACACGCTGACCGAGGACCTGGACCTATCGTACCGCGCCCAGCTGCGCGGCTGGAGCATCGTGCTGCGCAACGACGTCAGCGTGCCGGGTGAGCTGCCTGAGACCATCGCAGCGTTCCGCAAGCAGCAGCAGCGTTGGGCGCGGGGCACGATCGGCTGCGCCAGGAAGCACCTGCGCGCCGTGCTCGGATCGCCGCTGCCGGCCCGCGTCAAGCTCGCCGCGCTGTTCCAGCTCACCGGGCATCTCGTCTACCCGGCCACCGTGCTGCTCGCGCTGTGCATCGTGCCGGCGCTGATCGCGCGCCGTGCATTCGGTTGGACCGACCTGTTCTGGGTCGATCTCGCGCTCGCGACTGGCACACTCCTGCCCAACAGCATCTTCTTCCGCGAAGCGATGCGGCGCAGCGGTCGCCGCGCGAGCTGGCGCGGCATCGCCATGCTGCTGTACGCCGGCATCGGCCTGGCCGTCAGCAACACGCGCGCGCTGCTCGGCGCACTGCGTCAGGAACGCGGGCATTTCGAGCGCACGCCCAAGGCTGGTGCGGCTGCGCGAGCCGGCCGGACCGCGCCCGGCTACGTCGCCCGGCCGTCCCCCCTGCTCCGCCTGGTGGATGGCTCGCTCGCCGCGTACCTCGCGTTCGGCATCTGGTTCGCCGCGGCGCACGGGCTGCCGATCGCCGTTCCCTTCCTCGCACTGCTCACACTCGGCTTCGTCAACTCGGCCGTCGCCAGCTGAGCGAACGTCGGCCGAATCTCAGATCTCCTCGAGCGTTTCCTCGAATTCGGCGGCCATGCTCGGGTGCCCGTGGCGACGCGCTGCGTCGATGCCGCGGCGGTACGCGTTGCGGGCGGCGTCGGCGTCGCCCAGCTCCAGCAGCGCCTTGCCGAGCCGGCCCCAGGCGTTGCCCTCGTCGTCGGTCAGCTCGAGGTAGGCGCGAAGCTGGGCGACGACGTCCGGCCAGCGCGCCTCGCGCTCGTACTCGGCGGCCAGCCCGAAGCGCAGCCGCGGGTCGTCCGGCCGTGTCTCCAGCATGCGCTGCAGGCGCTCCACGCGCGGACTCTCTGTCATGCCTCTGCCTCTTGGCGCGGTCCTGCCCCAGCGCCAAGGCTCAAGCCCATCCCGACCGTGACCACGGCGACGGCGCCGATGACGTTGTGCCAGAGGAACGAGAGCGTGGGCGCAGCGAAGGTCACAAAGGCCACTGTACCCATGCCGGCGAAAAGGCCGAAGAAGGCGCCGCGCGGTCGGGCGCCCGGAATCAGCGCGAGCATGAACACGCCGAGGATCGAGCCGTAGAAGAACGAGCCGAACCGGTTGACGACCTCGATCAGGGAGCCGAGTGCGACGGCGTAGAGCGCGACGCCGCAGGCGAACACCCCCCAGAAGCCGGTGGCAGCCTTCGAGACGCGCAGGTAGTGGGTGTCGGACGCCTGCGGTCGGATGTGCCGCCTGTAGAAGTCGATGACGGTCGCAGTGGCGAGCGAGTTGAGCTCGGCCGCGATCGTGGACATGGCGGCGGCCAGCACGGCGGCGATGAACAGCCCCGGAATGATGATGGGCAGCTCACCGAGCACGAACGCCGGGATGATGTAGTTGACATCGCGCGGGTTCTCCCGCGTCGTGCGGCCCGCCAGCTCGAGCGCCTCCTCGCGCACGGCGCGGACCTCGGCCTCGCGCACGCGATACGTGGTCGCGAGCTGCTCCGCGAGCGCGTCATCCTGCGCCGCGTCGGCGCCAGCGAGCTCGAATGCGGCGGCGCGGCGTCGTTCGAACGCGTCCTGGTAGCGCGCTTCGATGGCGCCGTACTCGGCTGGGACGGCCTCGCGCACGCGCGCGGCGTGCTGGCCGTTGTAGAGCAGCGGCGGCGCCGCGAAGACGTAGTGGATCGAGACCAGCACACCGACCATGAGCACGAGCGCCTGCAGCGGAATCTTCCAGTAGGCGCTGAGCAGCAGCGAGCTGCGGGCCTCGTCGACCGAGCGCGCAGTCAGATAGCGCTGGACCTGGCTCTGGTCGGTCCCGAAGTAGGAGAGCATGAGGAACAGTCCGCCGATCAGGCCGGACCAGAACGTATAGGTCTCGCGCAGGTCGAAGTCGAAGTCGAACGTGGTGAGCTGTCCGGTGGCGCCCGCAATGCGCAGCGCGTCGCCGATGCCGACCTGGTCGCGAAGTCCGAGGATCAGCATCACGAGCAGCGCGCCCAGCCCACCGACGATCAGCACCATCTGCTTCACGTCCACCCACTGCACGGCCTGAACGCCGCCGAGCATCGTGTACGCGACGGCGGGTAACCCGATCAGGGCGACCGCCAGCGGGAACGGGAGCCCGAGTGTGGCCGAGATGATGACCGCGGGTGCGGAGACCACGACGCCTACGGCCAGGCCGCGCGACATGAGAAATAGCGCGCTGGTGAGCGACCGCGTCTTCGCATCGAATCGGCGCTCGAGGTACTCGTACGCGGTGAATACGTTTGCGCGGTGGAAGAACGGCACGAGCGTCACCGACAGGATCAGCATCGCGAGCGGCAGCCCGAAATAGAACTGGATGAAACGCATACCGTCGCTGGCGCCCTGGCCGGTGGTGCCGACCAGCGTGATCGCGCTCATCTGCGTGGCCATGACGGAGAGTCCGACGACCCACCAGGGCATCGAACGATGCGCCAGAAAGTAGCCCTCGACCTCGCGCGTGCCTTTCGCCCGGCGCAGGCCATCCCACACGACATAGGTCAGGTAGGCGCCGACGATGGCCCAGTCGATGAGGTGCATCAGGGTGCGAAGCCGTACTGAAGCAGCCAGAGCGCGGCCAGCGTGATGAGCTGCACGAGCAGAACGCGGATGTAGAGCCGGCGAATGGGGCTGCGCTGCGGCCGGTCGTTCACTCGCGTGCGCCCAGCGAGACCAGGTTCGCCAGCAGCCGATAGGCGCCGGGCACGGCCTCCGGCCACTGCCGGAACAGCGCGAGGCCGGTGTAGACGTACCAGCCGTCGCCGACGCGCGCGGCGAGCAGCGCGCCGCGCTGCGGCTCCTCACCCGGGTCGCTCATCTCGAGCAGCGGCTGGTAGCGGTCGTCCCACTCGCTGGCGAAGTACAGGCCGCGCTCGTGGACCCAGCCGTCGAAGTCGGCGGGGCCGATGCGGTTCGGCCACGACAGTAGTGGGTGCTGGACGTCGAGTAGTCGGACCGGCGCCGCTTCATCGGTCACGCGGCCGTGCGGCCGTGCCATGTCCAGTGGGTAAGGCGGGAACCCGCCATCCGGGTACTCGTACTTGTTGTACTGCACGATGACCGTGCCGCCGCGCCTGGCGTAGTCGATCAGCCGCTCGGTCTGCGTGGCCAGGTCGGCGCGCACCTCGTACGCGCGGATGCCCAGCACTACGGCATCGTAGCGCGCCAGGTCGGCGCTCTCCAGCGCACCCTGCTCGATCAGCTCGACGCGCGCGCCGACCTGTCCGAGCGCTGCCGCGCCATCATCGCCTGCGCCGGTTACGTAGCCGACCAGCAGATCCGGCGCGATCGCGACCGGGAAGGCAGAAATGGTCGTAGCCGCGTCGCGGTACAGCGGCCGCGGGCGCACGTGCGGGTAGTCGACCAGCGTGAAGCCGCGGCCGTACCGCGCACCAGCGGCCGTCACGAGCTCGACCGCGACCCGGTAACGGCCAGGCGCTACCTCCGCAGGCGGGATGATGCCGACAGGCACGCTGGCTTCGGCGCCGGGCTTGGCGAGCCGCACCAGCGCGTCCTCGACCTCCGCGCTCCAGCCGCCAGGCGCACGTACCTCGATGCGGCCGGTGACGGTGGCGGGCGCCTCAGATCGCAACCGCACGCGCAGCCGGATCGCACGCGCCGCGGCGCCGTTGTCAGCGCCTGGTGCGACCCCATTCGCCAGGCCGGTGTCGTCGAGTGGCAGCACCGCCACGCTGGGATCGACCGTGAGCGACACCGCTGGTACCACGAGCAGCGGACGGCGGCGTTCGCCGACGGCCTTGTCGACATCCGGGAACGTCGCCTCGACCTCGAGCGGCACGCGCGCTTCGCCCAGAGCGACGTCGGCGCGGGCCAGCAGCGCCGGCGGCTCGAACGGCCTGCCACGCAGCGCCGCCTCGTCCGGCCAGCGGTACAGGTCGCCCGCGCGAGGCTGGCGCAGGAAGTACGGCTCGCTCAGTTCCGCATCGGGCGCGACCCGCACCGTGAAACGACGTGTCGCGAGCTGGCCCGCCGGCAGCACGGCGTCGGCCGCGGTGGTGTCCAACGGCACGGCCGTCCAGCCGCGCGGCAACACCGGCTCGAGCGCGTCGACGCGCACCTCGCGCACGCCACCGTTCCACAGCGCCAGCCGGAGCGTGAACTCCTGACCGGGCACGACGCGCTCGTCGTCCACGGTCGCATCGAGCACGAGCCCGGCCGCCAGCCGCAGCGCATCGTGCAGCTCCTCGCGCTCGTCGGCCATGCGGAAGCGCAGCCGCTCGGCCGAAGCCGTGCTCGACTCGCTCGCGAGCGCGTCGGCACGCGCGAGCAGCGCGAGCATGGCCGTCAGCGGCTCGACCAGCTCGCGCGAGCGCAGCGGGTTGTAACGCTCGCGCACTGCCACGGCGCGCGACTCGTACTCCGCCAGCAACGCAGTCAGAGCCTCGGCTCCGCTCGCAGCGCCCCCCAACGCTCGCGCCTGCGCGCTCAGCGTGGTGTCGACGCCGGCGAACAGCGAGGCACGTGCGACGTCGGCGTCGCCAGCCACGACCGCGAGCCGCGTGACCTGCGGACCCAGCGGCTCGCCGCGCCCCATGTCCTGCGACCGGTGCAGACTGCGGCTCGCCATGGCGACCTGGAAGTGCGACCGGCCGAGCAACGGGTCGAGGTCGCCGGTGGATAGCCGGATCGGCGCGTCCGCGCCACCCCGCCACAGCGCCTGGAACAGCAGCTCGGGCTGGTGCGGCCGCAACCCGCGCTCGAGCTGATCGGGGAAGCGCGACCGATCGCCAGAAGCCGTGAACGCCTCGCGCGCCAGGATGCCGGACGCCTGGTGCTGCCCGTGCCCATCCCGCGGTGTGCCGCTGAAGACCGCGATCATGATGTCTGGCCGGAACCCGCGCACCACCGCCACCACGTCCGCCAGCAGCGAGTCCCGCGGCCAGTGATCGAACGCTTCCTCGGCGCTCTTCGAGAAGCCGTAATCGTACGCGCGCGTGAAGTACTCTCCGCGCCGTCCAGCCGACGCGCCGCCAGCAGCTCCTCGCTCCGCAGCAGCCCCAACCCCTCCTGCAGCTCCGGGCCGATCAAGTTCTGACCGCCTTCGCCCCGCGTCAGCGACAGGTATGCGACGTCCGCGCCCTGGCCCAGCGCCAGCGCGCTCAGCACCGCCGTGTTCTCGTCATCCGGGTGCGCGGCGATCATCAGCACGCGCTTCGTCGTGCCCAGCCGGCGCAGCTCCAGGCCCAGCGCCGACGCGCCCTCATGGGCGCCCAGCGCCTGAGCCAGGGCGGCGTGCGGGAGCAGCAGCGCGACCATCAGCGCGAACAGCAGGAATCGTCGTGACATGGTTGGGAATGCTACGGAAGCGCCGGTTCAATGCAAGCCTGCCCCCCACAAGAACCCGCCGGCTCGCCCCCTCGTTCCGCTTCCCTCCGCCGGCCGCGCGGGCCGCCGCCGCGTCGCGTCCTCCGACAGCCGGCGCGGCTCCGCCGCGCGCTCCAGGCTGCGGCATCGGCTCGGTCAGCCCTCGGCGTTTTGGTACAAGTTGTACCGGTCGCTGGCGGCAGTGTGTACAAGTTGTACCAAAAGTCGTAGGGGTCGCCACAGGTAATGGGCCGCAAGGTGTCGGTCCCACGGGAGCGAGGGACCGCAGTGCGTAGGTTCCCCACCACGTGAGCGCCGCAGGCGTACGTTAGCGTGAGGGGCAGCGCCCCGTGTCGAGGGCTTGGCCTGAGTGGGGCGCGTCGCCATGCCCTTGACACGGACGGCGCACCGGCCGTACTCTATAATCCAGAGAACTCTGAAAAAGGAGACGCCATGCCGCAGCACGAGGACCTCGCACGCATCCGCGAGCTGATGGCCGATGCGCAGCGCGTGGTGCAGGACAATGGCGTGTACTTCATCGGCTGGGGTGTGGTGACGGTGATCGGCTTGGCCGTGACGTACGCGGTGCTGAGTCAGGGGCTGCCGGCGACGGTGATCTGGGGGACGTGGGGCGCGCTGGTGGCGCTCGGCTGGCTGCTGACGGCAGTGCAGGCGCGGCGGCGGAGCGCGCGGGCGCCGGTGACCACGCTGGCGGGCCGGCTGGTGGGCGAGCTGTGGGGCGGCATCGGCCTGGCGATCACAGTGACGGTGTTCGGCGGGGGGTTGGCGGGCGCGATTCCGGGGCAGGCGATACCGGGCGTGGTGTCGGCGCTGGCCGGTGCGGCCTTCTTCTCGAGCGCGTCGTTGTATCCGCTGCTGCCGCTGCGGCTGCTGGCGGCGGGGTGGTGGGTGGGCGCGCTGGCGATGTTCGTCTGGCCGGGTGCGTACACGCTGCTGCTGATGGCGGCGCTCGTGCTGTTGCTGCAGATCGCGCCCGGCGTGGTGCTGTGGCGGCGTGCGTCGCGCGCGCCGGGCGTGTGATGAGCGAGTTCGATTATCAGCGGCTCGACGACGTCATTCATTCACGGATCCGGCTGGCGGTGATGGCGATCCTGGTTGCAGTCGAAGACGCGGAGTTCACGTATCTGCGGGAGCGGGTCGGCGCGACGGACGGCAATCTGGGCGCGCATCTGCGGAAGCTGGAGGACGCGGGGTACGTCGCGGCGAAGAAGCGGTTCGTGGATCGCAAGCCGGTCAGCCGTTACCGCCTGACGTCGCTGGGGCGGCGCGCGTTCGGGGAGTACGTCGCGCGCATGGAGCGGCTGTTATACCCGGCGGCCGAGGAGCGCGGACGCCAATGATGGCGGGCGGCTGATATGGACGGCCTGGGGCTGGCGCATACGCTGCTCGCGTGCACGGCGCTCGTGCTCGGCGGTGCCGTTGTGCTGCGTCGCAAGGGTGACCGGTTCCACCGCACGCTCGGGCACCTGTACGTCTCGAGCATGCTGGGCGTGAATGTCACTGCGCTCGCGATCTACGACCTGTACGGCCGCTTCGGTCCATTCCACGGCGCCGCGCTGCTCAGCCTGGCGACGCTGCTCGCGGGTCTGCTGCCGGTGCTGCTGCGGCGACCGCGGGCGAACTGGTTCGAGTTGCACGCGACCTTCATGAGCTGGTCGTACGTCGGCCTGCTGTCGGCTGCGACTGCCGAGGCGGCCGTGCGGCTGCCGGCCGCGCCGTTCTGGCCGGCAGTGATCGGGGCGACGTCGCTCGTCACGCTCACCGGCGCACTGCTGATCCACGGTCGCGGTGGCGTGAGGATCGTGCGGGCGCTGCGCCGTGCGGGCGTCGCTGCGGCCGCCGCGGTGCTGGTG
>JBOHRE010000039.1:0-27931 GCA_050732635.1 Longimicrobiales bacterium | reverse complement strand
GTGCAACGAGGCGCTCGACCGCGGCCACCGGCGGGGCGCCTTCGCGCTGGCATTCGCCAGCTACGAGATCGCGGAGCAGCACGACCTCGAGCCGGACGGGCGGCGCGCTGCGTCGCTGCTGGAGCGGATCGCGCGCTCGGCTGGCGACGAGCTCGCGGCGCGCAGCTGGGCGCGGCGGCTCGCGCGCTACGATCGGGCGCATGACTAGCTACTCGCAGGCGGAACGCCGCATGCTCGAGGCTGCGCTCGCACGCGGCGACGAACCGAGGTGTCCGGTCTGCGGCGCCACGGTGACGGCGACGCCGGTCGGCGCGCCGCCCAGCGTCTCCTACGTGCGCCACCGCGTTCTGCTGGTGTGCGCGACGTGTGGCCGCTCGGCCGCCCTGGACCGACGTGCCCAGCCCTAATCGGTTGGCGACAGCGGTCGCGCCACCATGATCCCGTCCTGCCCCTCGATCTCGAGGATTCGCTCAGCCAGCGGCTGCTCGCTGATCTCGACGCTGCTGCCGACCAGCGGCGCGTGCATGAGGTGCAGCCGCCCGCCGCGCCAGAGCGCGAAGCCGGTGTGCGCGATGTCCAGCCCCCGCGTCGTCGCCGTCGCCGCGATCACGTCCCCATCGCGGATCCGATCCGCCACAGTCGCAATCTGCGTCTCCGGAATGTAGTACCGCGGAACCGCCGATAGCGCCTGCTCCTGCGCGAGGATCGCGCGATAGCTGCTGTCGCCGGCGAGCTTCGGATACAGCTCGCGATGGCTCGACATGAAGTCGATCGGCTCGTCGTCCACCACACCGCCCAGCTCAGGCGTCACCTCGCGGACAATGCGCTTGCGCTCGTTGTCGCGCAGCCACTCGCTGAAGTAGTGAAGTCGGCTGGGATAGCCGGCCAGCTCGCCATCCCGGTAGCGGATCCGGCGGAGCTCCTCGGTGAAGTCATCGAAGTCCCCCCCGTCGCGCTCGATCAGGCGGGCCATCGCCAGCACGCTTTCGACGAACGTGACGCAGTCCAGCTCCCGCAGATTGACGACCAGTCGTTCAGGACCGTCGAGCTCCAGCGTGCCGGGTGTGTACGTCGTACCGACGAACGTCTCACCCAGCCGGGCGATGACGGACCCGATCGGCAGCGTGTCCAGGCGCTGCTCGGCCGCCCAGCTCATCCGCTCCTCGAAGATCCGCTCGTCCTCTGCCGTGTAGACAATGTCGATCGCTTCGTCATCATCGCCCGTCAAGACCAGCGCTTCGTGGGCACCCACGTCCACGTCCTCGCCGCGGCCACAGGCCGCGCCGAATGCGCACAGGAGCAGCGCCCACGCGAAGCGACTCGCTCCGGCGCCCGACCCGCTCGAGCCGGTCCGCGTTGGTTCTGCCAGTGTCGCCATGATGCCTCCAATACGGCTGCAATTTCGGCAGCTAACTGCCGCGTTGACAAAGATATCCGCGGCACACGGCGTGCACTTCGCATGCCTGGGTGGCGCGGCAGGGAGTGGGCGAAGGCGTCATACTCAAACGCGAAAGGAGGCCGAAATGATCCCTACTCGCAGGACCGGTCAGGCCGGGCTGGATGATGTGTTCACGCTCCAGGACCGCATGAATCAGCTACTCGACATCTGGGGTGGCCGCCCCGGCGACGGCGGGACGCTGCTGGCGCCGCCGGTCAACGTCCGAGAGGATGACGACAATCTGTACGTCGAGGTCGAGGTCCCCGGCGTGACGCCGGACGACATCGAGATCTCGCTCGAGAACGGCATGCTGCGCATCAGCGGTGAGAAGAAGCAGACGCGCACCGATGAGTCGGGCGACTACCACATCTTCGAGCGCCGGTATGGCCGCTTCGAGCGCAGCTTCTCGCTCGCACGCCGCTTCGATCCCGACCGGATCACGGCTCGCTACGACGATGGCGTGCTGCGGATCACGCTGCCGAAGACCGAAGAGGCGCGGCCCCGTCGGATTCGCATTGGCGGCGCCGGCAAGCAGGAGGAGCGCCAGGGCCAGGAAGTCGGTCGCTGAGCCGATCCGGAACCGCGGTGTGTTCAGGCCGGTCCCGCTGGGGCCGGCCCGCTTTTTTGAGCACTGGACCGCGTCCGCCGGGCGACCTATTATGCCGAGTCCTCCGAGATTCACCCGCCCGGTCGCAGGATCCTTCTCCCCGGGCGTCTGCAACAGTATCCGCGAGGGTTACGATGCCCACGACCAGACTTGGCGTTCGCACGATCGGGCTGGCCGTACTGCTGGCAGCCGGCGTGCCGACGCAGGCGGCCGCTCAGCAGAACGTCACCAGTCCGGAAGACTTCTTCGGACACCGTATCGGCGCCGACTACGTGCTGCCGAACTACCAGGAGCTGACGGCGTACTGGCAGCGCCTGGACGCCGAGTCGGAACGCATGCAGCTGGTCGACATCGGCGAGACCGCTGAGGGCCGGACGCAGCTGATGGCGATCGTGACCGCCCCGCAGAACCACGCGAATTTGGAGCGTTACCGCGAGATCGCGGCACGTCTGGCCTACGCCCGCGGCGTCAGCGACGAGGAAGCCCGCCAGCTCGCACGTGAAGGCAAGGCCGTGGTCTGGATCGACGGCGGACTGCACGCCACGGAGGTCCTCGGCGCGCAGCAACTGATGGAAACCGTGTACCAGCTCGTCTCCCGCGATGACGCCGAGACGAACCGCATCCTCGAAGACGTCATCGTGCTCGCAGTGCACGCGAATCCGGATGGCCACGACCTGGTCGCCGATTGGTACATGCGCAACCCGAACCCGAGCGAGCGCTCCAGCCGCGGCATCCCGCGCCTCTACCAGAAGTACGTCGGCCACGACAACAATCGGGATTTCTTCGCCTCGATCCAGCCCGAGACGGAGAACATGAACCGGGTTCTCTACACGCAGTGGCACCCTCTGATCATGTACAATCACCACCAGAGCGGTCCCAGCGGAACGGTCATGTTCGCGCCGCCGTTTCGGGATCCGTTCAACTATGTCTATGACCCGTTGATCATTACCGGCCTCGACCTGGTGGGTGCAGCGATGCACAACCGGTTCGTGGCCGAGGACAAGCCGGGCGTGACCATGCGCCGGGGCGCCAACTACTCGACCTGGTGGAACGGCGGCCTGCGCACGACGACCTACTTCCACAACATGATCGGTCTGCTCACCGAGACCATCGGCAATCCAACGCCGATCACGATCCCGTTCCTGCCGCGTCGGCAACTGCCGACCGCGGATCTGCCCTATCCGATCCAGCCGCAGCCGTGGTACTTCCGGAACTCGGTCGACTACAGCGTCACCGCGAACTACGCGGTGCTCGATGTCGCCGACCGCTACAAGGACACGTTCCTGTACAACCGCTGGCGCATGGGCATGAACCAGATCGAGCGCGGCAGCAGGGACTCGTGGACGCACTATCCCAGCCGCGTCGCCGCCGTGGAGGAGGCGATGGAAGCCGATCGCCGCACGGCCTCCAACGGCGACCCGGTCATGAGTGCGGGCGGAATCTTCGGCAACACGCCGGATTCAACCGCATCGCAGCGCTATCTGGCGCTGCTGCACCGGCCGGAATGGCGCGATGCCAGGGGCTACATCGTGCCGGCGGATCAGACCGATTTCGCGACCGCGACGAAGTTCATCAACGCATTGCTCGAGACCGGCATCGAGGTGCATGAGGCGACGTCGGCATTCACGATCAATGGTCGGACCTACCCGAGCGGTTCCTATGTGATCTGGACCGCCCAGGCCTTCGCGCCGCACGTCTACGACATGTTCGAGCCGCAGGACCACCCGAACGACTTCCGCTACCCGGGCGGACCACCGATTCCGCCCTACGATGCGTCCGGCTGGACTCTCGCCTACCAGATGGCCGTCGATTTCGATCGCGTGCTCGAGGGCTTCGACGCGCCGACGCGGCGGATCGAGTCGTGGAACGCCACGCCGCCGGCCGGCATCGTCGAGACGCGCGGCGGCACCGACGGTTGGCTCCTCGACGGCGCGCTGAACGACGCATACAATGCGGCGCTCCAGCTGATCGCCGCCGGTGAGACCGTATTTCGGCTGACAGACGACTGGGAGCATCGCGACCGTGAATACCAGCCCGGCGACTTCTACGTGCTGGCTGGCCAGGCCACGCAGTCGCGACTCGAGAACCTGGCGCGCGAGCTGGGCATTTCGTTCCACGCGGCGACCAGCACGCCGGGTGGCGACCACGTCCGCGTCAACCTGCCGCGTGTCGCACTGTGGGATCGCTACGGCGGATCCATGCCTTCCGGTTGGACGCGCTGGATCATGGAACAATGGCACGTGCCCTTCGAGGTGGTTTACCCCGGTGATCTGGATGCCGGCAATCTGCGCGAGCGTTTCGACGTCATCGTCTTCGTCGATGGCGCGATCCCGGAGGAGGACTCGGACGAGGACGACGAGGGGCCCTTCGGTCAGGATCCTGACGCGAGCTCGATCCCCGAGGAGTACCGCGAGCGGCTCGGACGCGTGACCGTTGCCACCACGGTGCCGCAGCTGCGCGAGTTCCTCGAGGCCGGTGGCACGATCGTGACGATCGGCAGCTCGACCGTTCTGGCCCGGCACCTCGGCTTGCCGATCGCCGACCACCTCGTCCAGATCGTCGATGGCCGCGAAGAGCCGCTGGAGGATGAGGACTACTACATTCCGGGCTCCGTACTGCAGGTCCGTCTCGACAATACGCGGCCGGTGAGCTGGGGCATGCCCGAGCGCGTCGATGTCTTCTTCGACAACTCGCCCGTCATGCGCATCGCCGATGGCGCGCCCGGTGTCCAGCGGCTCGGCTGGTTCGATAGCGCCGAGCCACTGCGCAGCGGCTGGGCCTGGGGACAGCAGCACCTCCAGGGCGGTACGGCGATCGCCGAGGCCGACGTCGGCGCGGGGACCCTCTATCTGTTCGGCCCCGAGATCATGTTCCGCGCCCAGCCCCACGGCACGTTCAAGCTGTTCTTCAACGCGTTGCTGGACAGCGCCGACGAGGACGCGCGGATCCGATGAAGGCCGCGATCATGCGAGGCGCTTCGGCCGCCATCACTGGCGCGATGCTCGCTGTGAGCCTCACGGGTTGTTACACCTACATCCCGGTCGAGCCGGGCTCGGCGCCCGCTGGAGCCGAGGTGCGGGCGCGCATCACGGCGGCGGAGGCGCAGCGCTTGGCGAATATCCGCGGCTCGGCAAGCCGCTCCCTCGAGGCGACCGTCGAGTCGCGTAACGACGGCTCACTCTTGCTGCGCGTGCCAGTCGCCGAGCGGCAGAGTGCCCGCACTGTGGAAGCGATCCACCAACGGATCGAGGTCCTGGATAGCGAAATTCTCGAGCTCGAGCTGCGGCAGCTCGATCGCACACGCACGGCCGCGGTCATTGCCGGCGGCGCCCTCGCGCTCGGCGCCGCGGCCGTGATCGGCTTCCAGGGCAGCGAACCGGGCGGCGAACCGCCGGACGGAGGCACCCCCCCAGAGGCGCGCATTCCGCTATGGCTGCCGCTCGCCGCGTTCTTTGGAGTGAGGCCGTGAGCGCCCGGCGGTAGGCGCCGGGCGAACTTCGCCCGACGCCCACCGATCCGCATCAGCCGCCGATGTTGATGTTGGTGTCCCGCTCGGTCGGCGGAATCGGGAAGCAGAGATCCTGCTGCGCGAGGTGCGAGCCCTCGCCCGGCTGCTCGAGCGGGTGCAACGCGCCGGGCGTGCCATCCTCCTGCCACCGGCGCATGTCGCCGATCCTGCGACCCTCGAGCCAGAGCACGATGCCGCGCTCGCGCTTCAGGTGGGTCCAGGCCTCCTGCTCGCTCGCCGCGGTCCACGGCGCGACGCCGGCCGCCGCGCGCAACGCGTTCATCTTCGCGAGCGCGCCCTGCCAGTCGCCGTTGCGCAGCATGTTCTCGGCCTCGATCAGCCGCATCTCCGCGCTCGACGACAGGACAATGTCCGCGCCGGGATCGGTGTACTTCAGTTGCGGCCAGAACGCCACGACACCACAGCAGTCGATGGCTGCGTCCCCCGTGTCATCACGCCTCTCGAACGCTACCCGCGGATCGTTGGTCTGCGCGAAGTACTCGTCGTAGACGGTGCTCCACAGCGTGTGGGCCTTGTAGGGCTGCCCCGCCGAGGCCCACTGGATCCGGTTCCGCTGGTCGTCGGAGCCGACATCGTGGTAGGGCATGAGGTACTCGAACGACGGGTCCGTGACCTGTGCCGCGTCAGCGACCGCCGCGCTCCAGTCGTCGAGGAATACGTTCACCGCTGCGCGGCCGGCGATCGCGGCCGTCCGGATTTCCGCCGAGCCCGACTGCGCGGCGCGGTCGAACCAGCCCTTCGCGCGCTCGAAGTACACGCGGTTCGGCTGCGCGGCACCGCCGTCGATCACGGCCTCGCACATGTGCTCGCCAAGCAGGCGATTCGCATAACCGGCGTACAGCTCTGCCTGCGCGAGCAGCTCGGGGCTCTGCGCACCGGCCTCCTCGATGATCGCGATACCGCTCTCGGCCAACCACCGGGCTCGCTGCGCCTGCTCCCAGTGCGTGTCCAGGGCGTCGTCATCCGGCGACAGCTCGCCGCGCTGCCAGCGGTTGGTGATGCCGAAGCTGCCGGTCGAGCCGGACGGGTGGATCTCGCGCGTAATCGCCGCGCCCGTGTAGCCCAGCCAGTTCTGCGCCTGCGACAGCGCCCGGCCCATTCCGCTCACCAGCGCCGGCTGCGCCTCCTCGCGCTGCAAAAACTCCTCCTGTACTGGGCCCGGATTGACCACGTCCAGGAAGTCGCAGCCGGCGACCCCGAGCGTTACGACCGCCGCGAGCGCTGCGCAACCGAGACGGCTCCGCGTCGAGCACATCGTCCTCATCGAATCCTCCGAATCGAAGCGTTCCGTGGGCCTCCGCATGGCATCCTCCTCAGAAGCTCACGCGCAGGGAAACCGTGTAGACGGCCGGGGGCGGCACGTGCTCGAGCAGGGAGCGGACCGCCACGTTGAAGCCGCCGTTGTTGCCCATCTCCGGCTCGAAGACCGGGAAGTCCTCGTTGACCCACTTCCACGCGTTGTATGCCGACAGCGTGAGCGTCGCCGACTGCGCCATCGGCAGCCAGCGCTCCGGCACGGGCGCACTGATCGTCACGTCGCGCAGCTTCGCGAAGTCCGCCGGGTAGACGAAATAGTCGGACAGCGTGGTACTGACCGTGCAGCGCGCGCGCTGAAGCGCCGACACCTCGTCCAGTCGTCCGGCTTCTTGTGCCGTATAGAAATCGAAGCAGCCGGGCCACCGCACCGACCGGACGACCGCATTGTAGGCCGCGCCGTCATACATGTAATGCCCGCCCTGGTACTCGCCGCGCGCGCTCAGGGTAACGCCGTACGGCAGTTGCAGGGAGGTGTTTAGCCCCAGGACGTGGGTCGGCAGGTTCGGCCCGTGGATGCAGTCCTCGGGCCCCTCGGGCTCGTCGAGCGTCGCGTCCCACCCCGTGACGCAGTCGGCGCGGATCACCGGGACCGCCTCGCCCTCGACGACCCAGCCGAAGTTCCCGAGCGAGAAGGGGGGCGCGCCGCCTAGATCGACCGTCTCGCTCTTGTTCGTGAACACGGTGCCGCCCAGCGTCCACGTGAGCGCGTCCGACCGCAGCACCGTACCCTCCAGCGCCAGCTCGATGCCGCTGTTCTTCAGCTTGCCGACGTTCTCGAGCTGGGACAGCAAGAAGCCCCGCGACGGGACCTGCCGCACGCTGAAGAGCGCGTCCTCCGTCGTCTGGTGGTAATACGTGAACTCCGTCGTCAGGCGATTGTCGAGCAGCGCCGCGTCGAAGCCGACCTCCAGCTCGCTGCTGCGCTCCGGGCCGAGGTTCGGGTTGCCGACGTTGCGCGGGAAGAACGCGGGATCGGCGCCCCAACCGACCGGCTCGAACGTGCGCACGGCATCGAACGCGCCGGGCGCGCGACCTGACTGCCCCCACGCCGCGCGCAGCTTCATGCTGCCCCAATCGCGCCAGAAGTCCTCCTCCGAGATCACGTACGAGAGACTCGCCTTCGGATAGACCTGGAGCCCAAAGTCCTCGCCGAACGCGCTGTTCCCGTCGACGCGGGCGCCGATCGTCAGGAAGGCGCGGTCAAGGTAATCGAACATGTTCTGCGCGAAGAAGCCCGCGTTCACGACGCGCACGCGCTCCTCGAAACCGAGCGTCTGACCGGCGCTGTTCACGGTCGGCTCGCCGGGGCCCGGGAAGTCTTCGCCGTAGGCCGCGGTCTCCTGCCGGTCCGTGGCGACGGCCTGTCCGCCGACCGTGAAGCTCGAGCCGAGCGCCTCGCCGAGGTCGAAGCTGTAGCCGGCGAAGTAGTCGAAGGTCAGGGTCGTATAGCGGACCCGCTGGTCGGAGAGGATCCCCCCCGGCGCGAGCGCGAAGCCGAACGGCCGCAGGTTGCGGTTGTTCTGCTGGATCTGGTCCCAGCCGGCCGTGAAGCGCTGCGTCAGCCTGGAGCTCGGCGTGTGCGTGAGCGTGAATGCCGTCAGGAGGTGATCAATGTCAGTGGTCAGCTCCTGGTTCAGCAGCGGATCGATGTCCTCCCGCTTCTCGCTGCTGCGGTAGTTCCGGTCGCGGCGATACGCATTCAACGTCAAGCCGTGCGCGTTGTTGCCCACCGCCGTGTTCTCGAGCGCCGTGTTATTGTACGACGTGTTCCACTGGAACTGGAGGTCGCGCAGCGGCGAGAACGTGAAGTTGCCGCGGATCGTGCGCTTCTCCTCGGAGTCGTTCGGCAGCACGCCTTGGTTGTCGGCCCAGTTTCCGGACACGAAGTAGCGGAACGCGTCGCCGCCGCCGCTCACCGACAGCGAGTAGTTCTGCTGGTGCGCGTTGCGGAGCCACGGGTTGATGAACATGAAGTCGGACGTTCCGCCGGACTCCGTTTGCGCCGGCTCCGACGGCGGCCGCTCGCTCGGATCGGGGCCGAACGGCAGGACGCGGGCGATGCCCTGGTCGATCTGCGCCGTCCACCGCGCCTGGCCGGTGTGTCCCCGCTTCGTGAAGATCTGGATCACGCCCGCCGCCGCCTCCGTGCCGTACAGCGTCGTGGCCGCGGCGCCCTTCACGACCTCGATCCGCTCGATGTCGGACGGGTTGATGTCGTTCAGCGGGCTGACTATGTCGTTCGGGCTGCGCAGCTGCGAGCCCGTGGGCGGCACGTTCCTGGCCAGGCCGTCGCTGCGCATGCGCACGCCGTCGACGTACACGATCGGCTGGTTGCTCATCGCGACGCTGGTGTTGCCGCGCAGCCGGATCATCGCGCCGCCGCCGGCGTTCGCGGAATTGCGCAGCACCACCATGCCGGGCGTACGGGCCGTGAGCAGCGCGTCGACGTTCACGAGCGGCTCGCGCACCTCCGAGAGGTCGATCTGCGCGACGCTGTTGCCGATTTCACGGCGTCGCGCCTGGCCGGCCGTGCCGGTCACGACGATCTCGTCCAGGCCGAGCACCTCTTCCTCGAGCTGGAAGTTGGCCGTTGCAGCCTGGCCGGCCGCGACCGTGACTTCCTGCGTTGCCGTCGCGAAGCCGATCCGTTCGACCCGAACCTGGTATGTCCCCGGATCGACGTTCAGCACGACGAAGCGGCCCTGCGAGTTGGTCAGAGTGCCGAGCCCCGTGCCGACGAGATAGACCTGCACCCCGCCCAGTGGCTCGAGCGAGCGCCCGCCCACGACCTGGCCGACGATGCGGCCGGGCTCCTGCCCCACAGCCACTTCGGCCAACGCGGGGGCGAAGGCGAGCAAGGCCGTGAGCGTGAGCACCGCACACGCGCGGATGCTCGCCGGCAAGGTCGCCGGAGAGTTGCGTCCTGGCATGGATCTGCTCCTTTCGTGAACCGCCGCGCCGGGGGTCGGCACGGCTCACTGCGGCTCGGGCCTGCGGCCCCACCGAACCCGGGACCATACGGCTGCGGTCCGGGAAAACGACGATCCGATCGCGCCCCTGCCAACCGCAGGCAAACGGACGAATTGACTCGCGAAACAGGAGCGGCCGTTACCGCCCGGAACGGCACCGAGCGACCGCGCGGAAGCGCCGCGGATCAACCTCGGCACCCATTCGAACATGAGGATTTAGCGGCAGGATAGGCACGCCCCCACACGGCCGTCAAGGCCGCCGTTGTTACGTCGATAGCGCCACGCGCTCGACGTGACACCTGCGCACCCTGATCCTCGATGAAGGAACGCGTGAAGCGGTCCTGGCGTGACGGTCGGACGCGGCCGCCCTGTCGGACCGGCTCGCCGAATCGCGGGGGCGCGGCACCCGCACGCGCCGCGCGCCGCGCACGAACCGCGCACAGTCTGGACGACACCTACAGCGGCGATTACATTAACTGGGCTATGCGGCAACCTGCGACCGATGCGGGTCGCGCCGCCGCGCACCCGGGTACGACGTGATTGATCGGGATCTGGGAGTCAACACCCCGGATCCCGTTTGTTTTGCGAGGCTTTCACGGAGGCAGCATGGTCGAAGTCAGGATCGGTGAGAACGATCGCCTGGACTGGGCATTGAAGCAGTTCCGGCGCAAGGTGATCCGTTCCGGTCTATTCAAGGACATGAAGAAGCGGCGCTTCTACGAGAAGCCGAGCGAGGCGAAAAAGCGCAAGGAAGCGGCGGCGCGGCGGCGCAACGCCCGCGCCCGGCGGCGCGGCCGCTGAGGGCCGCTGAGGGGGGTCCTCCCCGGTTTCGGCCCGCCCTCGTGCTCGTGGCATTGAGCGTGCGAGGTCAGCCAGCCGGGCGCAGGGCGCCGCAGCTTCCCCGTAGCTGAAGAACCCGGCTGCCGATCGGGCCGACGCCTGCGGGGCTTCACGATTCTTCACACGAGGTAGACACACATGGCACGCATGACCGGCACCGTGAAATGGTTCTCACCCGAGAAGGGCTTCGGCTTCATCAAGCAGGAGTCCGGTCCGGACGTCTTCGTCCACCACAGCGCCATTCAGGGCGGCGGCTTCAAGACGCTGAACGAGGGTGAGCGAGTCGAGTTCGACGTTCTGGAGGAGCCGAAGGGCCTCAAGGCCGCAAACGTCGTCCGACTGGATGCGCCTCAGGGCGCGCCGCAGGGCGGTGGTTACGGCGGCGGCGGCGGTGGCGGGGGACGGGGTCGCGAGCCCAGCGACCGCAGCCCCCGTGGCGGCGACGGCGAGCGAGGCGGCTACAACCGCTGGTAGACGTGCCGTTCGGGACGACTTCGGCCCGCGGCTCCTGTGACGGTATCTCTGCCCTCGTGGGCGCACCCCGCGCCCCGGGGGCAGTGTGCGTTCGCGATCCCTCGGCCCCTTGAAAGTGGGACTGCGACTCCCGACCTTGCGGCTCCGGATTCTCCCCAGGAGGAATACCCATGAGTAGACTGCTCGTAACCACCGCCGCGGCGCTCGTCGCGCTCGGCCTCGCCCCGACCACCGACCCGGTCGAGATCCGCGAGTGGCCGGTGCCGTGGGACAACAGCCGGCCGCGGGATCCCTACGTCGACACGCAGGGTCGCGTCTGGTTCGTCGGCCAGCGCTCGGACTACGTCGCGTACCTGGAGCCGTCCAGCGGCGAATTCCAGCGCTTTGACCTGGACGAGGGTGCCGGTCCGCACAACCTGATCGTGGCGGATGACGGCAGCGTCTGGTACGCCGGCAACCGCCAGGCGCACATCGGGCGTCTGGATCCGGAGACCGGCGAGATCACCAAGTACCCGATGCCGGATCCGGCCGCCCGGGATCCGCACACGCTGGTCTTCAACCAGGACGGCGACATCTGGTTCACGGTTCAGGGCGGCAACTTCATCGGCACGATCGACACCGAGAGCGGCACGGTGCGGCTCGTCCCGGTTCCAACGGAACGTGCTCGCCCATACGGCATCGAGGTCGGTGCCGATGGCAATCCCTGGGTCGTGCTGTTCGGCACGAACAAGCTGGCCACCGTCGACGCCGCTACGCTGGAGCTCGAGGAGATCAGTCTGCCTCGCGCGGACGCGAAACCGCGTCGCATCGCGCTGACCGACGACGGCTCGGTCTGGTATGGCGACTTTGCGGGCGGCTACCTGGGCCGGTTCGATCCACGCAGTGGCGAGTTCGAGGAGTGGCCGCTGCCGTCCGCCGCCGAGTCACGTCCGTATGCAATGACGGCCGATGAGGACGGTCGGGTCTGGCTGGTGGAGACCGGAGTGAACCCGAACCGGTTGGTCGGCTTCGACCCGGCAACCGAGGAATTCTTCAGCATAACGGAGATCCCGAGCGGCGGCGGCGCGGTGCGGCACATGGTCTATCACCCGGCCTCGCGGGCGATCTGGTTCGGGACGGACACGAACACGATCGGGCGCGCTACTGTCCCATAGGTTTCCCGGGCCCGAAACGACGGACAGCCGGCGCGCGACCTACCGGGGCTGGACCGCCTTCAGAAAGCGGCGGTCCAGCCAGTCCTTCAAGCGGAACGCGAGACGCCCGTGCGCGCTCCAGCGACCGCGCGTCGCGAGCGCCGTGCCGTCGCCCAGGTTCAGGATCAGCAGGAATCGCCGCTGCGGCTCGAACCGCCGTGCTGGCTGCCCGCGCAGCGCGGCGAGCAGATTCGCGTGCAGCACCGGCGCCTGACGGACCGCGTAGACGCCGATCATCGCCAGGTCCCGCTTCTCGATGGCGATGCAGTCGCCGGCACCGAGGATTCGCGGATCCTCGACCGCGCGCAGCGAGCCATCCACCCGCAGCCCGCCGTCCGGCCGCACCAGCAAGCCTGCTCGACGGGCGAGCGGCGGTGGCACCAAACCGGTGGCGAGCACGATCAGGTCGAGAGGCTCACGACTGCCATCCGCGAGTAGGGCAGAGTCACTCTCGACGCGGATCACTTCGGCGCCCAGCCGGACCTGGACCCCACGCCGCTCGAGCAGGAGGTGGACCTTCCGCGACGCGCTGGCGGGGAAGCCGGGCAATAGCCGCTCGCGACGGCTGATGACGGTGACGGCAGCGTCGCGCCCTCGACGTCGCGCCAACGCGGCAACATTGGCGGCCACCTCACAGCCGCTGGCGCCGCCGCCGACCACGACCAGACGCAGCCTGCCGCGCTCGTGCGCCTCGATCGCACGCCGGAGCTCGACGAGGCGCTCGATCGGCTTCACGGGATACGCTCGTACGCCGCCTTCAATGTCGATGGTAGGCGGGACCTCGCTACCCACGTTCAACGACAGAAGATCGTACGTTAGCGCCTTCCCGCTGGCCAGCTGCACGCGCCGGTGATCGCGATCGATGCCGAGGACGCGACTTTCGATACACGCGGCTCCGGTGCGCTGTGCGAGCGCGGCGACATCCACATGGGCGAGCGCCGGCGGGTATCCACCGCCGAGAACGCCCGTCGCCATGCCCGAATACCAGAACCCGTGGGGCGAGATGATCGTCAGTCGTGCACCGAGCCGAAGGTAGTCACGGGCTCGCTTCACCACGTGCAGGTGCGCGTGACCGGCGCCGACCAGTACGACGTCGCCCACCGCCAATCTCAATCGCCAACGACCACCACGAACCACCAACCACCAACCACGAACCTCGTCATTGGTACTGGATGTAGATCGGAGCGGGTGTCAGAGCCAGGATCTCGGCTGGCAGCATCAATCGGCTGCCACTGCGCCGGTCGTTGTGGAAGAAGACCTTGAAGCCCTTGTAGGGAATCGGAGCGGAGGCGACGAAGCTGCGGTAGGAGGCGCGCTTCAGCGACGGTGCGCCCCAGCCGTCCATGTTGAGCACGACCTGCACACGCGGGTCGTCCTCGATGCGGCCGACGTTGGTGACCATGCCGCGGGTGAATCGATGAACCACCAGCACCTTGGGTGGCAGGTCGTGCTCCTCGACCAGGCGCGCCAGCGCTTCGATGGCGTGATTGATGTCAGCGGCATCCATGGTACCGATGCGCTGCCCCGGAATCGCGCCACCCTGCATCGACCATTCGGGATCGAGCGCCAGGTGCACATACGGCGAGCGCAGGTATTCCAGCAGTTTCGGCAGCTCCTCACGCACGGTGCTCCGTCCCGGTTGGATGTCGAGGAACACCAAGGCATCGCGTCGCTTGGCCCAGCTCATCACGTCCTCGATCACGCGTCGCGGCATGCGCACCCGGTACTTGTCATCCGGTCCCGGATCGCTCGCCGCCATCACGGCGATCAGGTGCAGCGCGGGCTGCACCGGCGTGCGCGGATCGGCGCGGCGCCAGGCAGCCGCGATGGTGTCGAGACGTGCCAGCATTCGCTCCGGGGGGAGCTCGCCGAGAATGCCCATGCGCGTCGAGCGAGGATTGCCATAAAAAGCAATGATTCGGCGGGCGGGTAATACGGACCCGGGCAGGACCGGCGGGCGCGCCGCCGCCGCGACTGGCGGGCCGGGCTCGGGCTCGGCCGGCCCCGGTTCCAGCTCCGGCGGGGGAAGCGGGTCGGGCTCGGGCAGCTCGACGGGCGTGCCCAGCACCGTGTCGCCGGGCTCTTCGGCTTCGGCCGGGACCGGCTCGGCCGGCACCGGTTCGGCAGGCACCGGCGCGGCGCGACCTGCGCAGCCGGCCGAAGACATCACCATTGCCAGCCATATGCTAGCATGAAGCGGTCTTGCCATACCGGCTAGTTATGGCATGCCGCGGACCAGCGCCAGCGGCGGAGCCGCGGGGGCGGCCTGGGAGGCTGAACCGGAACCCCCGCGTCGACACCACGGAAACCCGGAATACCGCGCAGATGCCGCAGCCCTCTCCACTCGTCAGCGTGCTGCTTCCTGCTCGTGACGCGGCGGACACGCTGGGCGATGCCATCGCCTCGCTCGAGCGGCAGACAATCGACAGCTATGAAGTGATTGCCGTGGACGACGGCTCGCAGTACGAAACGTACGCGGTTCTCCGTGCCTGGGCGGCCCGGGACGCGCGCGTCCGCGTTCTCGGCCAGTCGCCGCTCGGCATCGTGGCGGCCTTGGAGTGCGCGCGTCGGGCCGCTCGTGGTGCGTTTCTGGCCAGAATGGATGCCGACGACATCGCGGAGCCGCAGCGCCTGGCACTGCAACTGCAGCTCGCGCATACGGATCCCAGGCTGGTCGCGGTCGGCTGCCGCATCGAGTACTTCCCGCGGTCGGCGGTCGCTGGAGGCGCACGCCGTTATGAGCAGTGGATCAACGCGCTCCTCACGCACGAGGCGATCGTTCGCGATCTGTTCGTGGAATGCCCGATCGCGCACCCGACGTTCTTTCTGCGTGCCGAGGCCGTGGCACAGGTCGGTGGCTTTCGCGACGTCGGCTGGCCCGAAGACTACGACCTGCTGCTGCGGCTGTGGGCCGCAGGCGGACGCTTCGCCAAGGTCGATCGGACATTGCTGCGCTGGCGCGAACGGCCGGACCGGCTCTCGCGCACCAGCACGACATACGGTGCGGATGCGTTTCGACGCTGCAAGATCAGCGCTCTGACTCGCACGTTGCTGCGCCACCGGCCCGGTGTGGTGGTGTGGGGCGCGGGACCCGTCGGCAAGGCGTTCGCGGGGACACTGCGCCGCGAAGGCATCGCGATTCTCGCGTTCATCGACCTCGATCCGCGAAAGATCGGGCAGCACATTTACGGCGCGCCGGTCGTCGCGCCGGAGACCATCGACCGGTTCCGCGGTGCGTTTTGCGTCGGGGCTGTTGGCCAGGCGGGCGCGCGCGGTCGGATTCGCAATGCACTGGACCGGGCCGGTTGGCGAGAGCTCGAGGATTACGTTGCCGTTGCGTGACCAAGCCTGCCGCGGGCGGCACGCCGCGGCCCGGAAACCGGCGGGACTCAGATCAGTGAGTGCCCCTGCGCGCCGTCCACGGCGACACACGCGCCGGTGATCAGGCCGGCCTTCGCTGACGCCAGGAACACCACCAGAGCCGCGACCTCTTCCGGTCGACCGAAGCGACCGAGCGGCAGATTCTGCTCGACCCAACGCTCCATCTCCACGGGCGCAGCGCGAACCCGACGATCCCAGCTGCCGCCCGCAAAGCGGATCGATCCCGGCGCCACGCTGTTGACGCGGATCCCATCGCCGGCGAGCTCGAGCGCCATCATCCGGGCCGCACCGATCACCGCGGATTTCGACACGACGTACAGCGCCTGCTCGGGCGGGCCGGATTCCCGGCCCCAGATCGAGCCGATAAAGATGATCGAGCCGCCGCCCCGCTCGCGCATTGGCGGCACGGCCGCGCGCGCGAGACGTAGACCGGAAAGCAGATTCAAATCGAGGATCTCGCGCCAATCGTCGTCGCTCGCCTGCATGATCGGCCGCCGCCGGCTGGCACCCACGTTGTTGACCAGGATGTCGATCCCGCCGTAGTGCTCGATGCAGCTCGCGACGAGTCGCGGCGCGCTCGCGGTGTCCGTCACGTCCGCCGCCAGCGCGGCTGCCCGCCCCGGCCCCTGGTCGCGCAGCGCGATGGCCGCCTGCTCCAGCGAGCGGGCGTCCCGGGCGCAGATCAGGACATCGGCGCCCGCCTCCACCAGCGCACGCGCGATGGCATGGCCGATGCCACGACTCGCGCCGGTCACCAGGGCTACCCGCCCCGTCAGTTCTCCGCTCATCCCGCAGCATAGATCGCGTGCTGCCGGTGGGCAACGAAATCAGCGCCGTCGCAGGGCCGAAGCAAAACGGCGCCGCCGGACCGAAGTCCGACGGCGCCGTCAGGCGCACGCGCCGGGAGCCGTCAGGAGCCGCCGCCCGCCACGGTCGAGGCCGCACGCGGCGCCTCAGCGGGCTGGGTGCCCGCGAGGATCGGCGTCAGCAGCAGATCCGGTGTCGCCGGTGTCGCTGCCGTGACCGGCAGGCGTGTGGCAGCGGCCGCCGCAAAGCGCGCCGTGCTGGTGAAGGCGGTCGCCACCGGACGGCCGATCCAGTCCGGCGCCGGCTCGAGGCCGAGCAGCCAGACAGCAGTGGCTGCCGTATCCATCGTGCGAATCCCGGCTCCGAGCTTCGTGCCGGACGCCACGCCCTCGCCCCACACGATCCACGGGATCGTCGTGTCGCGAACGTCCTCCGAGCCATGGTTCCGCCCATGGCCCCCGTGGTCGGCCGTTACGATCAACGTATACTCGCCCACACCGAAGGCGTCGTCGGCGGCCTCGATCAGCTTGCCGAGCGCCGCGTCGGCGCGCCGCACGGCAACGCCGTACACGCGACTCATCCAGCCCACGGTGTGGCCCGCATAGTCGGGCTCGCCGATGTGCACGAAAAGAAGGTTCGGCTCCTCATGCTTCAGGTACGTCACCGCATCGCCCACCGTACGCGTCGCCATCCAGTGCGACAGGCCGCTGGGCGCCTGAGTATAGTCCAGCGTGCCAGCCTTCTGCAGGTGTTGGAACTTCGACTTGCTGAAGAACGCCGCGGTGTGCAGCCCCGCCTCGTGCGCACGCTCGAAGATGGTCTCGACATCGACGTGCCCGTGCTCATCCGTGCGATCCGTGTTCCAGGTCACGCCATGAGACTCCGGCGGAACTCCCGTCAACATCGAGACGTGCGACGGCAGGGTCTTGCTCGGCAGGATCGTCGACGCCGACAGCGAGTAGGCGCCCTCACCGATCAGCCGGCCAAGCGTACGCGCACCGAACGCCGCGATCGCATCCGGCCGCAAGCCATCGATCGAAACCACGATGACGTGCTCCGATACCGCGCCGCGCAGCGGCTCTGGGTCGGCGGCGGCGCGGCCAGGCAGCACCAGCAGAGCGCTCAGACCCAGCGCCACACCGCCCCTGCTCAGGGCAAGAAATCTCCGCATCTTCGCTCCGCTCCGGAGGTCGATCGATACCCGGCAACGTCGCCGGGGACGACTCAGAAATGTGCGGGGGGACCACTAACAAATGTATTCAAGCCCTCGTTGGAGTGCAACCCCCCCGGTCGTGGGCAAGACCTGCCTGGCGGTGCGCGGCGCGTGGACGCCTGCGAGGGCCGTGCCGGGCGCGTGAGGCTGGCAGGCGGCCCCGGTCGGGGCGCGTCAACGAAGCGGCTGAGCCGGGTGTCAGATGAATGAGCGCATGCCGGACACGGACCGTGAACTGGTAGAGCGGGCGCGGCTGGGAGAGCGCGACGCATTCGAGGTGCTGGTGCGTCGCCACCTGCCGGGGGCGTACGCGACGGCGATCGCGGTGCTGCACGAGCCGGCAGATGCCGAGGATGTGACACAGGACGCATTCGTCGTTGCGCTGGAGCGGTTGGACGAGTGCCGGCAACCGGACCGCTTCGCGGCGTGGCTGATGCGGATCGTTCGCAACCGCGCGCACAACTACCGACGGGCAGCGAAGGTGAGAGCGGCTTCCCCGTTGAGCGTAGCAGAGGGTCAAACGAGCCCGTCGGGTGATTCGGCGGACCGGGCCCAGCTACGAGTGCGGCTGACGCGGGCGCTGGAGATGCTGAACGACACACACCGCGAGGTCGTGCTGCTCCACGATTTGGAGGGCTGGCGTCACCGGGAAATCGCCGAGGCGCTGGAGCTACCGGAAGGCACGGTGCGTTCCCACTTGTTCCACGCGCGGCGTGCGCTGCGGCGGGAGCTGGGCATGGAGCCCGAGGAGGCGTGATGGAAGGGCGAATCGATCTTACGGCAGTGCTACCGGATGCGGCGATGACCGAGCGGCTGGTCGACCGGATCCTCGCCGCGGCCGGGGTTGAGTTGGCGCGTCGGGAATCTGCAGCGACGCCGATCGCGTGGTTGGCGACGTGGGCACGGCCGGCACTCGCGGCGGCGGCCGTGGTCGCCATTGCCGCAGGAGGGGCACTGGCTGTGCTTTCGGGCTTCGGCCGGGGCGTCGAAGCGGAGTTGCTCGGCACCGGCCTCGTCGATGCGCTTGCGGTACCGGCGCCGGCGGATTCCTGGGTGATCGCGGACCGCGGGCCGACCATTTCCGATCTGATTCTCGCAATGGAGGCCGACGAGTGATGATGCACGAGATGCGATCCCCGCGCCGCGCGCGGCTGCTGGGGGCGGCGATTCTTTCGGCGGCCTTCCTGGTCGGCGGGCTGGTGGGCGCGACCGTGACGCGTGCGGTGAGCGCCACGGAAGGCGCGCCACAACCGCGATCCGAGCGGCCGGAGCGGAATGATCGGGGGCCGGACCTGTTCGATCAGCTGGAGCTGACGCCGGAGCAGCGGGTTCGAGTGGACTCGATACTGGAGCGACGGCGCGCACAGATGGAAGCGTTCTGGGACAGCCATCGGTCGCAGGTGCGGGGAATCTACGATTCCACGCGGCTGGAGATCCGAGCGGTACTGACGCCTGCGCAGCGCGAGGTGGAGGAGCGCATCCGCGCGGAGCGAAAGGCGTATCACGAGAAACGCGGCCGTGATGGCGAACGTGGCCGCGGCGGGAGGAATAAATGAGGCATTGGCTATTGACGGGCTCGCTGGTTGGCGTGCTGCTGGTGAACGCGGTGTCGCTGGCGGCGCAGAAGCCCGTCGCGGAGGTGACGTTGGACCAGGCGATCGCGCTCGCGCTGCAACACAGCCCGCAGATCGCACAGGCCGAGGGCTCCGTGGTCGCGGCCGGGTGGTCGGAGCGTTCGGCGTGGGGTGCATTTCTGCCGAGCCTCAGTGTCGGCTCCGGCGCGTCGCTGGCAAGTACGGAGCGGTTCAATCCACAGACCAACACGAGCGTGACCGGCTCCTCGGACAGCTACTCCGCAGGCCTTTCGAGCTCGATCGAATTGTTTTCCGGAGGCCGTCGTACTGCCGAGTTGCGGCGCTCGCGGGCGGAAACGACGGCATCGGAAGCATCGCTCGTCGAGCAGCGCTACGGCGTGACGTTGACGACGAAGATCACGTTCTTCGATGCGCTGCGGGCGGATGAAACGATCCGCTCCGCGGAAGCCCGCCTGCAGCGCGCCGGGGAGGGACTCGAGGCGGCGACGCGTCGCGAGCAGGTCGGCTCGGGCACGCGCTCCGATGTGCTGCGTGCACAGCTCGAGTTGACCAACGCGAAGCAGGCGCTGCTCCAGGCCGAGAATCAGCGAACGATCGCCGCGTTCGCGTTGGGTCGGTTGGTCGGTGCAGAGGGGCCTGTCGTCGCGAGGTCGGACGGCGCGCTCGAGCCGCGACCGTTGTCCCTCGACCGCGACGCGCTGATCGAGCTGATCGCGGCGCAGGCCCCCACGGTGATCTCGGCGCAGGCCGATGCGGCCGCGAGTGAAGCCAGCCTGCGTGCATCCCGCGCCCAGTACCTGCCGACTGTCACTGCGTCCGGCGGCTACGACTGGTACAACCAGGACCCGCGTCTGGTCGACGGCAGAACGAGCTGGACGCTGCGCCTGGGCGTTTCGTACCCGGTTTTCAACCGCTTTCAGCGCGAAGACGCGGTCGCGCGCGCAGAGGTCCAGGCCAGCGTAGCGCGCTCCCAGTTCGAGGACGCGAGGCGGGCGAGCCGGGCCCAGCTCGAGAGTCTGCTCGCCGCGCTCGAGTTGGCTGAGCAGCAGATCGCACTGGCTACGGAAGCCGTGACGGTCGCCGAGGAGGACCTGCGCGTGCAGCAGGAGCGGTATCGGCTCGGCGTATCGACGATTCTCGAGCGGCTGACCTCGGAGGAGAACCTGGTAGCGGCCGAGGCCGACCTGATCGCTTCGCGTTACGAGTACCAGATCGCGCTGGCGCAGATCGAGGCACTCGCCGGGAGAGAGCTGTGATGCCGCGAGCTTTCGGAGTGGAGGCCACGGGCGCCGTGGATCTGGTGATCCGCACCGAGGCACTCGTCAAGGACTATGTCCTCGAGGGCGAGACCGTCCATGCTCTGCGCGGCGTGGATCTGCGGATCGAGCGTGCCGAGTACGTGGCCATCATGGGACCGTCCGGCTCCGGTAAGTCCACGCTGATGAACCTGATCGGCTGCCTGGACACGCCGACAGCGGGCGAATACTGGTTGGATGGGCAGCCCGTCTCGAAGCTGGATGATGACGAGCTCGCGCGGATCCGAAACAGCGAGATCGGGTTCGTCTTTCAGACGTTCAATCTGCTGCCGCGCGCGACTGCGCTGCACAATGTCGAGCTGCCCCTGATCTATGCGGGCGTGGCGACGGCAGAGCGGCGGCGGCGCGCGATTCAGATGCTGGAGCTGGTCGGTCTGGGCGACCGCATGGCCCATCGGCCGTCGGAGCTGTCGGGTGGACAACGCCAGCGCGTCGCGGTGGCGCGCGCGCTGGTGAACGAGCCGTCGATTCTGCTGGCCGATGAGCCCACCGGCAACCTGGACAGCGCGACCAGCGCCGAGATCATGACGCTGTTCGACGAGCTCCAGGGTCGCGGTCAAACCGTGATCGTCGTGACGCACGAGCGCGACATCGCGGCGCACGCGCACCGCCAGATTCAGCTGCACGACGGCCGCATCGCGCAAGACACACGGACACGGCTGCAGCCGGTGACTGCCGGCTAACGCCAGCACAACGTTCCAGCAATGAGCTGAGGTGAGTATGAAGCTGTGGGTCAAGGGAACCGCCGTTGGCGCAATCGTCGTACTCGGTGCGAGCGCGTTCTACACACGCGGACGCACGGCGGAGGGCGCGGCGCCGGCCGCTCCGGAGACGGCGGTCGTCGAGCGTCGGGCACTGGAGGTGACCGCGGAGGCCGCCGGCCAGGTCGAGCCGATCCGCCTGGTCGAGGTGAAATCGAAGGCGTCGGGCGAGGTCCTGCGGCTACTGGTCGAGACCGGCGACGTGGTGCGCCGCGGCGACCTCCTGGCGGAGGTCGACCCGCGTGATGTGCGCAACGCGTTGGCTCAGGCGGAAGCGGATCTCGAGGTCGCCGACGCGCGCCTGGCGACGGCCGAGGCGCAGCGCCGGCGAGCAGCCGAGCTCCGTGAGGCCAGCGTGATCACCGAGCAGGAGTTCGAGGCTGCCTCGCTGGAGGAGGCGAATGCCCGGGCGCAGCGCGTGAAGGCAGGCACGAACCTGGAGCTCGCGCGCGAGCGCATGAACGACGTGACGATCCGCGCGCCGATCGACGGCGTGATCATCCAGAAGAGCATCGAAGTCGGCCAGATCATCGCCTCCGCGAGTCAGAACATGTCCGGCGGCACGACGCTGTTGCTGATGGCGGACCTCTCGACGATGCAGGTCCGCACGCTGATCGATGAGACCGACCTCGGCAAGATCCGGCCGGGCCAGAGCGCGCGCGTCGAAGTCGAGGCGTTCGCCGGCCGTCCCTTCTCCGGCCAGGTGACGAAGATCGAACCCCAGGCGGTCGTCGAGCAGAACGTCACGATGTTCCCAGTACTCGTACAGCTCGACAACCCGGAGGGGCTGCTCAAGCCGGGCATGAACGCGGAAGTCAGCGTCGAGGTGGCCCGCCGCGCTGATGCCGTCGCGGTACCGAATGCCGCAGTCGTGGCAGTGCGCGACGCCGTCGCAGCTGGCGCGGTTCTCGGCTTCGACGAGCAGGCCATGCGCGGCATGATGCGGAACGGCCGTCAGGGTTCTGCCGCCAGCCAGGCGGCTGACGACAACGGACAGCCGGCGCAGCCGGCTGTAGCGACCGCCGCCGCCGGTGCGGAAGACCAGCAGTGCACGGCGCTGCGCGAGCGGGTGCGTGCGGCGGGCGGGCGACAGGGCATCAGCGACGCCGATCGCGCCGCGTTGCGCGACTGCTTCGCGACGCGTGGCGGGTCGTCGACGCGGGGTCCGGCGGGCGCAGGCGCGGCCGCCCAGGGCGATGTCCGTCCGGGCATCGTGTTCGTGCAGACCGATGCCGGCCCCGAGCCGCGCATGGTCATGCTCGGCGTCAACGACTGGGACTTCACCGAAGTCGTGCAGGGACTCGAGCCTGGCGAGCGCGTCGTGCTGATGTCGGTGGCTCGCTTGCAGCAGCAACAGCAGGAAAGGCTCGAGCGGTTCCGCGAGCGCACCAGCGGCGTCGTGCCGGGCGCCGGCAGGCGCTGAGGCCGGCGCGATGCTGCTCGGCGAGATCCTGCGCGTCGCCTTCGGCGCGATCGGCGCGAACAAGCTGCGCTCCTTTTTGACGACGCTTGGCATCATCATCGGGATTGCAGCAGTCATCACCATGGTCGCGCTCGGCGAGGGGGCCCAGCGTGACGTTCAGGAACGGCTGGCGTCGATGGGCACCAACGTGCTCACGGTCCGGCCGGGTCAGAACTATTTCGGCGGCATCGACCGTGGCGACGCGCGCCTCACGGCGCAGGATGCCGAGGCCCTGCTCGCCGATCCGGAATACGTCGCTGGCGCAGCACCGGAGATGGAGCGCCGGCAGCAGGTCGAGTACGGCGGGACGAACGCGAACCTGTCGGTGCTCGGCACGTGGCCGAGCTACTTCGACATCCAGAACTTCGAGCGCGCGGCCGGCCGTCTGTTCACGGTGGGCGAGGAACGCGGCCGACGTCGGATCGTGGTGCTCGGCGCACTGGTCGGCGAGCGCTTGGAGGCGGCGAGTTCCGCGGCGCTGATCGGCGAAACCATCCAGATTCGCGGCATTCCCTTCGAGGTGATCGGCGTCCTGGAGGAAAAGGGCTCGCAGGGGTGGCAGAATCCGGATGAGACGCTGTACGTCCCACTCGCGACGGCACAGTTCCGCGTGTTCGGCACGGAGTACGTGCGCGCGATCTCGGTCAAGGCGAGCAGTGAGCGGACCATGGACGCTGCGCTCGCGGAGGTCGACCGCGTGCTGCGTCGCGAGCACCGGATCCGCCCGGGCGAGCAGAGCGATTTCAATGTGCGGAATCAGACCAGCCTGCTGGAGACGTTCGAGGAGACGACGCGCACATTCACGTTCCTGCTTGCCGGCATTGCACTGATCTCGCTGCTGGTCGGCGGCATTGGCATCATGAACATCATGCTGGTCTCCGTCACGGAGCGGACACGCGAGATCGGCATTCGCAAGGCGCTCGGCGCCAAGCGTCGCGACATCCTGCTCCAGTTCGTGCTGGAATCTCTCGTGCTGTGCCTGGCCGGCGGCGCGCTCGGCAGCGCATTGGGTGTCGGCAGCTCGGTTCTGATGCAGCGCATGGCGGGTTGGAATACGGCCGTGGCTCCGGAGGCGGTCGTGCTCGCGTTCGGCTTCGCCGGGGTCGTTGGCCTCTTCTTCGGCATCTGGCCAGCCCGGCGTGCGGCAATGCTCGACCCGATCGTCTCGCTGCGGTACGAGTAGGCCTAGTACAGCCTCGCCGTGTCGGCGCTGACGACGCCCGGGCGGCGGAACTCCGGGGCGACGTCGAAGGGAATGTAGGGGACAGGATCGTCGTCCGGCACTCGGAACTCGGCCCGCAGCTGGCTGAGCCGCTGCTTCAGCGCCGCAACGACGTCGGCGTAGCCGGGATCGGCGCTCAGACTGTGGAGTTCGTGCGGGTCGCGCGCCAGGTCGAAGAGCTCCCACTCGTTCACCTCGTAGTAGTGCACCAGCTTGTAGCGCTGCGTGCGAACGCCGTACTGGCGTCGCACCATGTGCCAGTCGGGGTACTCGAAGTACTGGTAGTAGATCGCATCACGCCAATCGACGGGTGTCCGACCCTGGAGCAGCGGCACCAGGCTCCGGCCCTGCATTCCGGCCGGCACCGGCACGCCACCGATCTCCAGAAACGTTTCCGCCAGGTCGAGGTTCATCACCAGATCGCGGTTGATCGACCCGGCTGGGGTCACGCCGGGCCAGCGCACCAGGAGCGGCGTCCGCAGCGAAGGCTCGTACATCCAACGCTTGTCGAACCAGCCGTGGTCACCGAGGAAGAAGCCCTGGTCGGAGGTGTAGACAATGACGGTGCGGGCGGCCAGCCCGCTACGCTCGAGCGCGTCGAGAACGCGGCCGATGTTGGCGTCGAGCGCCGCAACGACGCGCATGTAATCCGCGATGTAGCGCTGGTACTTCCAGCGTACGAGCGCCTCGCCCTCGAGTGCCAGGGCGCGGAATGCGTCGTTTTCGGGACCGTACGCGGCATCCCACGCCTGGCGCTGGGCGACGGTCAGGTTGTTGGGCGGCTCGAGCTTGAGGTCACGGTCGAAGAGATCGAGTGCGATTCTCATCTCCGGATCGCGAGCCGGCGAGGCACGACCGGACGCGTCGTCCCAGAAGGTCGCCGGCTCTGCCAGCACGGTGTCCCGGTAGAGGCCGAGCTGCTCCGGCCCCGGATCCCACCAGCGATGCGCCGCGTTGTAGTGGAGCAGCAGCAGAAACGGCTCCGGCGCAGCAGCGCGCTGCTCCAGCCAGAGGAGCGCACGGTCCGTGATCACGTCCTGCGTGTAGCCCTCGTACGCTACCGTGTCGTTGCCGGTGATCAGGACCGGGTTGTAGTAGGGACCCTGGCCGAGAAGAATCTCGTGGTGATCGAAGCTGCGGGGCTCGCTCTTCAGGTGCCACTTGCCAATCAGCGCCGTCTCGTACGCCGCCTCGCGCAGCAACGCCGGAAACGTGACGTTCGCGGGATGAAAGACCTCGCGGTTGGTCATGACGCCGTTCAGGTGCCCGTACTGCCCGGTCAACACAGTGGCCCGGCTCGGCGCACAGATCGAGTTGGTCACGAACGCATTCACGAACAGCATTCCTGAGCGGGCCAGGCGGTCGAGGTTGGGTGTGTCCGGGAGCGGCGCCCCATACGCCAGGTGCTCGCGGTAGGCCGAAAGGGCATGCGCCGCGTGATCATCGGAGAAGAGAAGCAGGATATTCGGCCGCTCCTGGGCGGCCGCGGGCTGGCCGCCAGTGAGGAGTGTCGACAGCAGCAGGAAAAGGCTGAAGCGGACCACCGGCGTCGCGTCGCGCGTGGCTGCCTCCAGGGAAGGGCCGGCGAAAGTATAGCGTCCCGGACCAGGCGCTGCCGCGGCGGCGACGCGGAGGCTCATGCGGCCGCGTGTTTCCGCGGGGCCGGCCGACTCCTGTTGCGTCCGGGCAGCTTTGGTCACATCATTGGCTATCCCCTCAGCCGTACCCCGCACCCAGACGATCGCCGCACCGCCCAGGACGCCGCCGGCCCCAGCCCGCGCGGGTACAGCTTCATATCATCAGGCAGGAGTCCTCGGATGCGTGGCCCGAGCTTCATCCCGTCACAACACGGCTTCCCGTTCGCGAGCCATTTTTCGATTCCCGGGCAACTACTCGGCCTCGGCGCCCCACTGTCCCCGGCGTTCGGCCTCTGCGGCGGCATGTGTTGGGCTGCGCTGGACCGCTTCCTGGCCGGCCGCGCAGTGGCGCGTGACCTGGTCCCGCCGGGGCCCGCCCACCCGCTCTTTCTCGAGCTGCTCCAGCGTCAGGCGAACGCGCTGGCGAGGTCCGACTGGGCGCGTGTGGTGACGTGGCAGCGGCTGGCTGCGGAAGGCGGCCGTCCGGGCGATCCGGGGACCGCGGAGCTGACGCGCCGTGAATGGTTGAAGGCGCGGCGCAGTCTCGATGCCGGTGTTCCAGTGCTGCTCTGGGTTGTACGGACGAGCGGCGTTTTCGCGAATCCGTCGGAGAATCCGCAGGTTCTGGCGTACCGCTACGACCACGATCGGGCCGCCCGCCGCGTCTCGCTCTGGGTCTACGATCCCACGCGGCCCGGGCAGGACACGGTGCGGCTGACCTTTCGGGCGGGCCCACGCGGCGGAGCTCTCGAGGCGACGCTCGCTGCGCGCGAACGCGTTCACGGCTTTTTCGCCGTGCCCTACGACCGCACGCTGCCGGCACGGATCCAGCTGGACGCGCCGATCGGCGGCGCCGGCGCTTCCGCCCTCGCCGCAGGCGCGTTCGTCGCAGCAGAGTATCGGTCGCGCGTGCACGTATTCGGCCCCGCGCGTGGTGGCGGCATCGCGCATCACGCGCTCGATGGCCGCCGGGCGGGCGGGCGAAGTGTACCCGATACGGCCCGCAGCACCGAGGCTTTGCGCCCCGCGGGTCAGCTACTCGCGCTACCGGGATCGCGCCCCACCTTCCTGACCACGAATCCGGTTGGTGAGCTGCTGCTGTTCGTGCAGCGACCGCTATTGGGGTGGGGTGTACGCAGCATCACGGCGCTGCGCCGCATCGGCTCCGCGTTCCGGCTCGACAGCGATGCCGAGCTCGCCATGCTCGCGCATGGGACCACCACGCACGTATTCGGCACACGTCGTGGTCAGCTGCTGCATTACTCGCGCTCCTGGCTCGGCCGCTGGCAGGCGAACGACGTGAGCGCTGCCGGTGCCGCGTCCGAACGCGTGCTGATCGCCGGCAAGCCGGTTGCACGGACGGGCCGCGACGGCGCGCTCCACATCTTCGCACGCGGCGTGGACGGCGAACTGATCCACTACCGGCGCCACGCAGCCCAGTGGTTTGCCGAGAATGTCAGCGCCGGTCTGCGCGCCGACCGGCGCAGTCGTATCGAAGGCGATCCATTGCCGCTGATCGACGACAGACGCCGGATCATCCACGTACTCGCGCGGGATGCCGCCGGCACCGTGCTGCATTTCAGGTGGACGGCAGCCGCGGGCTGGCGGCTGCGCGACCTGAGCGCAGAGTCGGGCCGTGAAGGTGCCCAGCTCCAGGTGGGAGGTCCGCTGGCAGGCGCGATTGACAGCGTCGGCGTGACGCATGTGTTCGCGAGGGGGCAGGCCGGCGAGTTGCTTCACGGGTGGTGTGCGGCCGACGGTGGCTGGCGCCTCGAGGATGTCACCGGTGGACGCGCGGCGATCCCCGATGACATGCGCATTGACGGCCGACCTTGTGTGCTCGTCGGGCCGGGTGAGGCGCTGCATGTGATCGGTATCGGCAGCGGCTCACTCGTCGCTTACCGGTGGAGTGCCTACGCCGATTGGATTGCGGAGCGAATCACCTTCGATCAGGGCCGACCACTGGCCACCGATCCGGTGCTTCTCACCAGCTCGGATCGCACGGCGCATGCTCTCGCGGTCACCGAGACTGGCGCAACCGCCCGGCTCCGCGTGCTGCCCGCTCGCCCGCCAGCGCGCCTCGTGCTGGCCCGGCGTGCCTTCACCGCCGCCGTTGCCGACGCGGCGGCCGCCGTCCTCGCGCTGCCACTCTCGCTGCTCACTGCCGCGC